>NZ_JBIBVY010000002.1:0-56073 GCF_043080665.1 Streptomyces sp. NPDC014991
ACTTTTGGCACGCTGTTGAGTTCTCAAGGAACGGTCGCTTCCTTTGTACTCACCCTCTCGGGCTTTCCTCCGGGCGCTTCCCTTCGGTCTTGCGTTTCCGACTCTATCAGATCTTTTCTCGACCCGATTTCCTCGGTGCTTTCCAGGTTCCCGCTTCCGCGTTTCCCTTTCCGGCGGTTCCGACTCTATCAGACCCTTTCGGTGTCTGACTCCCAGTCAGGGGGCTTGTCCTCCCGGCCGCTTGGCCGTTCCGACGTCCCAAACCTTAGCGGATCCACTCGGCGATTCCCAATCGGGCCGCCCAGTCCCTATTCGAATTGAATTCGAGCATGCCGAAATCAACCCGGTCAGGAGATCGTGCTGGTGTTTGAGAGTGCCGCTCGAGGCGGCTGAGGTGCCGTCGCAGAACCGTTACGGCTCTGCGGCAACCCGAAGAACTCTACGGATCGGACAGGGGCGTGTCAATACCCTGCTGTCAAGATCTTTTCCGTCGGCTGCGGTGGCGGTTCAGTCGAGGTCGCTGAGCCGCCCGCCGGCATCCGGCTGGGCGTGTTCCACCCTGCGCAGGAGCCGGGTCAGGACCTCGCCGAGCACGACGCGCTCCACCGGGGTCAGGTCCTGCAGCAGGTCCTCCTCGAACACGGTCGCCATGCGCATCGCCTCCAGCCACTTCTCACGACCGTCGGGGGTCAGCTCGACGATGACCCGGACGCGGTTGGACTCGTCGCGCTCCCGGGTGACCAGACCCTCGGCGACCATGCGGTCGATCCGGTGGGTCATGGCGGCCGGCGTGAGGCCGAGCCCCTTGGCCAGTTCACCGGGGCCCATGCGGTACGGGGCGCCGGCCAGTACGAGTGCCTTGAGGACCTCCCACTCGGCGTTGCTGATGCCGAGGGCGGCGGTCTGGCGGCCGTACGCGACGTTCATGCGGCGGTTCAGCCGGGAGAGCGCCGACACGATCTTCTCGACCTGGGGGTCGAGGCCCTGGAACTCGCGCTGGTAAGCGGCGATCTGTTCTTCGAGTGTCGGCTCGGCGACGCCGGGAGTGTCGGCCATGGATGCAGTATCGCACGCACCTCCTTTGCCTCGAAGTCCTTCGATGTGTAGTCTTTAGCTTCGAAGTCTTCAGGTCTAACTAGTGGAAGAGGTGAACGTGACCAGGGCGATGGGCGCAGCGATGCGCCGGATCCACGTGGGCAACGCACTCAGCGCGTTCGGGCTCGGCTTCACCGTCCCCTACCTGTACGTCTATGTGGCGCAGGTGCGGGGACTGGGAGCCATGACAGCGGGACTGGTACTCGCCGTCTTCGCCGTGGCCGCGCTGATCGTGCTGCCGTTCGCCGGCCGGGCGATCGTGCGGCGCGGCCCGCTGCCGGTCCTGGTCGCCGCTCTGGTGACCGCCGCCCTGGGCGCGCTGAGCCTCGGTCTCGCGGCCGGCGCCACCACCGTGCTGCTGTCCGCCGCGGCGCTCGGCGCCGGACAGGCCGTGATGCAGCCGGCCCTGGCCACGATGATCGTGGACTGCTCGACGGCGGACACCCGCTCGCGGGCGTTCGCGACGCAGTTCTTCCTCCAGAACCTGGGGCTCGGCGTCGGCGGTCTCATCGGCGGCCACCTCGTCGACACCACCCACGTGTCCTCGTTCACGCTGCTGTTCGCGATCGAGGCGGCCATGTTCCTGCTGCTGGTCGGCGTGGTGGCGACCGTGCGCATGCCGCACTCGCCGCGGATCGAGGACGCGCCCGCGCGGTCGGCGAAGGGCAGCTGGAAGCAGCTGCTCGGTAACCGGACGATGGTGCAGCTGTGCGTGCTGGGCTTCGTGCTGTTCTTCGCCTGCTACGGACAGTTCGAGTCGGGGCTGAGCGCGTACGGCGTGGAGGCCGCCGGGATATCCACCTCGGCGCTGGGGACGGCCCTGGCCGCGAACACCCTGATGATCGTGGTGGCCCAGTTCGCCGTGCTGAAGTTCGTGGAGCGGCGGCGCCGGTCCCGGGTGATCGCCGGGGTCGGGCTGATCTGGGCCGTGGCCTGGCTGACCGCCGGTTACGCGGGGCTGGGGCACGGCAGCCAGGAGATGGCCACGGCCGCGTTCGTGTCGACGTACGCGCTCTTCGGGCTGGGCGAGGCGATGCTGTCGCCGACGGTCGCGCCGCTGGTCGCCGATCTGGCGCCGGAGGGCATGGCCGGGCAGTACAACTCGGCGTTCGCACTGGTCAAGCAGCTGGCGCTGGCGGTCGGCCCGGCCGTGGGCGGGCCCCTGGGTGCCTCGCTGCCCGCGCCGTACGTCGTGATCTTCCTGCTGTTCTCGCTGGGGATCACCTGCCTGGCGCTGCGACTGGGGCGGCAGCTCACCGCCGTACAGGACCAGCCGTGGTCGGCGCGGACCAGCCGGGTGGTCACGCGCGGTGGGGCGCCCACGGAGCCGGTGGCCGCGGAGGCGTAAGGCGTCCGTCGCCGTCGCCGTCGCTGCCCCGCCGGCAGCGACGGCGGGGCAGGCGGTGCTCGGCGGTGTTCAGCGCTTGGGCAGTACGAACTCGCACCACACCGCTTTGCCGCCGCCCGGGGTGCGGCGGCAGCCCCAGCTGGTGGCGATCGTCGCCACGATCGCGATGCCCCGGCCGGACTCGTCGCCGGGTTCCGCGCGGCGGCGCCGGGGCAGGTGGTCGTCCCCGTCGGTGACCTCCACGATGAGGCGGCGGTCGGTGCGGCGGAGTCTGAGCCGCATGGGCGGGGTGCCGTGCTGGAGGCTGTTGGCGACCAGTTCGCTGGCGGCGAGGACGCCGAGGTCGTGCAGCTCGGTGGGGAAGCGCCAGCTGGTGAGGACGCCGGAGGCGAAGGCACGCGCGCGGGGAGCCGCTTCCACACCGCCGAGGAGTTCCAGAGCCGCGTTGCGGAACAGTTCGCCGTCGGGGCCCGTCCGGGCGGGGTGCTGGAGGACGAGGACGGCCACGTCGTCGTCGTGGTCGGCGGTGACCCCGGCCGAGCGGACCAGGCGGTCGCAGACGACCTGCGGGGTGCCGGTGGCCCCGGCGAGGGCGCCGGCGAGCGAGGCGATGCCCTCGTCCAGGTCGGCGTCCCGGCGCTCGACCAGGCCGTCCGTGTACAGGACGGCCGTGGCGCCGGGGCCGAGGGCGATGGAGCCGGAGGAGTGCATCCAGCCGCCGGTGCCGAGGGGCGGGCCGGTGGGTTCGTCGGTGCGGGAGACGGTGCCGTTCTCGTCGCGGACCAGGATCGGCAGATGGCCCGCGGAGGCGTACACCAGGCGGCCCTCGTTGGGGTCGTGGACGGCGTAGCAGCAGGTGGCGATCTGGTTGGGGTCGATCTCGGTGGCCAGGCCGTCCAGGAGCTGGAGCACCTCGTGCGGGGGGAGGTCCAGGCGGGCGTAGGCACGGACGGCCGTGCGGAGCTGGCCCATGACGGCTGCGGCCCGCACCCCGCGGCCCATGACGTCGCCGATGACCAGGGCGGTGCGGCCGCCGCCGAGGGTGATCACGTCGTACCAGTCGCCGCCGACCGCCGCCTCGGTGCCGCCGGGCTGGTAGGTGGCGGCGATACGCAGGTCGTCGGGCTGTTCCAGTTCCTGCGGGAGGAGGGAGCGCTGGAGGGTGACGGCGGTTTCCCGCTGGCGGCGCTCGCTGGCGCGCAGGCGTTCGGCGGCCTCGGCGTGGTCGGTGACGTCCGTGGCGAAGACCAGTACGCCGGCGCCGCGGGCGCCGTCCTCGGCGACGGGGGTGCAGGTGAAGGTGTAGGAGCGGCCGTCGACGGCCTTGCGGGACTTCAGGGTGCGGGGTCTGCCGCTGCGCAGTACCTGGTCGAGCAGCGGGAGCAGACCCAGTTCGGCGAGTTCGGGCAGGGCCTCGCGGGCCGGGGCGCAGGTGGGCCTGGTGCCGAAGGCCGCCGTGTAGGCGTCGTTGACGTAGGCGATGCGGTGGTCCGGGCCGTGGACGAGGGCGACGAGGGCCGGGACGCGGTCGAGCACTTCACGCGCGGGCAGTTCGTCGACCGCGGGCACCGGGGGTGTGCCGTCGGCGGACCGCCCGGCGCGGGCCGCGGGCACGGAGCCTTCCCCCCGCCGGTCCGGGGGGACCGCCGTCTCGGTCCGCGCGGCGGCGCGGCGCTGCGTTCCGGGGAGCCGGGCGCTCCAGCGCGTGAAGTTCACTTGGGGAAGGCCTCGTGGGTGCTGGGGCGGGCGGGTGGCCCGTCCGATGTCGTGGGGCAGTCTGGCAGGGAGCGGGCCGTGGCGAGCGACAACCGTCAGACGCCGGGTCGCGCCGTGGAGTTCCCGGGTCGGGTCAGGACGACCCCTTCGGGTCGTCGGAGGGGTCGTGAGGGGGCTTTCCACCGGCCGCCAGTTCGAACTCCGCTCGGGGGTGTTCGAGTGAGCCGAGCGAGACGATCTCGCGTTTGAAGAGTCCGGCGAGGGTCCATTCGGCGAGCACCCGGGCCTTGCGGTTGAAGGTGGGCACCCGGCTGAGGTGGTACACGCGGTGCATGAACCAGGCAGGGTAGCCCTTCAGCCGCCGCCCGTAGACCTGGGCGACTCCCTTGTGCAGGCCGAGGGAGGCGACCGAGCCGACGTACTTGTGCGCGTACGTCTCCAGGGGCTCGCCGCGCAGGGAGTGCACGATGTTGTCGCCGAGGGTGCGGGCCTGGCGGACCGCGTGCTGGGCGTTGGGGGCGGTCTCGGCGCCGGGTTCGGCCGCCGTGACGTCGGGTACGGCGGCGGCGTCGCCCGCGGCCCAGGCGTGCTCCGTGCCGTCGACCGTCAGCTGGGCCGTGCACCTGAGCCGGCCGCGGTCGGTGCGCGGGAGGCCGGTGGCGGCGAGCAGCGGGTGCGGTCTGACGCCGGCGGTCCACACGAGCGTACGGGTCGGGAAGCGCTGGCCGTCGCTGAGGACGGCGACGCGGTCGGCGCAGGACTCCAGGCGGGTGTCGAGCAGCACCTGGATGTTGCGGCGGCGCAGCTGGGTGACGGTGTAGCGGCCCATCTCCGCGCCGACCTCGGGGAGGATGCGGTCGGTGGCCTCCACGAGGATCCACTTCATGTCCTCGGGGCGGATGTTGTGGTAGTAGCGCGCGGTGTAGCGGGCCATGTCCTCCAGCTCGCCGAGGGCCTCCACGCCCGCGTAGCCGCCGCCGACGAACACGAAGGTGAGGGCGGCGTCGCGGATGGCGGGATCGCGGGTGGAGGAGGCGATGTCCATCTGTTCGATGACGTGGTTGCGCAGGCCGATGGCCTCCTCGACGGTCTTGAAGCCGATGCCGTACTCCGCGAGGCCGGGAACGGGCAGGGCGCGGGAGACCGAGCCGGGGGCGAGCACGAGTTCGTCGTAACCGAGGAGTTCGGCGGGTCCGCTCTCCTCCGCGGTGGCGAGCGTGGTGATCGCGGCGGTGCGGGTCGCGTGGTCGATGGACGTCACCTCGCCGACGACCACGTGACAGCGGTCCAGGACGCGGCGCAGCGGGACGACGACATGCCGCGGGGAGATCGAGCCCGCGGCGGCCTCCGGAAGGAACGGCTGGTACGTCATGTACGGGTCGGGAGTGACGACCGTGATGTCGACCTCGCCCCTCCGCAGCTCGCCCTTCAGCTTCCGCTGGAGGCGCAGGGCCGTGTACATCCCGACGTAGCCGCCGCCGACAACCAGAATGCGCGCACGTTCCTTCACCGTCCCATGACGCACCCGGCGCTGTTGTTTGTCCACAGCCCCGGCAATTTGTGTGACCGGCGGCCGGGTGTGCGCAAGGTCGGCCGCGGCGTCCGCGCAGGACGAATCGGGGCAGGTCAGTGGGGGCGGGCGACAGTGCACGAAGGGGCGCAATCGGGGCGTACGTGCCCCGTACTCCGATCGGGGGGCGCACTGTGCGGAACCTGCCCCTTCTGAATTGACTGCCTCTCAACTATGTTCGTGTGTCGACGGGGTGTAGGGACTGTGGTCGAGCGGGTCCGCGACGGGCGGGTCCGGTCGGGACCGATGCCACTTCCGCGCACTTCGCATTCAGTGGCGGGGAGTCTCCGGGGGGAGACGTCATTACCGGGGGAACACATGCATGTTCAGGACACACATTGGGCATCTGCGGCCACCATCACGTCCGGTGGCGGAGCGATGACCGCGGCGAGGGGCGACGGACGCGCGGACGGGGCGCGTACGACACCGCTGCGGGTGGACGCACAGCGCAATCTGGAGCACGTGCTGCGCGCGGCGCGTGAGGTGTTCGGCGAGCTGGGCTACGGCGCGCCGATGGAGGACGTGGCGCGGCGCGCGCGGGTCGGGGTCGGCACGGTGTACCGGCGCTTCCCGAGCAAGGACGTGCTGGTCCGGCGGATCGCTCAGGAGGAGACGGCACGGCTGACCGAGCAGGCGCGGACCGCGCTCGGGCAGGAGGACGAGCCGTGGTCGGCTCTGTCGCGGTTCCTGCGGACGTCCGTGGCGTCGGGAGCCGGGCGGCTGCTGCCGCCGCAGGTGCTGCGGGTCGGCTCCGCCGGCCCGGCCGAGCCGGAGGCCTCGGGTGGGCCGGTCGGCCCGGTGGGTACGCTCCCGCCGGTCGGAGCGGTCGCGACGGTCGCCTCGGTCGGCTTCGCCGAGGCCCGGCTGCCTCAGCAGCGGGTGCAGCCGGGCGGTGGTGAGCTGCGGCTGGTGGCGGACGAGGTCCCGCTGACGGCCGACGACACCGGGGCCGGGGCGTTGCTCGAGGTGGTCGGGCAGCTTGTCGAACGGGCGCGGTCGGCGGGTGAGCTGCGCGCGGACGTCTCCGTGGGCGACGTGCTGCTGGTGATCGCCACGGCGGCGCCGTCACTGCCGGACGCGGCACAGCAGGCGGCGGCGTCCGCGCGGTTGCTCGACATCCTGCTGGAGGGACTGCGGTCCCGGCCTGCGTAAGCGGCCCCGCTCCGGCCGGCGTGACCGAGGGACTCCCGTCCACCGGTCTCCGCCGGCCGGCGGCGGCCGCCCTCGCACCGCTCGCTTCGGCACTGCCGGCGGCGGCATGCCGTCTCCCACCCGCACCCGTACGGCTGTCCCAGTCGTACGGGTGCGGGTGTCTTCCGTGGGGTGCCGTCGCCTGCGGTGGGCGCGGGGGACGGGGTGGGCCGGGCGCCGGTGACGCGAGGGTGCCGTCGAGGTGTGCGGCAGGGGTGTTCGAGTGGGAGGGGAGAAGTCCGCCCGGATGAGTGGACGGGCTCTGTGACGGGGCCTCCGGGCGAACGCGCTGTGGCACTCTGAGCCGGTGACGGGTCGGGCTGTGCCGGTGTCGGGGGCTTTCCGTGGTGGGCGTTGACGGGTGGGGCGAGTCACACGGTGACGACGGGGCCACGGAGACCCGGGGGCTGACCTCACCCCACGTACCGAATCAGGGCGGGCGCCCCGCTGCCGCCCGCGGTCCGGGTGACGAGAGCGTGCCGGCCCAGCGCGAGGGAGGCATCCTGCCGCCGCCCCGGGAGACACCCCCCGCCGACGGCGAGCTGATCGAACGGATGCGCGCCGGGGACGACTCGGCCTACGAGGAGCTGTACCGGCGGCACGCCGACGCGGTACGGCGGTACGCGCGCAGCTGCTGCCGGGACGGGCACACCGCCGACGACCTCACCGCCGAGGTGTTCGCGGGGATGCTGCAAGCCGTGCGGGGCGGATCGGGCCCGGAGCACGCCGTACGGGCCTATCTGCTGACCTCCGTGCGGCGCGTCGCCGCCCACTGGACCCGCTCCGCCCGGCGTGAGCAGCTCGTCGACGACTTCGCCGTCTTCGCCCAGCAGGCCGCACGGGCCACGGAGGTACCCGACGACGGCACCGTCGCGCTCGGCGCCGACGCGCGTGCCCTGCACGAGGCCGAGCAGTCCATGGCCGTGCGGGCCTTCCGGTCGCTGCCCGAACGCTGGCAGGCCGTGCTGTGGCACACGGAGGTGGAGGACGAGTCCCCCAGCGAGGTCGCCGTGCTGTTCGGCCTGGACGCCAACGGCACCCGGGTGCTGGCCAGCCGCGCCCGGGAAGGGCTGAAGCAGGCCTATCTCCAGGCCCATGTCAGCAGCGCCCTCGCCGACGACGAGGAGTGCGCCCGCTACGCCGACCAGCTCGGCACGTACGCCCGCCGCAAACTGCGTGTCCGTGCCGAGCGGGGTGTGCGCAAGCACCTGGCGGAGTGCGCCAGGTGCCGGCTGGCGGCGGCGCAGATCGAGGAGGTGGCCGGAGGTATTCCCGGTGTCGTACCGGTCGCGGTCATCGGCTGGTTCGGGGCCGCCGGGTACGCCAAGGCCCTCGGGATCGTGGCCGGCAGCGCCGGGGCCGGTGCCGCCGGTGCCGGGGCCGCGGCCGGCGGGTCGTCCGGCGGGGCGGGCGGCGGGGCCGTGGCCTCGGAGGGACTCGGGGCGCCGGTGAAGGCCGGCATCGCGGCCGGTGTCGTGGCGGTGGCCGCGACGGCGGTGGCGCTGGCTCTGGTGAACGGCGGTGATCCGGCGAAGGAGGCCGCCCGGCCGCAGCCGCCCACGCCGATCGTGCAGTCGGAGACGCCGACGCCCGCGCCGCCGGCACAGCCGACGCGGACGACACAGCCGACGCTTCCAGCACAGCCGGCGCATCCGGCGCATCCGGTGGGGAGGCCGACGCCCGAGCCCGTGGCCGTCACCCCGAAGCCGGTGGCGCCCGCACCCACGGCACCCCCGCCCCCGTCATCGGCCCCCGGCGCTACACCCACCCCCACGCCCACTCCGCCGCCCACCCCCGCGCCGAAACCCGCACCCACCCCGCCCCCGACGACCACCCCACCGCCGGTGCCCGCCGTCCACCGGCTGAGCGAGCTGCGCCACGACCTCGACGGTGACGGCGCCCGGCCGGAGGGCGGCAGCAGCTGGGTGTGGCAGCGGTACGGCATGTCGGTCGGCGGCAGCCGGTACGCGCACGGGGTGACCGTGTCCGGCCGGTCCTCCGTCACCATCGCCCTCGACCGCCGGTGCACCGCCTACGACGCACGGGCCGGCGTCGACGACCTCACCCTCGGCCTCGGCAGGGTCTCGTTCTCCGTCTACGCCGACGGAGCCCGGCTCTGGCGGTCCGCCACGGTCGAGGGCCGCGAGCGGACCGTCCCCGTCCACGTAAACCTGACCGGCCGCGGGACCGTGCGGCTCGTGGTGGAGCCGTACCGCACCGCCTTCGACCGGGCGGCGCTCGCGGACTGGGCGGAGTCCCGGCTCACCTGCCGCTAGGGTCCTCACTCGACCGCCGCCGGGGTGCCCAGCTCGCGCAGGACGTCCTCGACGCCGAGGGACGCGCCCCGGGCGCTCTCGGCCGCGTAGCGGTCGGCCGGGAGGGCCGCGCGGGCACCGGCGCGCACCCGGGCGGCGTCGCCGCGCTCCGGCTCGGGCCGCCGGCGGCCGTCCCGCCAGTGGTCCGCGGCGGCGAACAGCCGGATGGCGCCCGGCAGGTCACCGAGGCGGGCCAGCAGGCCGGCGGCGACGTCCACCAGCCCCGCCGTGATCGACTCGGCGCACCCCTGCTCCACGGCCTCCCGCAGGGCCTCCGCCACGATCGGCAGGCCGTGCGCCGGCCCCGACTCGTCGGCCGTGAGCAGCACCTCGACCGTGCGCTGGGCCGCCACGAACTGCGGGGGCGGGGTGCTCCCCCGCACGACCGCGCAGGTCGCCTCGTACAGCTCGCGGGCGCGGGCGGTCCGGCCGTCGTGCAGGGCGATGTGGGCGCGCAGCAGCAGGACGAAGGCGCGTGACCCCGGCACCGCGTACCGGTCGGCGGCCGTTTCCGCCTCGTCCAGGGCGGCGAGCGCGGCCTTCGGGTCGCCGGAGCGGTAGGAGATCTCGGCGAGGCGGGCCATCAGGAACGGGGACTCCGCGTACGCGCCGACCTCGTAGGCGAGCCGCAGGGCCTCCTCGTACTCGGCGCGTGCCTCGTCGAACCGGCCGCGGGCCATGGCCGCCTCGCCGGCCGCCCCGCACACCTGGGCCCGCATCCAGCGGTCGCCGACACGCCGGCTCAGCTGCCGCAGCTCGGCCAGGTCCGCGTCGACGCCCTCCAGGGTGCCCGAGGAGTCGACGGTCACGTGGGTGCGGAACATCAGGGCGACCCCGACCTCCCAGGCCCCGCCGTGGCGGCGGCAGTTGTCGACGGCCTGGTCCAGGTCCGGGCGGACGTCGGCCGGGCCGCCCAGGTAGTGGGCGGTCAGCGGCCAGACCAGGCCCGGGAGCCGGGCCGCCCGCGGGCCGCCCGGTTCGTAGACGGCGCGCACGCGCGCGATGTACGCCGGGGCCCGGTCGTCGGCCGTGAGGTTCTCCGCCCTCGATTCGGACGTCAGGAACAGGTCGAGCATGCGCAGGTCCGTCCGGAGCTCGTGCAGCGGATGCCCGGCCGGACCGTCCGGGGCGGCGAGGAAGGCGCCCACCGGGTCGGCCGACTCGACCAGCGCCATCAGGTCGCCGCCCGGCGCGCCCGCGGACACGGCGTCCAGGGCGACGCCCAGGCGGAGGACCAGCCGTACCCACCTCACGGCCTCCTGGCGGTGGTTGCGCAGCCACCAGAACCAGCCGATGGCCAGGACGACGGCGCCCGCACCGGCCTCGTCGCCCGCGCGCACCGCGCGGTCCAGGGCCGCGCGGATGTTGTCCAGCTCGGCTTCCAGACGGGAGATCCACGGCAGTTGGGCCGCCGACCGCAGTCGCGGCTCCGCCTCCTCCACCAGGGCCCGCACCCACGCGCGGTGGCGGCGCTCGGCCGCGGCGCGGAGGCCGGGGACCTCGGCGGCGCGCTCGGTGGCGTACTCGTGGATGGTCTCCAGCATGCGGTAGCGCATTTCGGAGACGGTGCCGTCGGGGCCGTGCGGGGCGGCGACGACGAGGGACTTGTCGACCAGTGCGCCGATCAGCTCCGCCACCGGTCCGGTGCACACGGCCTCGGCCGCGGCGAGGTCCCAGCCGCCGGCGAACACCGAAACCTCGCGCAGGACCGTCCGTTCCCGCTCGTCCAGCAGGTCCCAGGACCAGTCGACGACCGCGCGCAGGGTCTGCTGGCGGGGCAGGACCGTGCGGCTGCCGGAGGTGAGCAGCCGGAAGCGGTCGTCCAGCCGGTCGGCGATCTGGCGTGGGGTCAGCAGTCTGAGCCGGGCCGCGGCCAGCTCGATGGCGAGCGGCAGCCCGTCCAGGCGGCGGCAGATCTCCGTCACGGCCGCGGTGCCGCCGAGGACGGCGTCGGCGTCGGGACGGACGGCCCTTGCGCGCTCGGCGAAGAGGTGGTGTGCCTGCTCCGGGACGAGGGGCTCGACCGGACGCACCGACTCACCGGGGACGCCCAGGGGTTCACGGCTGGTCGCGAGGATCGTGAGGCCGGGGCAGTGGGTGAGGAGGGTCTCGGCGAGGGTGGCCGCCGCGTCGATGACGTGCTCGCAGTTGTCGAGGACCAGGAGTTGGCTGCGGGGGGCGCAGTACTCGACCAGCAGAGCCGTGGGGTCGGCCTGCGGGGACGCCAGGTCGTTGGCCAGCAGCACGGTCTCGCGCAGGCCGAGGGCGCTGACCACCGCGCCGGGCACCGCCTCCGGCCGGTCGAGCGGGGCCAGCTCGGCCATCCAGGCCGAGGGGAACGCGGCGGCTGCCTCCTCGGCGAGGCGGGTCTTTCCGGAGCCGCCGGGTCCGGTGAGGGTGACCAGGCGGGCCCTGTGCACATCCGAACGAATGGCCTCCAGCTCCGGTTGCCGGCCGACGAAGGACGTCAGACGGGGACGGAGATTCCCGGTGCGCTCGGGGGGCTGGGCGGGGCGCGGTACCTCCGGGGGCGCCGGGTGTGCCGGGTGTGCCGGGGTCTCCTGTCGCAGCAACGCCGCGTGCAGGGCCCGCAGTTCGGGGCCGGGATCGGTGCCGAGGGTGTCGGCGAGGGTGCGGCGGACGCACTCGTAGGCGGCGAGGGCGTCGGCCGGGCGGCCCGCGTCCCGCAGGGCGCGGACGAGGAGAGCGTGCAGGGGTTCGTCGTACGGGTGCGCCGTGGCCAGTTCCCTCAGCTCCGGTACGGCCTCCTGGGCGCGGCCGAGGGCGAGCATGGCGGCGGCGCGGGCTCGGGCCGCGTCCAGCCGGAGGGCGTCCGGGCGGGTGGCGGCGGTGCGGTCGGGGAGGTCGGCGAGAGCGGGGCCGTGCCAGAGGGCGAGGGCCTGGGTGAGGGTGCGGTGGGCGGTGGCCGGGTCGCCGGCGGTGAGGGCCTGGGTGCCGGCGCGGGTGAGCCGCTCGAAGACGTGGAGGTCCACGTCGTCCTCGGACGCCTCCAGCCGGTACCCGCCGGGCGCGGAGGCGACGGCGTGCCTGCCGAGGGTACGGCGGAGACGCCCGACGAGCGCCTGGAGGGCGGCGGGGGCGTCCTGGGGCGGGTCGTCCGCCCAGATCTCGCCGATGAGGGTGTCGGGGGTGGTGGTGCGGCCGGGGCGGAGGGCGAGGGCGGCCAGGAGCGTACGGAGGCGTGGGCCGCCGACGGGCAGGGGGTTGCCCTGGTCGTCCGCTGCTTGGGTCACTCCCAGGATTCTGTACCGCACAAGGTCATTGTCGCGGGGAGGTGGCGGACGGGGCACGGGAGTTTCGCGGCGGGCGGGGCCGCTGCCGGCGGGTGGGGGGGGCCGGGTCCCCCGACCGCGCCGACAGGATCCGCGGTGTTGTCGCGGGGTGGGGTGGGGTCGCCCACCCGTGCTCGCGGGGTGGGCGCGCGCGTACGCCGGTCCCCTGGGGGCACGGGGAACCGCGCGCTCAGCCCCGGCGGCCCGTGCGGCCGCACGCGATCCGGCGCCCCGCCGGAGAACGCTCACGCCCCCGGTGTCAGGGCCCCCCGTCTCGGCTGGATCCCGGAAGGGACCGCCCGGGAGCGGGAGGGGGTGCCTGTCCAGCAGGTGCCGCGGCGGGTGAGGAGGCGGTGGAGCCAGAGTTCGAGGGAGACGAGGCCGGCCAGCCCGTCGAGGGGCAGGGGGTCGCCCGCCGCGGCGGTGCGCAGGGCCTTGCGGACGACGCGGGCCTCGACCAGCCCGGCGTCGGCCAGGAGGGGGCTGGAGAAGAGGTCCACGAGGGAGTCGGCTGCGACGCGGAGACCCGCGCGGGCCGCTGCCGCCGAGGAGCCGTGGGAGGGGGTGCCCCAGCCGGGCGGGAGGTCGGTGACGCCGGAGCCCGCCAGGACCGTACGGAGGATGGCGGCCCGTGCGCCGGGCTGGACGCGCAGGGCTTCGGGCAGGTCGCGGCAGGCGCGGACGACCTGGTTGTCGAGGAAGGGCGCGTGCAGCCGCTGGGAGCGGATCTCCGCGGCCTGTTCCAGCACGCGGAGGTCGGCGGCGTGCCGGGCGAGCGCCGCACGCGCGCGGTAGTCACCGGGCCGCTGTGCGCCGGTTCCGGACCGGTCGGCCTCCGCCTGGAGCAGAACCGATACTTCAGCCAGGGCCTCACCCGTCAGCCAGCGGGCGGCCGGCCCCGGCCCGGCCCAGGTCAGCGCGGCGAGCGACGCGCCGACCGCTCCCTTGGGCTCGTCGAAGCGGCGCCGCATCAGCCGCTCGGCCAGCACCTCCAGGCCCGCCCGGTAGGGGGTACGGGCGAGCCGCCGGGCCGCGCCGTACACGCGCGCGGGGACCATCACCGAGCTGTCGGCCCGGGCGAGCGCGGCGACCGGCCGGACCAGGTGACGCCGCCGGCGGTCCATCAGGAGGTCGGCGAGGCGGGCGGGGTGCGCGTCCAGTACCTGGCGGGCACCGTGGCCGGTGAAGTGGTCGGCGCTGCCGGCGGCGAGCCGGGCTCGGTGCCGGGCGGCCAGTACCAGGGAGGGGCCGGGTTCGTCGGTCAGGGGGCCGTCGAGGCCGGCGTAGGGCAGGGTCTCCTCGCCGCCGGTGACCACGACGTGGTGCAGGCGGGGGTTGGCGGCGAGGGCGCCGGCGCGCTGGAGTTCGGCCTCGCGGCCGGCCACGGCGAGGTCGTTGAAGGTGACGGCGAGGAGCCGTTCGCCCGCGCCCGTGCCGTGGCCGAGGAGCGTGCCGGGTCTGCCGGGCAGCCCGGCGGCCAGCAGCGCGAGGGTGCCGGAGGCGGGCCCGCCGGACAGGTCGGCGCCGATGCCGGGCACCGGCATCCCGCGCGCGGCCCGGCGCTCGGCGGGTCCCATGCCGGGCACCGGTCCGGGATCGAGGTCGGGCACGTGCCGGGGCGCGGAGAGCCGGGTGCGGACGGCCTCCACGAGGGCGTCCCGTACGGCGTCCACGGCGCGGTCGGGGTCGGCCGCGGGCGCGGCCACGGCGAGGGAGGCGACCGGCTCGTACCCGGCGATCTCCCGCGCTCCGGCGCGCAGCACCAGCGCGTGTCCCGGCGGGATGCGCCGTACGCCCTCGTACGGGGTGGTGTCGCGCAGCGCGGCCGGTACGTCGGGGGCGGCCAGCAGGGCGGCGAGGTGGGTGAAGTCGAGGTTGGCCTCGACGAGGTCGGCGAGGGGCAGCGCGGCGGTGGCGTAGGCCGTGCCGCCGGCCCAGGGGGTGTGGAACACGGGCCGGGCGCCCGCGAGATCGCCGCAGACGGTGATGCGGCGGCCGGCCTGGACGACGGCCGTGTAGCTGCCGGGCCAGCCGGTCAGATGGCGCAGGGCGCCCCCGCGCGCGGTGACCAGGCCGCGCCGCAGCTCCTCGTCGGTGGCGCCGCAGATGCCGAGGACGGCGATGCGATGCTGCGGGTCGGCGTGCACCACGCGGACCTCGTCCGGGCGCCAGTCGCCGACGGCCCACAGCGGATCCGGGTCGCCCCACAGGAGCTGTGATCCGACCGGGCGCAGGGTTTCGCCGTCGTATCCGGTGGCGCCCGCGGTGCCGATCCCGGCGGTGCCCGCGGCGGTGCTGCTCCACCCCACCAACCACCGCATCGACGCCTCCACACGCTGTGGACAACCAGTGCACCGCACGAACCGGATCCCCATGCTGCCATGAAGGACCCGCCGGGGAGGGGCGGCGGCGCCGCCTTCCACCGAGGGAAGTTCGTGGCACGTGCCAGGGGAGTTGGCCGGTGGCGCGGGCGGGTGGGGAGAGCCTGTTCCGGGTGGCGCCCGAGGGGCGCGGCGTGAATGCGCCCCCAGTGCGCGCCCCCAAACCGCCTTTCACGCCCTCAAGTTACGTGGTGGGAGCGGAAATCCGAGGTCCGGAACGGGGGGCGGTTTTCGGCCAATTACTTGGAGCGGCAACGGACATGAGCACGCTCCGTACAGGCCTGCGGAGCGCGAGGCGTCGCGCACGCACGCACAGTCCGGGAGGCGGGCATCGCCTCCCGGACCGGTCCGCCACCCGCGGGGATGAAGGCGGCGGTGTCCCCCAGCCCACTGGATCCAGTACAGCGGGCCGACCCACGCAGAAGCCATGGAACCGCTCCCCCGGTGGCCGGAGAAGAGCGCACGGACGGGCGCACGGCCACACGCGCGGGGGCACGCGACAGCGGGCCGTGCACGGTGCGTACAGGACCGTACTGCCGTACGGACCACAATCCCGCCATCCGGAAGAATGCCCCTTAACGCTTGGGATGCGGCGAACTACGCTGGGTTTACGAATGCCGCGCGGTTATGCCATCGCGGCAGCCGTCTGTGTCGAGGGGTGGCGCATGTCCAGGGAGCAACGCGGGCCGAACGAAAAACTCGGCGCCGTTCTCGCCCTCGCGGGAATCAGCAACGCAGGACTCGCGCGGCGCGTCAACGACCTCGGCGCACAGCGCGGGTTGACGCTTCGCTACGACAAGACGTCCGTGGCGCGCTGGGTGTCGAAGGGCATGGTGCCGCAGGGTGCGGCTCCACACCTCATCGCCGCCGCCATCGGGCAGAAACTCGGCCGCCCCGTGCCGCTCCACGAGATCGGCCTGGCGGACGCGGACCCCGCGCCCGAGGTGGGCCTCGCCTTCCCCAGAGACGTGGGACAGGCGGTGAGGTCGGCGACGGAGCTGTACCGCCTCGACCTCGCCGGCCGCCGGTCCGGCGCCGGCGGCATCTGGCAGTCGCTCGCCGGATCGTTCGCGGTCAGTGCGTACGCGACGCCCGCCTCACGATGGCTGATAACCCCCGCCGACAGCTCGGTCGCGCGCGAGACGGCTTCCGCCGAGGAATCGGGCGCACCGATCAAAGTCGGCCACAGCGATGTACAGAAGCTGCGGGAAGCCGCGGAGGACGCCAGGCGCTGGGACTCCAAATACGGAGGCGGCGACTGGCGTTCGTCCATGGTGCCGGAGTGTCTGCGGGTGGAGGCGGCGCCGCTGCTGCTCGGCTCCTACTCCGACGAGGTCGGCCGCGCGCTGTTCGGCGCCTCCGCCGAACTCACCCGGCTCGCCGGCTGGATGGCCTTCGACACGGGCCAGCAGGAGGCCGCCCAGCGGTACTACATCCAGGCGCTGCGCCTCGCGCGCGCGGCGGCCGACGTCCCCCTGGGCGGGTACGTCCTCGCCTCGATGTCCTTGCAGGCCACCTACCGGGGCTTCGGCGACGAGGGCGTGGATCTCGCGCAGGCGGCCCTGGAGCGCAACCGGGGGCTGGCGACCGCCCGCACCATGAGTTTCTTCCGGCTGATCGAGGCGCGGGCCCACGCGCGCGCGGGCGACGCGCAGGCGGCGGGCGCGGCACTGAAGGCGGCCGAGGGGTGGCTGGAGCGGTCCAGGGAGGGCGACAACGATCCGTCCTGGCTCGGTTTCTACGGATACGACCGGTTCGCCGCCGACGCCGCCGAGTGCTACCGCGATCTGAAGGCGCCGCGGCAGGTGCGGCGGTTCACCGAGCAGGCGCTGTCGAAGCCGACGGAGGAGTTCGTGCGCTCCCACGGGCTGCGGCTCGTCGTCTCGGCGGTGGCCGAGCTGGAGTCGGGGAACCTGGACGCGGCCTGCGAGCAGGGGGTGCGGGCCGTGGAGGTGGCCGGACGGATCTCCTCCGCCCGCACCACCGAGTACGTGAAGGATCTCCTGCACCGCCTGGAGCCGTACGGGGACGAACCGCGGGTGGTGGAGCTGCGGGAGCGGGCCCGGCCGCTGCTGGTCACGCCGGCGTAGCGGCGCGGCGGCGTCCGCTGCCCGTGGCGCCCCGGGTCGCCGGCACCGGCCGGCGTTTGCGGCCACTGTCAGTGGCGCAGTGCACTATCGAGGGCGGAGGTGGTGCAGGTGCGGGCCGGGGCGTACGACTGTGACGTGCTCGTGATCGGTGGCGGGATCGTCGGGCTGTCGACTGCGTACGCGATCACGCGCGCCGCACCGGGCACGCGCGTGACGGTGCTGGAGAAGGAGCCCGGTCCGGCGCGGCACCAGACGGGACGCAACAGCGGCGTCATCCACAGCGGGATCTACTACCGCCCGGGCTCGCTCAAGGCGCGGTACGCCGTGCGGGGCGCCGCGCAGATGGTGAAGTTCTGCGCCGAGTACGGCATCGCGCACGCCGTCACCGGCAAACTGATCGTCGCGACCGAGCGGGCGGAGCTGCCGCGGCTCCACGCGCTGGTGCAGCGGGGCCGCGAGAACGGCATTCCGGTGCGCGAGCTGGGTCCCGCGCAGATCAGCGAGTACGAGCCGGAGGTGCGCGGTCTCGCCGCGATACACGTGGGGACGACCGGGGTCTGCGACTTCGCGGGCGTCGCGCGCGAACTCGCGCGCGCCTCCGGGGCGGAGATCCGGTACGGCGCGCGAGTCGTACGGGTGGACCGGCGGCCCGAGCGCGGCGTGGCCGTGCTCACCGCGGCCGGGGACGTGGTCCACGCGCGCGTGCTGGTGAACTGCGCCGGGCTGTACTGCGACGAGGTGGCGCGCCTCACCGGGGACGAGCCCGGGGTGCGCATCGTGCCGTTCCGCGGCGAGTACTACGAGCTGGCACGGCCGGAGCTGGTGCGGGGGCTGGTGTATCCGGTGCCGGATCCGGCGTTCCCGTTCCTCGGAGTGCATCTGACGCGCGGGATCGACGGGAGTGTGCACGTCGGGCCGAACGCGGTGCCGGCGCTGGCCCGCGAGGGATACGGCTGGGGGGTCGTACGGCCCCGGGAGCTGGCCGGGACGCTCGCGTGGCCGGGGTCGTGGGCGATCGCCCGGCGGCACTGGCGGTACGGGGCGGGTGAGCTGCGGCGGTCGGTGTCCAGGGGCGCGTTCCTGGAGGCCGTGCGAAGACTGCTGCCCGGGGTGGAGGCCGGCGATCTGGTGCGGGCCCCCGCCGGGGTGCGGGCACAGGCGGTGCTGCGGGACGGCACGCTGGTGGACGACTTCCTCATCAAGGAGGGGCCACGGACCGTGCATGTGCTCAACGCGCCGTCCCCCGCGGCGACCGCGTCGCTGCCGATCGGCAGGGAGGTCGGGCGCCGGGTGCTGGATCTGCTCGTGTAGGGGGCGGCCTCGTCGGGCGCCGTAAAATCGGTCGTACTGTGTCTGACTCCCTGAACACTCCCGCCGCCCCGCCCTCGGCACCGCACGACCCCGGTGTGTCCGTCCGGCACACCCGGACCCGGGGCGAGCCGCGGTTCCCGGACGGGCCCAGGGCCGATCCCGCCGGCTCGCACTTCGAGCGGCGGATCCGGAGTTTCCAGCCGCGGCGCAGCCGGGTGACGGCCGGGCAGGCCGACGCCCTCCAGCGGCTGTGGCCCACATGGGGGCTGGACATCGACGGGCAGCGGGTGATCGACCTCGGCGAGCTGTTCGGCAACGACCGTCCCGTGGTCCTGGAGATCGGGTTCGGGATGGGCGAGGCGACCGCGCGGATGGCCGCGGCCGACCCGGGCACGAACATCCTGGCCGTGGACGTGCACACCCCGGGGCAGGGCAACCTGCTCAATCTCGCGGACCGCGACGGGCTGTCCAACGTCCGGGTGGGCAACGGCGACGCGATCATCCTGCTCCGGGAGATGCTGCGCCCCGACGCGCTGGACGGCCTGCGCGTCTACTTCCCCGACCCCTGGCCCAAGAAGCGGCACCACAAGCGGCGCCTCATCCAGCCCGAGTTCCTCACCCTGGCGGCGACCCGGCTGAAGCCCGGTGCGATCGTGCACTGCGCGACCGACTGGGAACCGTACGCCGAACAGATGCTCGAGGTGCTGAGCGCGCACCCCGACTTCGAGAACACGCAGGCGGAGGGCGGTTTCGCCGGACGCCCCGAGTTCCGGCCGCTGACCCGTTTCGAGGGACAGGGGCTGGACAAGGGCCATGTGGTGAACGACCTGCTGTTCCGGCGGGTACCACACCGGGAGCGTTGAGCCCGGCCCCGCGCCCGGACCGATAATCCGCTCCTGCCCCTCGTCCCGTCACCGTTAGGGTCGATGCCGTGGCCACCAGTCCTCCGTTTCCGACCTGTCCCCCGAGCCCCGGCGGTGGTGTGCTCCGCCATCCGCACTGGTGGCAGCGCAGGTGGGTGCGGTACGGGGCGCTGAGCACGCTGCTGGCGCTGTCGGGCCTGGTCATCCTGGCGCTCGTGCGGCGCCAGACCGGCACGGAGGGCTTCGTCGTCGGGCTGGGGCTGGCCGTGCTGCCCGTGCCCTGGCTGACAGCCGCGTTCCGGTGGCTGGACCGGGTGGAGCCGGGGCCCTGGCGGAACCTGGTCTTCGCCTTCGCCTGGGGAGCGTGCGCGGCGGCGCTGATAGCCATCGTCGCCAACAGCTTCGCCACCCGGTGGATCGCCACCTCGACCGCGGACCCGGCCGGCGCCGACACCCTCGGGGCCACCGTGATAGCGCCGATCGTGGAGGAGTCCGCGAAGGCCGCGGCCGTCCTGCTGGTCTTCCTGTTCCGCAGACGTGACTTCACCGGGATCGTGGACGGCGTGGTGATAGCGGGGGTCACCGCGACCGGGTTCGCGTTCACCGAGAACATCCTGTACCTCGGTACGGCCTTCGGGACCGACCAGCTCACCGGCGACCGCGGCATCGCCTCCGTCACCGCCGCCACGTTCTTCGTCCGCATCGTGATGTCGCCGTTCGCGCACCCCCTCTTCACGGTCCTGACCGGCATCGGCTTCGGCGTCGCCGCGCTGTCCGGCGAGCGGCAGCACGTGCGGCGGGTCCTGCTGCCGGCCGGCGGACTGCTGCTCGCGATGAGCATGCACGCCTTCTGGAACAGCTCCTCCACGTTCGGCGAGTACGGGTTCTTCGCCGTCTACGCCGCCTTCATGCTGCCCGCGTTCGCGCTGCTGACCTGGCTCGCGATCTGGACGCGGCAGCGGGAGCTGCGGACGGTGCGCGCGGAACTGCCCGCGTACGTGCTGGCCGGATGGCTGGGCCCGGCCGAGCCGTTCGCGCTCGGGTCGATGCGAGCCCGGCGGATGGCCCGGGACTACGCCCGGCACCACTTCGGCCGTGCGGCGGCGCGGGAGGTGGCGCGCTACGAGGCGTACGCGACCTCGCTGGCGTTCCTGCGCCACCGGGGACGGCGCGGGCGGGCCGGGGCCGACTTCGCCGTACGGGAGCGGGAGCTGCTGGACGAGCTGTGGCGACGCAGGGAACCGGCACGCCCGGCACTGGAGTACGCGGCCCGGGCCTCCACGCCGTCCCGGCCGGTGTACGCGGGACCCGTGCCGTACTGGCACGGTGTCCCGGCGGGCGCCCACCCGGCGTACAACCCGTACCGGTCGTAGCCGGGACGGCCGGGCAGGATCGGCGCCCGGGGGTCTACGCGGAGGCTGTCGTCAGGGCTGCCAGCTCGTCGTCCGTGAGCTTCAGGTCCGCCACGCCCAGCAGCGCCGGGAGCTGTTCCACCGTGCGTGCCGAGGCGATCGGGGCCGTGACGGTCGGCCGGGCGGCGAGCCAGGCCAGGGCGACCGTGGCGACCGGGACGTCGTGGGCGGCGGCGATGTCGTCCAGGGCCGCCAGGACCCGCCGGCCGCCCTCGGAGTCCGCGTACTTCTGGGCCGTACCGGCGCGGGCGCTGTCGACCGTCGTACCGGGGCGGTACTTGCCGGTGAGGAAGCCTGCGGCCAGGGAGAAGTACGGGACGGCGGCCAGGTTCTCGCGGGCGGCGAGGTCCTGGAGCGGGCCCTCGTACGTGTCGCGGGAGACCAGGTTGTAGTGGGGCTGGAGGGCGACGTAGCGGGCCAGGCCCTCGCGGTCGGAGTGGTCGAGGGAGGCCCGAAGACGCTCGGGGCTGATGTTGGAGGCGGCGATGTGCCGGACCTTGCCGGCCTTCACCAGCTCGTCCAGCGCGCCGATGATCTCCTCGACCGGCACCTCGGGCTGGTCGAAGTGGGTGTAGTAGAGGTCGATGTGGTCGGTGTCCAGGCGGCGCAGCGAGGCGTCGGCGGCGGCCTTGATGTTCGCCGCGGACAGGCCCCGGAACTCGGGGTGCTGGCTCACCTTGGTGGCGATGACGACGTCGTCGCGGTTGCCGCGGGCCTTGACCCACTTGCCGATGATCGTCTCCGACTCGCCGCCCCGGTTGCCCTCGATCCAGGCGGAGTAGGAGTCGGCGGTGTCGACGAAGTTGCCGCCGGCGGCCGAGTAGGCGTCCAGGACGGCGAAGGAGGTCCGCTCGTCGGCGGTCCAGCCGAAGACGTTGCCGCCGAGGGCGAGCGGGAAGACCCGGAGGTCGGAGGAGCCGAGTGTGCGCAGTGATGTCAGTGAGGTCATACGTCACCACAACGCCGGCGGCGGGTGGTCACATCCCGCGACCGGCGCCAAGTTCCCGCAAAGACCGGAAGGAGAGGAGGGCCTCCTGGTCAGGGGGTGAGGCCCTTGTCCCGTAGCCACGCCATCGGGTCGATGCCGGTGGCCTGGCCGCCGGGGTGGACCTCCAGGTGCAGGTGCGGGCCGGTGACGTTGCCGGTGGCGCCGACACGGCCGATGACCTCCCCGGTGGTGACCTTCTGCCCGGCGGTGACGTTGATCGAGGACTGGTGGCAGAACCACAGCTCGGTGCCGTCGTCGAGGGTGAGGATCGTGCGGTAGCCGTAGGAGCCGGCCCAGCCCGCCTCGGTGATCGTGCCACCGTGGACCGCCTTGATGAGGGTGCCGGTGGGGGCGGCGAAGTCGAGGCCGGTGTGGTGACCGGAGGACCACATCGTGCCCGCCTGGCCGAACGTCGAGGTGATCGTGTACGAGGAGGTGGGCAGCGTGTACTGGCCGGCCAGCTTCGCCTGCTCGGCCTGCCGCTTCTCCTCGGCCTCCTTCGCGGCCTTCTGCTCCGCCTTCTTCTCGGCCGCGGCCTCCGCCTCGTCCTTGGCCGCGGCCGCCTTTGCGGCGGCCTCCTTCTCGGCCTGGGCGGCGGCGTCCGCGCTCTGCTTCTCGGCGGCGGCGAGCGCGACGGTGGTGGCCCTGCTGTCGGCCTGGCCCTGCTGCTGCTCGGCCTGGGCCATGATCCGGTTGCGCAGGGCCTCGCCCGCGTCGGTGCCCTGCTGGTCGTCCGCGGAGGCCACGCCGACGCTGCTGAGCGCCGTGGTGGCGGTCTCCGGAACCGCGGTGGAGGTGTCGTCGAAGAGGGAGCCGACGGAGGGCAGGTCCGGCAGGGAGATGGAGACCGGCGGCTTGCCGGTGTTGGCGCTGGCCATGCCGCCCGCGCCGACCGCGGCCATCACGCCGACGCCGAGGACGGTGGAGCTGCGGGCGAAGCCGCCTCGCTGCTTGGCGACGCGGTGCCGGCCGCGGACCGGGGCGACGGAGTCCTCGGTGGGGTTCCACTCCTCCCAGGGGCCCTCGTCCGCTCGGTAGGCGTCGTAGCCGAAGGTCTCGGTCTCGCGCTGAGCCGGCACGAACGGGGTTTCTGGGGCAGGCCGGTTGGACGCCACGCGGGCGCGCTCCTTTCCTTCCTCCGCCTACCGGGTTAGCTGACGGGTTCGGAGCAGGAAGGTCTCCTACGCGCGTATACCGGTCGTGGACTCCGTGAGCTCCACGTCGGCATTCGCGAGATTCACCCCAGGGTGGTGGTTCCCCGGTTCCCTTGCGGGATTCGGCGTGTGCGCGCGGAGCCGTCGCTGGTGACGGCTGGGACGACCGCGCTGCGTTATCGAACGTTAATAGACCTGCCAGTCACTTTCCAAGCCGTTCGCCTTGATCATTACAGTTCTCCCCCGGGGACTTACCGGTCACCATGCCTGCAAACCGGGCGAGTTGACGGACGTACAGGAGTCACTCGCGGCTTTGATGGTGACTCAATCGTCATCGCACGGCGCCCGTCCGGTCACCGTCGGTGACGAACCCCGGGGGGCACGGAACCGATGTGCATCGCACCCCGCGGATGGCGTACAGTAGAGACACAACGACGCGGGGTGGAGCAGCTCGGTAGCTCGCTGGGCTCATAACCCAGAGGTCGCAGGTTCAAATCCTGTCCCCGCTACTGAAGACTCAGGGCCGGAATCCATTGGATTCCGGCCCTGAGTGCTGTCAGGCGAGCAGATGCCCGTTCGGCGCCTTGGCGAGGGCCTCCAGCTCCGGGAGCACGACGACCCGGGCGCCCGCGCCGGTCAGGACGCCCGTGCCGTCGGCCGCCGCGACGAACGTGTCGGGCTCGCGCCACGCCGTGACCACCCGGCGCACCCCGGCCCGCAGGATCAGCTCGGCACAGGGGGCGGGCCGGGAGGCGCGGCGGGCGCAGGGTTCGAGGCTGCTGTAGACCGTGGCGCCGGGCAGGCGCGGGTCGGCCGGGTCGGTCTTCGCCAGGGCCGCCTCCTCCGCGTGGACCACCGGGTCGGCGCCTTCGCGGGAGTGGCCGCGGGCCAGCTCCGTACCGTCGGCGGCGACCACCACCGCACCGACGCTGAACGCCGTCCGGGAGGGCGGGCAGAGCGCGGCGAGTTCGCAGGCGGTGCGCAGCCAGTGGCGGTCGGCGGGGGTGGGGACCGGGCCGGTGCCGGGGGCCGTGGGCTCGTAGCGCATGAGGACGACGTCCTCGATGCGGCGCGTGTCGGTCAGGCGCAGGCGTCCGCCCTGGTAGGCGCCGGGGCCGAACAGGCGTGGGGCCGCGGGGTCGCCGACGAGGAGCGGGGCGAGGACCAGCTGGAGTTCGTCGGCGAGGTCCTGCTGGAGCAGCTGGGTGTGGACCTGCCCGCCGCCCTCGACCATCAGGCGGCCGACGCCCCGCACGTCGTGCAGATGTTCCAGCAGGGCCCGCCAGTCCAGGGCGGGGCCGAGCGTCACGACGTCGGCGGTGCCGCCGAGGAGGCGGGTGGCCCGGCCGGCGCCGGCGTCGGTGGTGTAGACGACCTTGTCGCCGCCGGTGTGCCAGAAGTGGGCGCCGGGGTCGAGGTCCCCGGATGCGGTGACGGTCACCTTCAGCGGGTACGCCGGCCGGCCCGCGGCCACCCGCGCCGCGCGCCGCTCGGCCGAGTTGACCAGCAGGCGCGGATTGTCGGCGCGGATCGTGCCGGCGCCGATCAGGATGGCGTCGACGGAGGCCCGTACCGCGTCGACCCGGTCGAAGTCGGCCGGGCCGGACAGCAGGAGCCGCTCCGGGCCGGTGTCGTCCAGGTAGCCGTCGAGGGAGACGGCGGCGGACAGCAGTACGTACGGCAGGGGCATCGGCGTACTCCCTCGCGGCAGGCCCGGTGGACCGGCCGAAGTCTTGGTTCAAATTTGGAACAAACCTACACTGGCGGCATGACGACCCGCTGGCTCACTCCGCAGGAGCAGCGCGCCTGGCGCGCCTACCTCGCCGCGTCCCGGCTGCTGGAGGACGCGATCGACCGGCAGCTCCAGCAGGAGGGAGGCATGCCGCATCTGTTCTACTCGGTGCTGGCCAACCTCTCCGAGGCTCCCGGCCGGCGGCTGCGCATGACCGATCTCGCCGAGACGCTGAAGATCACCCGGAGCAGGCTGACGTACGTGGTGACCCGGCTGGAACGGGACGGCCTGGTGCGCCGGGAGACCTGCGGTCAGGACCGGCGCAGCTCGCTCGCGGTGCTCACGGACGAGGGGACGGCCGTGCTGGAACGTACGGCGCCCGGCCACGTCGGGACCGTGCGCACCACACTGTTCGATCGTTTGACCCCGGAGCAGGTGGGACAGCTCGAGGAGATCTGCGCGGGGATCGCGCGCGGCCTCCAGGGGGAGGACGGCGGCGGCGGGGCCGCGACGGAGGACGTGCCGTGGCGCCGACGGTCGTCGCCCTGTTCCGACTGACGCCCCGCGCTCATTGCTCTGAAACAGGTGCGAATCGCGGACCACGTGAACCACGACCACGCGGACCACGAACCACGTGGTCCGGAACCATGTGGGCCGTGACCATGTAGGCCGTGACCATGTGGACCGTGGACTGAACCCGGAGACCCCACGCATGCCCGACATCCCCGCCGCCACCCCGCGCGCACGCGTCCGGGTACCGCTGCGCTTCGCCGACGGCTACGGCGCCGACGCCGAACTCGTCACCTTCCACGGTCTCGCCGACGGTCAGGAGCACATCGCCGTCGTCCTCGGCGACCCCGGGCCGGTCCCACTGGTGCGCCTGCACTCCGAGTGCCTCACCGGCGACGTCTTCGGCTCGGCCCGCTGCGACTGCGGCGCCCAGCTGCGCGAGGCGGTCGAACGCATCGCCGGCCACGGCGGCATCCTGCTCTACCTCCGCCAGGAGGGCCGCGGCATCGGCCTCTACAACAAGCTCGACGCCTACGCCCTCCAGGACCAGGGCCTCGACACCTACGAGGCGAACGCCGCCCTCGGCCTCCCCGAGGACGCCCGGGACTACACGGCCGCCGCGCAGATGCTCACCGCCCTCGGCGTCAGCGAACTGGACCTGCTGTCCAACAACCCCGACAAGGCCGGACAGTTGCGCTCCCTGGGCGTAGCCGTACGGGACCGGGTGCCGACCGGCGTCTTCCCCACGGCCCACAACGTCCGCTACCTCCGCGCGAAGGTCCTCCACACCCAGCACACCCTGCCGCTGGCCGAGCTGCCGGAACTGACGGGGCTGATCACGGGGTAGCACGCACCCGGCGTCCGAGGGGCACCAGAGCCCGGGAAGAGACGCGGCGCCCGGGTCGGCCGAAGCCGACCCGGGCGCCGCGTGGCAGGTCAGAGGGGGTGTCCCCTCACCCGCGCCGGTAGGCCCTGTGGGACTCGAACCCACAACCAATGGATTAAAAGTCCACTGCTCTGCCAATTGAGCTAAGGGCCCAGGCGATGTTGCCTGTCCGAGCATAGCCGGAGGAGGCCGTGTCTCCGATCGGGTATCGGGGACACGGCCGTGTCGGAGGGGCGGGAGTGCGGGGGAACGTTACTTTTCGGCCGGGATGGGCGTGCGGGCGGAGGTGGCGGCGGGGGTCAGGAACCAGTGGCGGGCCGAGGCCAGCCACCAGGTGGCGGCGAAGCCGAGGACGGCCAGGACGGCGACCGGGGCGTAGTTGAAGGTCTTCCAGGTGACCGGGGAGACCTGCGGGAGCATGAAGAGGACCGTGATCGCCACCACCCAGCTCACCGAGACGATCCCCACGGGGCGTGACCATCTGCCCAGTTGCCAGGGCCCGGGGGTGAAGGCGGTGCCCTTGCGGACGCGGAGGAAGGTCGGGATGACGTACGCGATGTACAGGCCGATGACCGCGATCGACGTCACCGCCGCGTACGCGGTCGTGTTGATGAGGTAGGGCAGGCCGAGGGCCAGGGCGCCGAGCGCGGCCAGCCAGACCGCCGCCACGGGGGTGCGGGTGCGCGGGCTGACCGTGTGCCACACGCGGGAGAAGGGCAGTGCGCCGTCCCGCGAAAAGGCGTAGATCATGCGGCTGTTGGCGGTGACGGACGCCATGCCGCAGAAGAGCTGGGCGCCGACGACGACCAGCAGCAGGAGTTTGCCGGCCGTGGCACCGAGGGCGTCCAGGAGGATCTGGGCGGGCGGGGCGCCCGTGGGGGAGGCCAGCTCCTTGTCGTACGACTGGATGGCGAAGGTGAAGCCGAGAAGGAGGACGAAGCCGGCGATCCAGGAGGTCCAGATCGAGCGGACGATGCCCCGGGGGCCGGCCGTGGCCGCGTCGTGGGTCTCCTCGGTCATGTGGGCGGAGGCGTCGTAGCCGGTGAAGGTGTACTGGGCCATCAGGAGGCCCAGCAGGACCACGTACGGGCCGCTGCTCCAGCCCGTCCGGTTGACGAACTCGGTGAAGACGAACGCCGGTGACCGGTGGTGGTCGGGGACGAACGCGAGCGCGGTGACGATCAGTGCCACCCCGCACACGTGCCACCACACGCTCACGCTGTTCAGGAACGCGACGATCCGCACGCCGAAGGTGTTCAGCAGGCCGTGCAGGACGAGGATCGCCGCGAACAGCGCCACCGTGCGGCCCGGCGTCACCCGGAAGCCGAACTGGAGGTTCAGGTAGGCGCCGAGGAAGGAGGCCGCGCCGAAGTCGACGCCCGCGGTCACCGCCACCTGTCCCAGCACGTTGAACCAGCCGGTGAACCACGCCCAGGCCGCCGCCGAGCGCGGGGGCGCCAGGCGGTGGGCCCAGAAGTACAGGCCCGCCGACGTCGGGTACGCCGAGCAGATCTCGGCCATCGCCAGGCCCACGGACAGCGTCATCAGGCCGACCACCACCCAGCCCCAGGTGATCACGGCGGGGCCGCCGGTGGTCATGCCGAAGAGGTAGAGGGTCAGGCAGCCGGAGAGGACGGAGATGATCGTGAAGGAGACGGCGTAGTTCGAGAACGCCGACATCCGGCGGGCGAGGACCTGGGTGTAACCCAGCTGGGCCAGCCGTTCCTCGTCGGACAGGCCGGGCCGGCCGGACGCCGTCCGCGGTTCGCCCGCGCTGTCGCCCGCTCTCGCGTCTGCTGTCATGCCCCCAGCAATTCCCTGTGCGAGGACGTGACATGCGTCATGAGGCGGTCGGCGGGTGGTGTGCGTCGCGCCGCCGCCCGCCACCCGATCGCTCCGGGAACGCCGGAAGGGCCCGCACGACCGAAGTCGTACGGGCCCTTCCTCGCTCACTCGCTCACTGGATGTCAGCCGTTGCGCTTCCAGCGCGGCTTGTCCTCGCGGCGGCCGAAGGAGCCGGTGCCGCGGTGGTCGTCACGACGGCCGTTGGGACGCTCGTGGCCACCGGAGCGGAAGCCCGGGCGGTCGTCGCGACGGTCGCGGTTGAACGGCCGGTCGCTGCCCCGGTGTCCGGTGCGTTCGTCCCGGCGGAAGCCACCGCGGTCGTCACGGCGCTCGAAGCCCCGCTCGCCGCGGTCACGGTCGAACGGACGGCGCTCGTCACGGCGCTCGAACGTACGGCCGCCCCGGTCGTCACGGCGCTCGAAGCCACGGCCACCACGGTCGTCGCGGCGGTCGTCACGGCGGTCGTCGCGACGCTCGAACGTGCGGCCGCCCCGGTCGTCACGGCGCTCGAAGCCACGGCCACCACGGTCACCGCGGTCGTCCCGACGCTCGAACGTACGGCCGCCCCGGTCGTCACGGCGCTCGAAGCCACGGCCACCACGGTCACCGCGGTCGTCCCGACGCTCGAAGCCACGGCTGCCACGGTCGTCACGGCGGTCGTCACGGCGCTCGAAGCCCCGCTCGCCACGGTCACGGTCGAAGGTGCGGCGCTCCCGGCGCTCGTACGGCGCCGCGGCGGCCGGACGCTCCTCGCGCTCGGTCTCCCGCTCCGCCGGCTCCGCGGCCACGGCCAGCTCCTGCGCCGCCGTCGCCTGTGCCTCGGCCACCGCGGTCTCCGGGTCCTCGCCGCGCTCGCGGGCGGCCCGGACGACCAGCCGGTCGGCCTCCTCGCGCAGCTCGGTCGCGCGGCGCTGGGCGCGCTCCAGCTCCTTGGTGAGCTGGGCGACCTCCCGCTCGGCCTGCTGGGCGGCGTTGGCCGCGGACTCGGCCTGGACCTCGGTCATGGAGCGGGCGCCGGTGATCTCGGCGACCTCCGGGTCGAAGGCGCCGGCGCCCTGGATGATGTGGCGCGCGGCGTCGACGCCGGCGTCCTCCATGAGGCGGAAGATCTGGCGCCGCTGGTGCGGCAGGGACAGGGAGACGACCGTGCCGGTGCGGCCCGCGCGGGCGGTGCGGCCGGCGCGGTGCAGGTAGTCCTTGTGGTCGCCGGCCGGGTCCACGTTCAGGACCAGGTCGATGCCGTCGACGTGGATACCGCGGGCGGCGACGTCGGTGGCGACGAGGACGTGGACGTAACCGTCCTTGAAGTCGGCCAGGGTGCGGGTACGCGCGCCCTGGGTCATGCCGCCGTGCAGCGCGTCGGCCTTCACACCGGACTCGCGCAGCTGCTCGGCGACCCGGTCGGCGCCCAGCTGGGTGCGGACGAAGATGATCGTGCGGCCCTTGCGGGAGGCGATCGCGGCGGTGACCGGCGCCTTGTCCTTGGGCTTCACGATCAGGATGTGGTGCGACATGGTCGTCACCGCGCCCTGGGCCGCGTCCACCTCGTGCAGGACGGGCTCGTTCAGGTAGCGGTCGACGAGGGTCTTGATCTCGTTCTCCATGGTGGCGGAGAAGAGCATCCGCTGGCCGCCGGCCGGGACCTGGTCGAGCAGCTCGGTGACCTCGGGCAGGAAGCCCAGGTCGGACATCTGGTCGGCCTCGTCCAGGACCGTGATCTGCACGTCGTCCAGGGAGCAGGCGCCGCGGTTGATGATGTCGCGCAGCCGGCCCGGGGTGGCGACGAGGACGTCGACGCCGCGCTCCAGGGCGTAGATCTGGTTGCCCATCGAGGTGCCGCCGCAGACGACCTTCATCTTCAGGCCGAGGACGTCGCCGTACGGCTGGAGGGCGTCGGCGACCTGCATGGCCAGCTCACGGGTGGGCGTGAGGATGACGGCGCGCGGCTTGTGCTTCTGGGTGCGTCCACCGGCCAGCGTGGCCAGGGTCGGCAGACCGAAGGAGAGGGTCTTGCCGGAGCCGGTGCGGCCACGGCCGAGGATGTCCTTGCCGGCCAGGGCGTCCGGGATGGTCGCGGCCTGGATCGGGAACGGGGTGGTGACGCCGTTCTGTGCGAGCTTGCGCACGATGCCCTCGGGGAGACCGAGGTCGGTAAAGGTGGTCTGGGGGGTGTCAGCGGCCTCGGAGGCCTCGGTGACCTCGGTCGTCACGTCGACGAGTTCGTTCTCGTTCTCGTTCTCGGACACGACGATCTGGTCAGTACTGGACACGGACATGCGAATGCGAAACCTTCCGGAGTCTCTTCGGCACGCGCCCGTCAACTCCGTGATTCGCTCACGACCGCCTCAATGCGGTCCGCCACGGTAAGGGAGAGTACGCGCCACACGGCGCTCTCTGTGATGGCGCCGGGCAAATGGGATCAAACGATCTACTACCATACGCACCCACTGCCCCCGAAGGCAAACCGAGGCGCATAAGACCAGGTCACATCATGCCGCGACGCCCGCCGCGGGCGCCGGCTCGCGCTGCACCAGCTGCGGTTCCGTCTCCTCGTGCGCCGAGGACGACGGCTCGGCCGGCGGCGGCTCCGAGACCGGCGGAGGCGGCGTGGAGGCGGGCGGCTCGGGCGGCGCGGAGCTGGCCGGCGGTGTCGGCGGCACCGTGCTCGGCACCGGTTCCCCGGGGTCGGCGCTCTTCCCCGGCTTCGCCGGGACGGCGGAGGCGCTGCCCGCCCCGGTCGGGCCGGCCGACCCCGACGGCGAGCCGCGCCGCTTCGCCTTGCCGCCACGCCCGTGCCTGCCGTCCGCCACCGGTTCCTCGTGGTGCGGGCCGCCCGCGCCGCCCACCGGACCACCACCGGGCGCGTCGCCGCCGTGCCGTCCCGAGGAGTGGGCGGGCCGGGCCCGGCCCGCGTCGTCACCCACGTTCACACAGCCCGCGGCGGCGGTGACGGCCAGCACCGCGACGACGAGACGGGCGGGTACGTTCAAGGGGCGCACGGCGGCCACCTCCGGGGGCGGAAGAAGAAGTCAACCTCCTCAACTCCCGCCGCCCGCAAGAGGACACGCGTCCCGCGCTCATCACCCCTCAGCCGTAACCGAGGGCGTGCAGCCGGGCGTCGTCGATGCCGAAGTGGTGGGCGATCTCGTGCACCACCGTGACCTCGGTCTCCGCGACGACGTCCTCGCGGCTCTCGCACATCCTGAGCGTGGGCCCCCGGTAAATGGTGATGCGGTCCGGCAGCACACCGGCGTACCACTCGCCCCGGTCGGTCAGCGGGGTGCCCTCGTACAGCCCGAGCAGCCCGGGGTCACCGGCGGGCGGCTCGTCCTCCACGAACACGGCCACGTTGTCCATGAGCCGCGTCAGCTCCGCCGGGATCCGGTCGAGCGCCTCGGCCACCAGTTCCTCGAACTCCTCGCGCGTCATCTCCAGCACACCGTCATTGTCCGGTACCCGGCGCCCGTACGTGAGTTCCGGACCACCGCATATCCGCGTCGGCACCTGGGCATACGGGACCAATGGCCCGCGTCCCCCTCGCAGCCCTGCGCACCATGCCGAACCGGACCTCGAACCGCACCCGCCCCGCCCGCCCGCTCCCCTCCCTCGAACCCGCCGCCCGGCCCCGCCCCTGGCTGCGTGTCCTCGGACTGACCGGAGTCGTCCTGATCGGCGCCTGGCTGGGCCTGCTGGTCGTCGGCGACGTCCGGGCCCCGGTCGGTCCGATGGACACGACCATGGCGCTGCGCCCCTCCCTCGCCGGCGGCACGAAGATCAACGTGTCGCCGCTGGGTGCGCTCACCCTGGACAGCCATGTGGCACCGGTCCGCCTGGACGTCAACGTCGACCAGCTGGACCCGCTGCGCTCCCAGGCCCTGGTCGACCACCCGGAGCGGCTCTCCGGGCTGCAGGACGAGGTGGCCCGGGACGTCGAGCACGGCACGCTCGACCTGGCCGTGCGCTCCTGTGTCGCCGTCGTCTCCGGGGCCACGGCCCTCGGACTCGCCGTCTACCGCCGACCGCGTCCGGCCCTGGCCGCGGGCGGCCTCGCGCTGGTCCTGCTGGCCGCGTCGGGCGCGTCGGCCTACGCCACCTGGAACCCGAAGTCGGTGCTGGAGCCGCGGTTCTCCGGGCTGCTCAGCTCGGCGCCGTCCGTGGTCGGCAACGCCCGCAGCATCGTCACGGAGTTCGACGTCTACCAGAAGGAGCTGGCCCGCCTGGTGACGAACGTGACGCAGCTCTACGACGTCACGTCCACGCTCCCCGCCTACCGCCCGGACCCCTCCACCATCCGGGTCCTGCACGTGTCGGACATCCACCTCAACCCGGCGAGCTGGAAGATCATCGCCTCGCTGGTGAACCAGTACAAGGTGGACGTGATCGTCGACTCGGGCGACACGATGGACCACGGCACGGCGGCGGAGAACGGCTTCCTGGACCCGGTCCGGGACCTGGGCGTGCCGTACGTGTGGGTGCGCGGCAACCACGACTCCCGGGCCACCCAGCAGTACCTGGAGCGCATGCGGAACGTGCACGTCCTGGACGACGGCCGGGCGGAGACGGTCGCGGGCCTGCGGTTCGCGGGCGTCGGTGATCCGCAGTTCACCCCCGACCGCTCGGCGCTGCCCGGCCGGGACGCGTCCGAGGAACTGGCGGGCGACCGGCTGGCCAGCGCCCTGCGCGACCAGCGGACGGCCGGCACCCCGGCGGACGTGGCCGTCGCGCACGAGCCGTCCGCCGCCCGGGAGACGGACGGCGAGGTGCCGTTGGTGCTCTGCGGTCACCTGCACCACGAGGGGACGCAGATGCTGCCGTACGGCACCCGGCTGCGCATGGAGGGCTCCACGGGCGGCAGCGGGCTGCGTGCGGTGGAACACGGGGATCCCGCGCCGATCGAGGCCTCGATCCTGTACTTCGACCGGGACAGCCGCAGACTCCAGGCCTGGGACGCGATCAGGCTCGGGGGCCTGGGGCTGACGACGGCGGAGGTCAGCCGCCACCTGGCGGACGAGAACCGGCCGGACGCCGGCGATGCCTCACACGCGCCCTCACCGGCCGGTTCCGCCACCTCGCCGTAAACCGTTTTGGCGATACCCCTCGCCATCCCATATGCTTCTCACGTCCCCGACGCGCTGAGAAGCGCCCAGGCGGGCCGATAGCCCTCATCGTCTAGCGGCCTAGGACGCCGCCCTTTCAAGGCGGTAGCACGGGTTCGAATCCCGTTGGGGGCACGCTTTACCGTGTGCGACACTGTTGCACACGCGCTTGGTCCTGTGGAGCAGTTTGGAGTGCTCGCCACCCTGTCAAGGTGGAGGCCGCGGGTTCAAATCCCGTCAGGACCGCTGGTGTTTCACGTGAAACACCGTGGCTGGGTAGCTCAGTTGGTACGAGCGTCCGCCTGAAAAGCGGAAGGTCGCCGGTTCGACCCCGGCCCCAGCCACAAGAACGAGGACCCCCTCCCGACACAGTCGGGAGGGGGTCCTCGTCGTTTCCGGAGTGACCACGCCGTCTTCCCGCACTCCGGCAGGCAGTCGCTTCGCGGGCGCCGGCGCGGAGGGAGTACCTCGACATCCGGTGACCTTGGCACGACGCTCGCCCGGCGCTACGTTCAGGCGGAGCGAGCGTGGGGCGCACGGGGCGGGGGAGACATGGGCCGGAACGGGACCGGAGTCATCGGGGACGCAGACCTGGAGAAGATCCGGGCCCGGTACGGGCTGCTGGCGGTCGTCATCAGCAATCTGGCGATCGCCGCGGTAGCGATCTTCGGCGTGTGGCAGCTCGACGGCGACAAGGCGGTGATCGTCGGTGTCCTCACGGCCGCCTTCACCGCCGTCAGCGGTATGACCACCGCCTACCTGGGCATCAAGGCCGTCTCCAACACCGCGCGGTCCATCGCCCTCGGGAACATCTCCTCCCCCAGGCACACCGAGGTGGCCCCACCGCCGGCCCCGGCCGCGCAGCGCACCCCCTAAGCCGCGTGCGCCGGGCCGGTCGGACGGCCGCCCGGGTGCCGGTGCCGCCAGATCAGGAAGATCGCGCAGGAGACGACCGCCCAGCCCGCCAGCACCAGGAACGGGAACGCGTGCTGGTGGCCCCGGAAGTACACCGCGGTGTGCTGGGCGTTCACCGAGGCGCCGGGCGGCAGCCAGCGGCCGATCGCGCCGAGCGGTGACGGGAGCAGCGGCCAGGAGACGGCACCGCCGGACGACGGGTTGCCCAACAACACCATCAGTCCCCAGGTCGGCAGCATCGCCCAGCGCCCGACGAGGGTGTTGAACATGGTGAACACCATGCCCGTGGTGAACATCGTCAGGGCGAGGATCCCCCAGGACTCCAGGAACGGCAGCTTCACCGCGCCCAGCAGCCAGTCCACGACCGCGGCGATCACGAACCCGCCGAGCAGCGCGTAGGCCACGGTGAAACCGACCCGCTCCAGCGGGTTCAGGGCCCGCGCGTGCACGCTGAGCTGGATGGAGCCGACGAAGCCGGTGATCACGGCGGCCAGGGAGATGTAGAAGATCGCCAGCCCTCGCGGGTCGCCCCGCTGCGACGGCTTCAGGTCGTGGACCGTCACGGTGGTGCCCGTGGCCTTGCCCACCATCACCGCGGTCTCCCCGAGCACCTCGGCGACCGACGCCCCGGACGCCCCCGACACGTCCAGCGTGATCGACCGGCCGTCGGCGGACGCCTCGACCACCGCGAACTCCTTCTGCTCGTCCACCGCCCGCACCGCGGCGTCCCGGCTGCCGTACGGGTGCATCCTCAGTGAGGCGCCCAGGGCCTGTTCCATGCCGTCGAGGAACCGCCGGGCAGCGGGCCGGCCGTAGGCGCCGGTCACCGCCGTGGGGATGTTGTGGGGGGTCGGGTCGGCCATGGCGTACGTGTAGGAACCGGCGAAGAGACCGGCGGCGGCAGCGATGATCAACAACAGGACAGCGGCCGGCAGGAAGGGCGACTCCCGGAACGCCGCCCACCGTTCCGCGCGGGTAGGGGGGCGGCCGTGGCTTCCGTGGGGGGAATCGGGCATATCGACCACGCTAGGTCATGTCCCGTCCTCCCGCCGCGCCGACGTCGACTGTTCACCGGGGCCGGTTGTCGGCAAGGCCGGGGCCCTGGGCAGGCTGTTCGCGCGGCCCGCCGTCCGCGCCCGAGTCAATTCGTTCGCGTGTTTTTCGAGCGAGGTGAGATCCTGGAGGCCGTATGTCTACGCATCCCGCACCCGCCCTCGGCACCCTCGCCCCTCGACTCTCCGAGCTGTCGCTGCGCGACGCACACCGGATCGGCAGGCGGCTGGAGGGCGCGCGCAAGATCCGCAAGCCGGAGGCCCGTGCCGCCGTTCTCGCCGAGATCGACACCGAGATCCGCCGCGCCGAGGACCGGATGGCCGAGCGACGCTCCCGCGTGCCCACCGTCACCTATCCGGAACAACTGCCCGTCAGCCAGAAGAAGGACGTGATCGCGGACGCCATCCGCGACCACCAGGTCGTCATCGTGGCCGGAGAGACCGGGTCCGGCAAGACGACCCAGATCCCCAAGATCTGTATGGAACTGGGCCGGGGCGTGCGCGGCATGATCGGGCACACACAGCCGCGGCGGATCGCCGCCCGGACCGTCGCCGAGCGGGTCGCGGACGAGCTGAAGTCGCCCCTGGGCGAGACCGTCGGCTGGAAGGTCCGCTTCACCGACCAGGTGAACCCGGACGCCACCTTCGTCAAGCTGATGACGGACGGCATCCTGCTCGCCGAGATCCAGACCGACCGCGAGCTGCGCGCCTACGACACGATCATCATCGACGAGGCCCACGAGCGGTCCCTCAACATCGACTTCCTGCTGGGCTACCTGGCACAGCTGCTGCCCAAGCGTCCCGACCTGAAGGTCGTCATCACCTCGGCGACCATCGATCCGGAGCGCTTCTCCCGGCACTTCGGCGACGCCCCGGTCATCGAGGTCAGCGGCCGGACGTACCCGGTGGAGGTGCGTTACCGGCCGCTCCTGGAGGACGACTCCGAGGACGCCGACCGGGACCAGATCACCGCGATCACCGACGCCGTCGAGGAACTGATGGCGGAGGGCAAGGGCGACATCCTCGTGTTCCTCTCCGGTGAACGGGAGATCCGGGACACCGCGGACGCACTGGAGAAGAAGAAGTACCGGTTCACCGAGGTACTGCCGCTGTACGCGCGGCTCTCGCACGCCGAACAGCACCGCGTGTTCCAGCCGCACACCGGACGCAGGATCGTCCTGGCGACGAACGTCGCGGAGACGTCCCTCACCGTGCCCGGCATCAAGTACGTCATCGATCCCGGCTTCGCCCGGATCAGCCGCTACAGCCACCGCACCAAGGTCCAGCGCCTGCCCATCGAAGCCATCTCCCAGGCCAGCGCCAACCAGCGCAAGGGCCGCTGCGGCCGTACGTCCGACGGCATCTGCATCCGGCTGTACTCCGAGGACGACTTCCTCGGCCGCCCGGAGTTCACCGACGCGGAGATCCTCCGTACGAACCTGGCGAGCGTCATCCTCCAGATGACCGCGGCCGGACTCGGCGACATCGAGAAGTTCCCCTTCATCGACCCGCCGGACCACCGCAACATCCGTGACGGCGTGCAGCTGCTTCAGGAGCTGGGTGCGCTGGACCCGGCCGAGAAGGACGCCCGCAAGCGGCTCACGGACACCGGCCGCAAGCTGGCCCAGCTGCCCGTCGACCCCCGCCTGGCCCGGATGGTCCTGGAGGCCGACAAGAACGGCTGTGTCCGTGAGGTCATGGTCATCGCGGCCGCGCTGTCCATCCAGGACCCGCGCGAACGCCCGGCCGACAAGCAGGCACAGGCCGACCAGCAGCACGCCCGGTTCAAGGACGAGACCAGTGACTTCCTCGCCTATCTGAACCTGTGGCGGTACGTCCGCGAGCAGCAGAAGGAGCGCGGGTCGTCGTCCTTCCGGCGGATGTGCAAGCAGGAGTACCTGAACTTCCTGCGCATCCGCGAATGGCAGGACATCTACAGCCAGCTGCGCACGGTCGCCAAGCAGATGGGCATCCACCCCAACGAGGACGACGCCCCCGGTGACCGCGTCCACCTCTCCCTCCTCGCCGGCCTCCTGTCCCACATCGGGATGAAGGACGTGAAGGACGGCAACAAGAACGAGTACCTGGGAGCCCGCAGCGCCAAGTTCGCGATCTTCCCCGGTTCGGCGCTGTTCCGGAAGCAGCCCAAGTTCGTGATGTCGGCCGAGCTGGTGGAGACGAGCCGCCTCTGGGCGCGGGTCAACGCCAAGATCGAACCCGAGTGGGTCGAGCCGCTCGCGGGGCACCTGCTGAAGCGGACGTACAGCGAACCGCACTGGGAGAAGGACCAGGCGGCCGTCATGGCGTACGAGAAGGTGACGCTGTACGGCGTCCCCATCGTCGCCCAGCGGAAGGTGAACTACGGTCGCATCGACCCCGAGGTCTCCCGCGAACTCTTCATCCGGAACGCGCTGGTGGAGGGCGACTGGCGCACGCACCACAAGTTCTTCGCCGACAACCGCCGGCTGCTCAGCGAGGTCGAGGAACTGGAGCACCGCGCCCGGCGCCGGGACATCGTCGTGGACGACGAGACGCTGTTCGACTTCTACGACGAGCGGGTGCCCCAGCACGTCGTGTCCGGCGCCCACTTCGACTCCTGGTGGAAACGGAAGCGGCAGGAGCAGCCGGACTTCCTCGACTTCGAGCGGGAGATGCTGATCCGGGAGTCGGCGGAGGCGGTCACCAAGGCCGACTATCCGGACACCTGGCGGCAGGGGCAGCTCACCTTCCGCGTGACGTACCAGTTCGAGCCGGGCGCGGACGCCGACGGCGTGACCGTGCACGTCCCGCTCCAGGTCCTCAACCAGGTCACCGGCGAGGGGTTCGACTGGCAGATCCCGGGCCTGCGCGAGGAGGTGGTGACGGAGCTGATCCGCTCGCTGCCGAAGCGGGTCCGCCGCCACTACGTGCCGGCGCCGAACTACGCGAAGGCGTTCCTGGAGAGGGCGGTGCCCCTCCAGGAGCCGCTGACGGTGACCATGGCCCGCGAGCTGAAGCGCATGGTCGGCGTTCCCTTCGAGGCGGACGACTTCGACTGGGCCAAGGTCCCCGATCACCTCAGGATCACGTTCCGGATCGTCGACGAACGGCGCCGGAAGCTGGCCGAGGACAAGGACCTGGAGTCGCTGAAGCTCCAGTTGAAGCCGAAGGCGAGGAAGGCGCTGTCCCAGGCCGCCGCCGCGACCGCCTCCCGCGAGGGCGGGGAGTCCCTGGAGCGCACGGGTCTGACCGACTGGACGATCGGCACGCTCACCCGGGTCTTCGAGACCCGCCGGGCCGGACAGCCGGTCAAGGCGTACCCGGCGCTGGTGGACGACGGTGACACCGTGTCGGTCCGCCTCTTCGACACCGAGGCCGAACAGATGGAGGCCATGTGGAAGGGCACTCGCCGCCTGATCCTCCGGAACATCCCGGTGAATCCGGCGAAGTTCGCATCGGACCGGCTGACGAACCAGCAGAAGCTGGCGCTGTCCGCGAATCCGCACGGTTCCGTGCAGGCCCTGTTCGACGACTGCGCGACGGCCGCGGCGGACAAGCTCGTCGCGGACTTCGGCGGACCGGCGTGGGACGAGGAGTCGTACCGCAAGCTGTACGACAAGGTGCGCGCGGAGATCGTGGACACGACGGTCCGTACGGTCGCCCAGGTGCAGCAGGTCCTGGCCGCCTGGCAGGCCTGTGAACGCCGCCTGAAGGCCGTCTCCAGCCCGGCGCTGCTCGCCAGTCTCACGGACGTGCGCAAGCAGCTGGACGCCCTCGTGAAGCCCGGCTTCGTGACGTGGGCGGGCATACGCCGGCTGCCCGACCTGCTGCGCTACCTCGTGGCCGCCGACCGGCGACTCCAGCAGATGCCGACGAGCGTCCAGCGGGACACCACGCGCATGGAGAAGGTCCACGAGATGCAGGACGAGTACGCCTGGCTCCTGGAACAGCTCCCGAAGGGCCGCCCGGTGCCGTCCTCCGTCCTGGACATCCGCTGGATGCTGGAGGAACTACGGGTCAGCTACTTCGCCCACGCGCTGGGCACGGCGTACCCGATCTCCGACAAGCGGATCCTGAAGGCGATCGACGCCGCCGCGCCGTGACGTGGCCCGTACGGAGGGTGAGTTCGACCAGCACCCTCACCCTCCTGTACAGTCCTTCTCGCAGCGCAACGCAACAACAAGCGCCGCGAAACCTGGTCCTGTGGAGCAGCTTGGAGTGCTCGCCACCCTGTCAAGGTGGAGGCCGCGGGTTCAAATCCCGTCAGGACCGCAGAAGACTGAGGCCCGCGTCCCGCAAGGGACGCGGGCCTCAGTCGTATCCGCGTCAACACCCCCTCCCCGTCGAGGTGGAGGCCGCGTCCGCGGCGCAGCCGCGACCAGACCCGGCAGATCCCGTCAGGACCGCACAGAGGCCGAGGCCCGCACCCCGTATGGGATGCGGGCCTCGCTCGCGCCCCCGCCGACACCCCGCGCGTCAAGGGCGTGTGGTCTTGACGGCGTTGCTTTCCCTCGGTACCCAAGGAGCAGGGCTCCGTCCTCCTGTGCGGCCCCGGAGGTGGCGTATGGCGGCTTCGGTCAGGCATGAGACGCGGGCGCTCCTGAGGGCGCATCTGTCGGCCGCCTCGTCGTACGGGCATCTCACCCGCCACTGCGCCGTCTGTCACCGCCTGCTGCGGCTGGCGATGGACACCGGCCCCTCGAGCCAGGAGGACGAGGGTGAGGGCGGCCGGCAGGCCGTCGAGGACGAGGACCCCCGGTCCGCGTGACACCGGCCGGCCCCAACCCCCGTACAGGCGTGGGACTCTGGAACACGCGCTTCCATTAGCGCACGCACGCCGGGGGCAACAAGCGTCCCGGTGTGTGACGGGAGTCACCGCATGAGTTTTTGAAACGGCGGTATTTACCCCCTTCATACAGCGGGTCGATTTAATATGTGCAATTGCACCGACCCCAGGGGGCGTCCCCAGCCGTTCCGACACGCCTCCCCAGACTCCGACAGAGACGCGCACGGCGCCGCCCCCCGGCCCCGGTCCGCACACAAAAAAGATCGCGCCGGACTCGGCGGAGTCCAGCGCGATCGACGACGCACCCTGTACGGCTTGCCTGCAACGCTCTCTCAGGCTTGGGCGTGGGCCCTGTTGGGGCAGGTCCCGCGTCGCTTGTAGCTAGGGTTCGGGCGCCTCGGCCGATTGGGGGACCGACCGTCTTGCCCGGTTATGAAGTTGTTCAGGCCTCGCTGCGCTGCTGCGGGATGCCCGCGAGCAGAGCGCGGACCTCGGCCTCGCGGTAGCGGCGGTGCCCGCCGAGCGTACGGATGGAAGTGAGCTTGCCGGCCTTCGCCCACCGCGTGACCGTCTTGGGGTCGACACGGAACATGGTGGCGACCTCAGCCGGGGTCAGCAGCGGCTCGGCATCAGGGGTGCGAGCGGTCATGAGCGGCCTCCTCGGGAGAACCGAACCTTCTCGGTTCTTTCCTCTAAATTCTGCACCTTGACCCGCGTTGCCCGAAATGGCGGACGCGAGTCGAGTCGGTTATAGGACGAACGGCTTGTCCTCGGCACTACAACTACACCATCTGTCCAGCCGCGTCGGCCAAACCGATGGAATTGCCCTCCCAGGTGTTCATCAGCGACGGATGCCGATGGACCGTGCCATAGCGGACAGTCACGCCACTGTGACGATCAGTCACAGTGGCGATCGGAGGTCACCAGACCCCCCCGAAAACATACAAAGCGGAGAATCCGCCCAGGATCGAGCGTAGTTGGACGGAAGGAGCCCTCCCCGGACTCCTTGTCCTATTTTGGCATGAGGGGTGGCAGAAGGCGCAAGAGCCGGGTAAGTGCCGTCCATCACCCTTGGGGCGAAAGTCCATATCTGAACCAACGTCCTGTCAGATGGACCAAGTGCGTAGACCGTACGTCGTGCGCGGCGGTTTGGGCCGTGACCTACGTCACTCAGTTCGAATCGGGTGCCGCGCTCAGTTCGCGGAACGCCGGTCCCGTACCGCCCGCCAGCGCTCCACCAGCCGCCCGTACGCCTCCCCGGCCGCCATCCCGTCGCCCCGGCGCAGCGCCTCGATCCCGGCGGCCACGTCCGCCGCCGACCGGTCGCCCTCCAGCTCGCCGGCCGGCAGCACGTGCACCAGACCGCCGTAGTCCAGCTCGACCAGTGAGCGCGGGTGGAACTCCTCCAGCCAGCGGCCGACGTCCATCAGGCCGTCGATCAGGGGCCCCTCCTCGGCGGTGTCCCTGAGCGTGCGCAGCGCCCGCGCCACCCGGCGCCTGGCCTGCACCATCGGCGTGCGGTAGCGCAGCACGGGAGGCACCTCCGCGGTCCCCTTGTCGTACCGGCGCTCCTCGTCGGAGACCAGCACGAACCAGTTCAGCGGCACCTGCCAGGTCGCCGTCCGGATCCACGGGCGGGCGTCGGGGTTGCGGGCGAGCCAGCGCTCGTGGTCCTGGGCGGCCTGGTGGCGCACCAGCGGCGGCAGGACCGCGTCCAGCACCGTCGGCGGCAGTTCGCCGGGCAGCTCGTCCAGGGCCTGCCAGCCGCGCAGCCGGGTCCGCCACGGGCACACGCACACCACCCCGTCGACCTCCAGGACGAAGGCGTCCGCGCTCTCGTGCACGGGGACCGCGACCGGCGGGGTGGGCAGCAGGGCGGCCAGGGAGCGACGCAGTTCGTCCTGGTAGGAGGGGCGGTCGGGGCGGCGGGCGTAACGCTCCCAGTGGGCACGTTCCGCGTCGGGGAAGGCACCCAGCGGCTCGTACACACGCAGGTACGTGGCATAGGGGACGACCACCGAGTACTCCTTGGCCACGCCTGCTCCCTCCCCAGCGGGTCCGGCTCGAAACACTGCGCATCGTGCCATGGCGATGCGTGCGCGCAGGACTCGGGAGAGTGATCCTGAACACTGCGCGGATGGTGCTCGGGCGGAGGCTCTACGCTCATGCCAAGGCACCCCGCCACCCGTACGGGGTCCGACCCCACTCGCCGCTCTTTACACAGGAGTCACCACAGTGACCGACGTAACCGGCGCGTCTGCTGATGTCCTGCACACCCTGTTCCACTCGGACCAGGGCGGCCATGAGCAGGTCGTGCTCTGCCAGGACCGCGCCAGCGGCCTCAAGGCCGTGATCGCCATCCACAACACCGCCCTGGGCCCCGCGCTCGGCGGCACGCGCTTCTACCCGTACGCGACCGAGGCCGAGGCCGTCGCCGACGCTCTCAACCTCGCGCGCGGCATGTCGTACAAGAACGCCATGGCCGGTCTCGGTCACGGTGGCGGCAAGGCCGTGATCATCGGTGACCCGGAGCGCGACAAGAGCGAGGAGCTGCTCCTCGCCTACGGCCGCATGGTCGCCTCCCTCGGCGGGCGCTACGTCACCGCGTGCGACGTCGGCACGTACGTCGCCGACATGGACGTGGTGGCCCGCGAGTGCCGCTGGACCACCGGACGCTCCCCCGAGAACGGCGGGGCCGGCGACTCCTCCGTGCTCACCGCCTTCGGTGTCTACCAGGGCATGCGCGCCTCCGCCCAGCACCTGTGGGGCGACCCGTCGCTGCGGGGCCGGAAGGTCGGCGTCGCCGGCGTCGGCAAGGTCGGCCACCACCTGGTCAGGCACCTGCGGGACGAGGGTGCCGAGGTCGTGGTCACGGACGTGCGCGCGGACGTCGTCCAGCGGATCCTCGAGCAGCACCCCGAGGGCGTGACGGCCGTCGCCGACACCGAGGCCCTGATCCGGACCGAGAGCCTGGACTTCTACGCCCCTTGCGCTCTCGGCGGGGCCCTGAACGACGACTCCATGGCCGTGCTCACCGCCCGCGTGGTCTGCGGGGCCGCCAACAACCAGCTCGCCCACCCCGGGGTGGAGAAGGACCTCGCCGACCGCGGGATCCTCTACGCGCCGGACTACGTGGTGAACGCCGGCGGGGTCATCCAGGTCGCCGACGAGCTGCACGGGTTCGACTTCGACCGGTGCAAGGCGAAGGCGGCGAAGATCTTCGACACCACGCTGGCCATATTCGCTCGTGCGAAGGAAGACGGGATTCCGCCGGCCGCCGCGGCCGACCGGATCGCCGAGCAGCGCATGGCCGAGGCCCGCGCGGGCCGCATCGCACACTGAGGCGATCGCACGCATGGGCGGTACCCGTCGGCGGCAACGTGGAGACAACTCTCACTTCCACCGGCGGGTCGTTCCTCCAGAACTGGTTAAAATCACCACTGACCAGCGAGGACAGGGCGCCTCGAAGGTTCTGGGGACCCACGCGTGCCGCGGGCGACGTACCGTATGGGCGCGGGCTCAGGTACCGTGGAAGCCCTACGGACCGGACTTTCCGCGGAGAGTCCGTTCCAGACCATGAACGCGTGTCAGACTCTGGGGCCGTCGAGCCCCGTCGTTGAGGGGGTCGAGCCATGGGGCGCGGCCGGGCCAAGGCCAAACAGGCGAAGGTTGCCCGTCAGCTGAAGTACAACAGCGGCGGGACTGACCTCTCACGCCTGGCCGAGGAGCTGGGCGCATCGACGTCGAACCAGTCGCGGAACGGCGACCGTTTCACGGACGATGAGCAGGACGACGACCTGTATGCACGGTACGCCGACCTCTATGAGGACGACGACGAGGACGAGGACGACGAGTCCTCTCAACGTCGTCGCGGCGCTTGACCTTGCACTGACCAGTCCGGTCGGTGGCTCAGCCACCGACCGGATTTGGTGCTGTCCGCACGATCAGGCGGCGTAGTCCCCGACCAGCTCCGCGCCGGTCGTCTTCGTGTCCCGCTCGGTGATCTCGCCGGCCACCCACGCCTCGACGCCGCGGTCGGCCAGGGTCGCCAGGGCCACCTCGGTGGACTCCTGCGGGACGATCGCCATCATGCCGACACCCATGTTCAGCGTCTTCTCCAGCTCCAGGCGCTCGACGTTGCCGGCCGTGCCGACCAGGCCGAAGATCGCGCCCGGGGTCCAGGTGGAGCGGTCGACCACGGCGTGCAGGCCGTCCGGGATCACCCGGGCCAGGTTGGCGGCGAGACCGCCGCCGGTGATGTGGCTGAAGGCGTGCACATCGGTGGTGCGGGTGAGCGCCAGGCAGTCCAGCGAGTAGATCTTCGTGGGCTCCAGCAGCTCCTCGCCGAGACTCCGGCCCAGCTCCGCGACCTCCGTCTCCAGGGCCATCCCGGCGCGTTCCAGCAGGACGTGCCGGACCAGGGAGTACCCGTTCGAGTGAAGCCCGGAGGACGCCATGGCGATCACGGCGTCACCCGTGCGGATGCGATCCGCGCCGAGCAGCCGGTCGGCCTCCACGACGCCCGTACCGGCGCCGGCGACGTCGAAGTCGTCCTCGCCCAGCAGACCCGGGTGTTCGGCCGTCTCGCCGCCCACCAGGGCGCAGCCGGCCAGTACACAGCCCTCCGCGATGCCCTTGACGATCGCGGCGACCCGCTCGGGGTGGACCTTGCCGACGCAGATGTAGTCGGTCATGAACAGCGGCTCGGCGCCGCACACCACGATGTCGTCCATGACCATGGCGACCAGGTCGTGGCCGATGGTGTCGTAGACGCCCATGCGGCGCGCGATGTCGACCTTCGTGCCCACGCCGTCCGTGGCCGAGGCCAGCAGCGGGCGCTCGTAGCGCTTGAGGGCGGAGGCGTCGAAGAGCCCGGCGAAGCCGCCGAGGCCGCCCAGCACCTCGGGGCGCCGGGTCTTCTTCACCCACTCCTTCATCAGTTCCACCGCGCGGTCGCCCGCCTCGATGTCGACGCCGGCGCTCGCGTAGCTGGCGCCGTCCGCGGCGGACGGGGCGGCATGCGGGGCATGCTGATGAAAACCAGCAGAAGACATGACCTTGAGAACTTTCCTGTCGGACTGCGTGAACAGCGGGGATTACGGGCGGCGGATCGCGTCGGTCGCGGCCGTGGCGGCCGGGCCCGCGGCCAGCTCCGTCTCCAGCAGCTGCTTGCCGAGCAGCTCCGGGTCCGGCAGGTCCATCGGGTACTCGCCGTCGAAGCAGGCGCGGCACAGGTTCGGCTTGGCGATCGTGGTCGCCTCGATCATGCCGTCGATGGAGATGTAGGCCAGGGAGTCGGCGCCCAGGCTGGTGCCGATCTCCTCGATGGTCATGCCGTTGGCGATCAGCTCCGCTCGCGTGGCGAAGTCGATGCCGAAGAAGCAGGGCCACTTCACGGGCGGGGAGGAGATCCGGATGTGGACCTCGGCGGCGCCCGCCTCGCGGAGCATGCGGACCAGGGCCCGCTGGGTGTTGCCGCGCACGATCGAGTCGTCGACGACGACCAGGCGCTTGCCCTTGATGACTTCCTTCAGCGGGTTCAGCTTCAGGCGGATGCCCAGCTGCCGGATGGTCTGGGAGGGCTGGATGAACGTACGGCCGACGTAGGCGTTCTTCACCAGGCCCGCGCCGAAGGGGATGCCGGAGGCCTCCGCGTAGCCGATGGCGGCCGGGGTGCCGGACTCCGGGGTCGCTATGACCAGGTCGGCCTCGGCGGGCGCTTCCTCGGCCAGTCGGCGGCCCATCTCCACCCGGGAGAGGTACACGTTCCGGCCTGCGATGTCGGTGTCCGGGCGGGCCAGGTACACGTACTCGAAGACACAGCCCTTGGGCTTCGCTTCCGCGAATCGCGAGCTGCGCAGGCCGTTCTCGTCGATGGCGACGAACTCACCCGGTTCGATCTCGCGCACATAGCTGGCGCCGCAGATGTCGAGGGCGGCGGACTCGGAGGCGACCACCCAGCCGCGCTCCAGACGGCCGAGGACCAGCGGACGGATGCCCTGCGGGTCACGGCCGGCGTAGAGGGTGTGCTCGTCCATGAAGACGAGGGAGAACGCGCCCTTGACCTGCGGGAGGACCGCGTGGGCGGCCTCCTCGATGGTCAGCGGCTTGCCGTCCTCGTCGACCTGGGCGGCCAGCAGGGCCGTCAGCAGGTCGGTGTCGTTGGTGGCCGCGACCCGGGCGGAGCGGCTGTTGTTGTCGTTGGGCAGCGCGGCGACCAGCTCGGCGAGCTGTGCCGTGTTGACCAGGTTGCCGTTGTGCCCGAGCGCGATCGAGCCGTGCGCGGTGGCACGGAACGTCGGCTGGGCGTTCTCCCACACGGAGGCACCGGTGGTCGAGTAGCGGGCGTGTCCGACCGCGATGTGGCCCTGGAGCGAGCCGAGAGAGGTCTCGTCGAAGACCTGGGAGACCAGGCCCATGTCCTTGAAGACGAGGATCTGGGAGCCGTTGCTGACCGCGATTCCCGCGGATTCCTGACCCCGGTGCTGGAGGGCGTAGAGCCCGAAGTACGTGAGCTTTGCGACCTCTTCACCCGGAGCCCAGACACCGAAGACGCCGCAAGCGTCCTGGGGGCCTTTTTCGCCGGGAAGCAGATCGTGATTGAGTCGACCGTCACCACGTGGCACGCCATCGAGTGTAGGCGAGATCGACCACTGGTCCGAATTGGGGATCGTGGCCCTTGCCGAGAACACGGACGCGATCACTTTGGTTGTTTCCGCGTTGTTGCAGGTCACAGCGGTGCGTCAGGGGCGGTCGGGGGCGTGTGCCGCGCCAGGGAGACCTGCCGCAAGGCTTTTCACCGGGTGCGTGAGTGAGGTGTCGCACATCAGGCGGGGGCGTGGCGGCTGAGGTGGACGCGGTCGCCGTCACCGTCGGTGAGCGTCGCCCTCGCCCCGTCGGACCGCGCGGTGAGCGTGCCGGTGGTGAGGGCGCGGGCGAGGGCGCGTTCGAAGTCCATCCGGGCCGGGGCGCAGGCCATCCGGGTCGTGCGCAGGTCGCCGATGGTGATCCGGTCACCGTGCACGGTGGCCCGGGCGCTGAAGCGGTTGCAGCCCAGGTTGCCGGCCGCCCTGCCGTCCTCGTCGATGCGGAGGCGGGCGGTGGCGGGCGCGTGCCGGGTCGTGCCGCCGACGGTGACGCCGTCGACCCGCCAGTCGATCCCGGTCACCGGCTGCTGCGCGCTCACCGCTCCACTGTCCCCCGCCGCGCTGCCGCAGGCCACCGTGAGCGGGAGGAGTACGGCGGCCACCGCCAGGGACATGCGCTGCTTGTACCGGTTCATACGGATTCGACGGGCGGGCGGCTCGACCGGTTCCACGGCGGGGGCCACGGCGGGCCGGCGAGGCGGGGCCACGGCAGGACCCGCGAGCGGGGCTACGACATGACCGGCAGGAGTCCCCCGATGTCCGCCCGCTCCCCGCTCGCGCCGACCTTCGCCCCGGCCAGCGCGTCGGCCCAGGACAAGCGCCCGGTGGCCAGCCGGATCCAGGTCAGCGGGTCGGTCTCCACGACGTTGGGCGGGGTGCCGCGGGTGTGCCGGGGCCCCTCGACGCACTGCACGACGGCGTACGGCGGCACCCGCACCTCGGTGGAGCCACCGGGCGCCTTCACGGCGAGGGCGTCGGCGAGCAGCCGGGTGGCGGCGGCCAGGGCCTGCCGGTCGTACGGCACCTCCAGGCCCGGGACGGCGGCGTTGAGGTCGTCGGTGTGGACGACGAGTTCGACGGTGCGGGTGACGAGGTAGTCGTCCAGCGGCATGGCCCCCGCGTTGGTCCCGAGGAGCCGGCTGCCGGGATGCGCGGCGAGCAGGGCGCGCAGGCCTGCCTCGACGTCGCTGAGGTAGGCGTCGAGATCGGGGTGGTCCGCGGCGAGGCTCCGGGTGAAGTCGGCGATCGCCGCGGACTTGGCGGCGGTGGCGAAGGGCCACTCGACCACCTGGACGTCCTGCCTGGGCGGGGCCGGCCGGTCCAGGGCACGGTGCACGGCCGTGACCGCCATGCCGAAGTGCGCGATCAGGTCCCGTACGGTCCAGTCGCCGAGCCGGGTGGGCAGCGCGAGCTGCCCGGGTCCGAGACCGCGGACGGCCTCCCGTACGTTGCCGAACTGGGCGAAGACCGCGGCGCGGGTCTTGGCGGGGTCATAGCTGCGGGCGCGCTTCCTGGCCGGTGGCATGGAAGCGACCCTAAGCCCGTGGGCACCGGGACTGAAGACAGCGGCCGGACATCGGGAAGGTCTGTCCCCGGCGGTCAGCACGAACGCCCCGCCCGGGGCCGGGCAGGGCGTTCGGTGGGGCTGCGGGGACTACGCCAGCAGCGCCGGGATCGTGTTCTCGTGGGCCTCGCGGAGTTCGGTGAGGGTGAGGGTGAACTCGCCCTGGACCTCGATCACGTCACCGTCCACGACACCGATCCGGGTGGCCGGCAGGCCGCGCGCACCGCACATGTCGTTGAAGCGGACCTCCTCCGAGCGCGGCACGGCGACGATCGCGCGGCCGGCCGACTCGGACAGCAGGAAGGTGAAGGCGTCCAGGCCGTCCGGGACGACCAGGCGGGCGCCCTTGCCGCCGAGCAGCGCGGACTCGACCACGGCCTGGACCAGGCCGCCGTCGGACAGGTCGTGCGCGGAGTCGATCATGCCGTCGCGGGAGGCGGAGATCAGGATCTCGGCCAGCAGCCGCTCCCGCTCCAGGTCGACCTTGGGCGGCAGGCCGCCGAGGTGGTCGTGGATCACCTGGGACCAGGCAGAGCCGCCGAACTCCTCGCGGGTGTCACCGAGGAGGTAGAGCAGGTGGCCCTCCTCCTGGAAGGCGACCGGGGTGCGGCGGGCGACGTCGTCGATCACGCCGAGGACGGCCACGACCGGGGTCGGGTGGATGGCGGCCTCGCCGGTCTGGTTGTACAGCGAGACGTTGCCGCCGGTCACGGGCGTGCCGAGCTGACGGCAGCCGTCGGCGAGACCGCGCACGGCCTCCGCGAACTGCCACATGACCGCCGGGTCCTCGGGCGAGCCGAAGTTCAGGCAGTCGGAGACGGCCAGCGGCTTGGCGCCGGTGGTCGCCACGTTCCGGTAGGCCTCGGCCAGGGCCAGCTGGGCGCCGGTGTACGGGTCCAGCTTGGCGTAGCGGCCGTTGCCGTCCGTCGCGATCGCGACGCCGAGCCCGGTCTCCTCGTCCACGCGGATCATGCCGGAGTCCTCCGGCTGGGCGAGGACGGTGTTGCCCTGCACGAAGTGGTCGTACTGGGACGTGATCCACTTCTTGGAGGCCTGGTTGGGTGAGCCGACCAGCTTCAGGACCTGGTCCCTCAGCTCCTCGGGCGTCCCAGGGCGGGGCAGCTTGTTCGCGTCGTCCGCCTGGAGCGCGTCCTGCCAGTCGGGGCGCGCGTACGGGCGCTCGTAGACCGGGCCCTCGTGCGCGACCGTGCGCGGGTCGACGTCGACGATCTTCTCGCCGTGCCAGAAGATCTCCAGCCGGTCGCCGTCGGTCACCTCACCGATGACGGTGGCGATGACGTCCCACTTCTCGCAGATCTCCAGGAACCGGTCGACCTTCTCCGGTTCCACGACCGCGCACATGCGCTCCTGCGACTCGCTCATGAGGATCTCCTCGGGCGAGAGCGTCGAGTCGCGCAGCGGGACGTCGTCCAGCGTCACGCGCATGCCGCCGGAGCCGTTGGAGGCCAGCTCGGAGGTGGCGCAGGACAGGCCGGCCGCGCCGAGGTCCTGGATGCCGACGACCAGCTTCTCGCTGAACGCCTCCAGGGTGCACTCGATGAGGAGCTTCTCCTGGAAGGGGTCGCCGACCTGCACCGCGGGCCGCTTGGACGGCTTGGCGTCGTCGAACGTCTCGGAGGCGAGGATCGAGGCGCCGCCGATGCCGTCGCCGCCGGTCCGGGCGCCGTACAGGATGACCTTGTTGCCCGTGCCGGAGGCCTTGGCGAGGTGGATGTCCTCGTGCCGCATCACACCGATGGCACCGGCGTTGACCAGCGGGTTGCCCTGGTAGCAGGCGTCGAAGACGACCTCGCCGCCGATGTTGGGCAGGCCCAGGCAGTTGCCGTAGCCGCCGATGCCCGCGACCACGCCCGGCAGGACGCGCTTGGTGTCGGGGTGGTCGGCGGCGCCGAAGCGCAGCGGGTCCACGACCGCCACCGGGCGGGCGCCCATCGCGATGATGTCGCGGACGATGCCGCCCACACCCGTGGCCGCGCCCTGGTAGGGCTCGACGTAGGAGGGGTGGTTGTGCGACTCGACCTTGAAGGTGACCGCGTAGCCCTGGCCGACGTCCACGACGCCGGCGTTCTCGCCGATGCCGACGAGCAGGGCGTCCGACTCGGGCGCCTTCTCGCCGAACTGGCGCAGGTGGACCTTGGAGGACTTGTACGAGCAGTGCTCGGACCACATGACCGAGTACATGGCGAGTTCGGCGCCGGTGGGGCGACGGCCGAGGATCTCCACCACCCGCTCGTACTCGTCCTTCTTCAGGCCGAGTTCGGCCCAGGGCAGCTCGACGTCGGGGGTCCCGGCCGCGTGCTCGACCGTGTCCAGAGGCGTCCGGCTCATGCGTTGACCAGCTTCTTGAGGATCGAGGTGAAGAAGGGGAGGCCGTCGGTGCGGCCGGTGCCGACGAGCGGCTCCACGGCGTGCTCCGGGTGCGGCATCAGGCCCACGACGTTCCCGGCCTCGTTGGTGATGCCGGCGATGTCACGGAGCGAGCCGTTCGGGTTGAAGTCCACGTACCGGAAGGCGACCCGGCCCTCCGCCTCCAGCTCGTCCAGCGTGTACGCGTCGGCGACGTACCGGCCGTCCATGTTCTTCAGCGGGATGTGGATCTCCTGGCCGGCGCGGTAGTCGCCGGTCCAGGCCGTCTCCGCGTTCTCCACCCGCAGCTTCTGGTCGCGGCAGATGAAGTGGAGGTGGTCGTTGCCGAGCATCGCGCCCGGGAGGAGGTGGGCCTCGGTGAGGATCTGGAAGCCGTTGCAGATGCCGAGGACCGGGAGCCCGGCCTTCGCCTGTTCGATCAGGGACTCCATGACCGGCGAGAAGCGGGCGATGGCGCCGGCCCGCAGATAGTCGCCGTAGGAGAAACCGCCGCACAGGACGACGGCGTCGACCTGCTTGAGGTCCTTGTCCTTGTGCCACAGGGCGACCGGCTCGGCACCCGCAAGACGGACCGCGCGCCGGGTGTCCTGGTCGTCCAGGCTGCCCGGGAAAGTGACGACGCCAATACGAGCGGTCACTTGGCCGCCTCCGCGACTTCGTCGACCCGGACCGTGAAGTCCTCGATCACGGTGTTGGCGAGGAAGGATTCCGCAAGATCGCGGATGCGGGCGAGCGCGGCCTCGTCGACCGGCCCGTCAACTTCCAGTTCGAAACGCTTTCCCTGACGTACGTCCGAGATCCCCTCGAAACCCAGGCGCGGCAGCGCACGCTGGACCGCCTGGCCCTGGGGGTCGAGGATCTCCGGCTTGAGCATGACGTCGACTACGACGCGTGCCACTGGCACTCCCGGTGTGTGGTGCTGAGCAGGTCCCTTCAGACTACCCGCACAAAATTTCTACGCGGGTAGAGTTGGAGGAAACTACGTGAGGCGCATCACGATCGGGTGTCGAAACCACACGCCCGCGAAAAGTTCTGGGAAAGTTCGACCATCCTCCCGATCCACTTATTGCGCTCGGACACGCGGGCGGATTTAGTCGGACTTCACTTTGCATTGCCGGGCACGGTACATTTGCATTGCCGGGCACTGTACAAATGAATTGGCAATAGTCGATACCCGGCACGTCATCAGCGTTGAGCTGTATCGACGTGCCGCACGAAGGGACCGATATTCGTGGCGCAAAAGGTCGTGGTCACTCTCTTCGACGACATCGACGGCTCGGAAGCGGCGGAGACGATCGCCTTCGGACTCGACGGCAGGTCGTACGAGATCGACCTCAACGAAACCAACGCCGGGAAACTGCGCAAGGCGCTCGCGCCCTACGTCGAGGCCGGCCGCAAGCGGTCGCGGTCCGGCAAGGCGTACAAGCAGACGGAGGTCGCCCCCGACCCGGCGGCCGTCCGTGCCTGGGCCCAGGCCAACAAGATGGACGTTCCCGCACGCGGACGCATCCCGAAGAAGGTCTACGAGGCGTTCAGCGCCGCGCAGTGAGCCCGCGAAGGGGCGAGTCCTCAGGGTCCGTCAGCGGGCCCTGAGGACCGTGCACTTGGGGCGAAACGGGTCACAAGGGGAGCCGACTTGCGCTACCCCCCTGCCGATCAGCTAATGTCTGGGACACGCCGAGGGGCGAGGCCGGAAGGCCGGATCCCGAGGACACGCGGGTGTAGTTCAGTAGTAGAACATCCCCCTTCCAGGGGGAAGGCGCAGTGTGCAATTCCTGTCACCCGCTCTGCACCGCCGACACGACCACCCTGGTGGATCAGGTAGGCTGGTGCCGCACCGATCGGTGGGAGCCGGTCGGGGGCAGTGCGGACGTAGCTCAGTTGGTAGAGCGCAACCTTGCCAAGGTTGAGGTCGCGAGTTCGAGCCTCGTCGTCCGCTCGGTAAGAAGACCCCGGTCCACTGGACCGGGGTCTTCTCGTTGTCCCGGACCCGCACTGACATGTGTCATGCCGACTGATGACACCGCGCACTGCCCCCCGGGCCGCGCCGCCGGGACGCTTGCCCCATGGACATCGACGGACACGAGCACGTGATCGAGGTCACCGGCCTCAGGCGTGTCTACGGAGGCGGGTTCGAGGCCGTACGCGGCATCACCTTCTCCGTGCGGCGCGGGGAGATCTTCGCCCTGCTGGGCACCAACGGTGCCGGGAAGACCTCCACGGTCGAACTGCTGGAAGGGCTCGCGGAACCCGCCGCCGGCCGGATCCGGATCCTCGGCCACGACCCCCACCGCGAGCGCGCCGCCGTGCGTCCCCGCACCGGCGTGATGCTCCAGGAGGGCGGCTTCCCCGCCGAGCTGACCGTCGCCGAGACCGCCCGGATGTGGGCGGGGTGCACCAGCGGGGCCCGGCCGGAGCACGAGGTCCTGGCCCGGGTCGGGCTCGCGGACAAGCGGCGGGTGCGGATCAAGCAGCTGTCCGGCGGGGAGCGCCGACGCCTCGACCTGGCGCTCGCCCTGCTCGGTGACCCCGAGGTGCTCTTCCTCGACGAGCCGACGACCGGGCTCGACGCGGAGGGCCGCCGGGACACCTGGGCGCTGGTGCGGGAGCTGCGGGACGCGGGCACGACCGTGCTGCTCACCACGCACTACCTGGAGGAGGCCGAGAGCCTCGCCGACCGGCTCGCCATCCTGCACGAGGGGCGCATCGCCGCCTCCGGCACCCCGGCCGAGGTCACCGCCGGCCGGCCGTCCCGGATCTCCTTCGAACTGCCCGCCGGCTACTTCCCCGGCGATCTGCCGCCCCTCGCCGGCCTCGGCGTCTGCGGACACGAGAGCGACGGCCGGGTCGTGCGGCTGCGCACCCGCGACCTCCAGCGGACCGCCACCGCCGTCCTCACCTGGGCCGAGCGGACCGGCGTCGAACTGCGCGGCCTGGACGTGCGCTCGGCCTCCCTGGAGGAGGCGTTCCTCGGGATCGCACGGGCGGGGGTCCCCCCGCTCGAGCGCAGCCCGGAGCGGGGTAAGGAGGTGTCGGCGTGAGCGGCGTGACCTCCGGCGCCGGGGCCGGCCGCCCGGACAGTGCGTCCCCCGGCGCTTCGACGCAGCCGACCCGGCGGCTGCGGGCGCTGGCACGGGCCGAGCTGGCCCTGCTCGGCCGTAACCGCGGTGTCGTGTTCACCGCGCTCGTCGTCCCGCTCACGCTGCCGTTCAGCGTGCGGCCGGCCCTGGACCAGATGGACCTGGAGAAGCACGGCGTGAGCGCCGGCGCGGCCATGCTCACCGCCGCCGTCGGTTTCTCCCTGCTCTTCACCGTCTACACCGCGCTGGTCAACGTCTACGTGGCCCGCCGTGAGGAACTCGTCCTCAAACGGCTGCGCACCGGCGAACCGGCCGACGCCGAGATCCTCACCGGCACCGCCCTGCCCGCCATGGCCGTCGGGCTCGCCCAGGCGCTGCTGCTGTGCGCCGGGGGCGCGGTGCTGCTGCACGCCGGGGCGCCCCGGGCGCCGTACCTGATGGTGCTGGGACTCGCGGCCGGGCTGGTGCTGAGCGCCGCGCTCGCCGCGCTGACCGCCTCCGTCACGCGGTCCGTGGAGAGCGCCCAGGTCACCTCGCTGCCCCTGGTGCTGATGACGATGATCGGCTCGGGGGTCATGTTCCCCACCGAGGTCATGCCGGCCAGGCTGGCCTCCGTCTGCGAACTGCTCCCGCTGTCCCCGGCCATGCGGCTCGTCCGGGCGGGCTGGACCGGCCGGCTGGGCGCGTACGAGATCCTGGGCACCCTCGCGACCGCGCTGGTCTGGACGGTCGTGGCGGTGTTTGCTGTACGGCGGTGGTTCCGGTGGGAGCCACGGCGCTGAGGGACGGGGGGCGCGCATGACGGGGCGGATACGGCGCTGGCAGCAGCGGCAGTGGCGGGAGCGCAGCAAGGCCGAACGGGTCGAGCTGTACACCGTCGTCTCCTGGTACGTGTCGGTCTGGGTCTTCTCCCTCGGCTGGCTGCTGCTGCCCCTGGTCGCCGGGCTCGGCCACCGGCGGGTGGTGGTGACCCTCGGCGCCCTGCTCGTCCTCGTGTCGGTCCTCCAGTGCGTGGCCTCCAACCGGCTCACCCGGCCCGCGCTCGACCACTACCTGGGGCGCGCCCGGCTGCCGGCCGGCGCGCACCGCGTCCCGGCCGTCCTGCTGGGACTGGCGCTGGCGCTGGCGCTGGCCCTCTCCGCGCTGGACGCGGCCGACCCGATGACCGTCCGGTGGGCGGTCGCCGCCGTCCTGCTGCCGTTCGGGCTGGTCTACGGACTCACGGTCCCCGTACGGGTCTTCCTGCGCCGGTCGGCGGTGCTCGCGATGGTGGTGACGGGTGCGGTCTGGCTCACCGACCACGATGGCGTCGGCCTCCTCGCGACCGGTCTGATGGCCGCCTTCCAGGCGGTGTTCGCGCTCCTCGCCTGCCGCGTCGGTGCCTGGACCCTGTCCGTGCTCTGGGAGGCGGAGCGGACCCGTGAGGCCGAGGCCCGGCTCGCGGTCGCCGAGGAACGGCTGCGGTTCGGGCGGGACCTGCACGACGTACTGGGCCGGAACCTGTCCGTGATCTCACTCAAGAGCGAACTGGCCGTCCAACTCGCCCGCCGGGGGCGGCCGGAGGCCGTGGAGCAGATGATCGAGGTGCAGCGCATCGCGCAGGAGTCCCAGCGCGAGGTACGGGCCGTCGTACGGGGCTACCGCGAGGCCGACCTCGGTGCCGAACTCGCCGGCGCGCAGGGGGTGCTGGCGGCGGCGGGTATCGACTGCGCGGTGCGTGCGGAGGCCCCCGGGCTGCCCGCCGAGGTGCAGTCCGCGCTCGGCTGGGTGGTGCGCGAGGCGACCACCAACGTGCTGCGGCACGGGGACGCGGGCCGGTGCGAGGTGGGACTGTCGGTACGGGAGGGACATGTGGTGCTGACGGTGGAGAACGACGGGGTCCCGGACGGACCGGGCGACGGCGGCACGGGACTCGCCGGGCTGCGGGAGCGGCTGGCCGCCGTCGACGGGACCCTCGAGGCGGGCGTGGTCGGGGCCGGACGGGACCGGTTCCGGCTGGTGGCGGACGTGCCCCTGACCCAGGCGGGAGGAGTCACCTCGTGAACGCTCCGGTACGGCTGTTGCTCGCCGACGACGAGCATCTGATCCGGGGGGCGCTGGCCGCGCTGCTCTCCCTGGAGGACGATCTGCTGGTCGTCGCCGAGGCGGCGAGCGGGCCCGAGGCACTGGCCATGGCCCGGGCGCACACCCCCGACGTGGCCGTGCTCGACCTCCAGATGCCGGGCGCCGACGGTGTGAAGGTCGCCACATCCCTGCGCACGGAACTGCCCGGCTGCCGGGTGCTGATCGTCACCGGACACGCGCGGCCCGGGCATCTGAAACGGGCACTCGCGGCCGGTGTGCGCGGGTTCGTCCCGAAGACCGTCAGCGCCCAGCGCCTCGCCGAGATCATCCGGACCGTGCACGCGGGAAACCGTTACGTCGATCCGGAGTTGGCCGCCGACGCGATCTCCGCCGGCGACTCGCCGCTGACCGCGCGGGAGGCCGAGGTGCTGGAGCTGGCCGCCGACGGCGCACCCGTCGCGGAGATCGCCGAGCGGGCCGCGCTGTCACCGGGGACCGTGCGCAACTACCTCTCCTCGGCCGTCACGAAGCTCGGCGCCGAGAACCGCCACACCGCGGTGCGTCTCGCCCGCGAGCGCGGTTGGGTATAGTTGCTCTCGCGCCACGGCGCCAAGCGGACGTAGCTCAGTTGGTAGAGCGCAACCTTGCCAAGGTTGAGGTCGCGAGTTCGAGCCTCGTCGTCCGCTCCGGAACGAGCCCCCCGGTTTCCACCGGGGGGCTTCTTCGTGCTCGGGGTCGTGGGGGGGGGGGGGGGGCGCCGGCCCGGCTGCGGGGGGGCCGGGGGCGGGGAGGACGCCGGCCC
>NZ_JBIBVY010000002.1:56083-121491 GCF_043080665.1 Streptomyces sp. NPDC014991
CTCGCTTCCCCTCTCACCCCGCGCGTGGTGTGGGGGGGTTTTTTGGGGGGGGGGGGGGGGCGGGCCCCCCCCCCCCCCCGCGGGGGGGGGGGGGGGGGGGCCCCCCCCCCCCCCCACGCCGGCCTACGACCAGCTGGTGCCCGTCAGACGCTCGTACGCCTCCACGTACTTCTGCCGGGTCGCCGCCACGACCTTCTCCGGCAGCGGCGGCGGGGGCTGCTCGCTCTTGCGGTCCCAGCCGGACTCCGGCGAGGTCAGCCAGTCGCGCACGAACTGCTTGTCGTACGACGGCTGCGCACGGCCCGGCTGCCACTGGTCGGCCGGCCAGAAGCGGGAGGAGTCCGGGGTGAGGATCTCGTCGGCGAGGACGAGCGTGTCACCGTCGAAGCCGAACTCGAACTTGGTGTCCGCCAGGATGATGCCCCGGTCCCGGGCGATGTCCCGGGCGCGGGCGTACACGGCGAGCGTGGCCTGGCGCAGCTGGGCGGCGGTGTCCGCGCCGACCTGGCGGGCCACCTCCTCGTAGGAGACGTTCTCGTCGTGCTCGCCGACCTCGGCCTTGGTGGCCGGGGTGAAGATCGGTGCGGGGAGTTCTGAGCCGTCGACGAGGCCCTCGGGGAGGGCGAGGCCGCAGACCGTGCGGGACTCCTGGTACTCCAGCAGGCCGGAGCCGGTGAGGTAGCCGCGGGCCACGCACTCCACCGGGACCATCCGCAGCGACTTGCAGACCAGGGTGCGGCCCTCCCAGTCGGCGGGGGCGCCCTCGGGGACGTCCGTGCTGATGACGTGGTGGGCGGCCAGGTCGCGCAGCTGGTCGAACCACCACAGGGAGAGCCGGGTCAGGACGCGGCCCTTGTCGGGGATCTGGGTGGGCAGCACCCAGTCGAAGGCGGACATACGGTCGCTGGCGACCATCACGAGGTCGCCCGCCTCGTTGCGGTACAGCTCGCGCACCTTTCCGGTGTGCAGGTGCACCAGGCCCGGAACCTCGATCGGCTCGGGCTTTTCTACGAATCCGGACACGGTTCCTCCCCGTGGCTCTGTCCAAGTGCCTCGATTCTCCCGTACGGGGGCGATCGGTCGCGCCACGGGGGTCAGTCGCGCTTGCAGATACGGTCCAGCAGATTCGCCGTGGCGCGCTGGACACGTGGGTCCAGGTGCTCGGGGCGGTCCAGGGCCGGGGACCAGGCGAAGGTGCCGGAGGCGAACACCCAGGCGCCGGAGGGGGCCCGGTAGAGGGAGGTCTCCTGGTGACGCAGGACGCCGTCGTTGTCCGTGTAGGGCGAGTGCGCGAGCAGGATCCGCTCGTCGTGCTCCGGCAGCTGGGTGCGCGGGAAGTAACGGTCCGCCTCGCCGGCGACCAGACCCTCGACCGGGTCGCCCTCGTGGGCGCCGGTCGCCTCCCACAGCCAGTGTCCGGCGTTGCGGACGATCAGCGGGTGCGGTTCGGGGACGCGGCCCGCGTACTGGATGCCGACCAGCTGCTGCTCGGGCCGGTCGACCTCCCGCCACAGCACCGGCCGGCCGGGGCCCTTGCGTTTGCGGCAGGTCAGCAACCGGTCCGGGACGCCGGACGGGGACGGTCCCAGCTCCACCTGCCAGTACATGGTGTTGGCGGAGAGGAACACCAGTGAGGTGCCGCGGTCGCGGGCGTCCTCGACGGCGCGGCGCATCGGCACCGACCAGTACTCGTCGTGGCCGGGGAAGACCAGGCCCCGGTAGCGGGTGGGGTCGACGCGGCCGGCGTGCAGGTCACGGGCGTCGGCATAGGCGAGGTCGTAGCCGTAGCGCTCGGCCCAGCGGATGAAGTCGTAGGCGTGGCCCACGTGCAGGGGCAGACCCGCGCCCGCGTACGGACGGTCGAAGGAGACGGTGGTGGCCGCGTCGGCCTCGCCGAGGAGACGGCCGTGCTCGTCCCAGGCGTGGTAGAGGCTGGCGCCGGTGTGGCCGTCCTCCGGGTACAGGTTGTACGCCTGCCAGGTGATGTCCGGCAGCAGCAGGAGCAGGTCGGCCGGGTGGTCGTCGCGGACCGTGAACGGCACGTGGGAGCGGTAGCCGTCGACGGTGGTGAGGACGGCCACATAGGCGCCGATGCTCCAGTAGGAGGGCACCTGGAGGCGCCAGGACAGCCACCAGTGGTGACAGGACACCGTGCGGTCGGCGGTCAGCGGCGGGGGCTGGACGATGCCGGAGAGCCGGGGGCTCGTGGTGATCTTGGACGCGCCGTCGCCGCCGTAGTGGCCGATGCGGTAGATGTCGACGCTGAACTCCTGCGGCGGGTCGACCGTGACGTGGAAGTCGATCGCCTCGCCGGGGGTGACCGCCCCGGTGGCGGTGAAGCCCTTGATCTGGCGGTGCACGTCGTCGGCCGAGCGGGGCCCGGAACCGGCCGACCGCGGCGCGGGAACACGCGCGCCCGACCTGCTGGTGTGCTGCTGCGGGCTGGGGTCGACGTACCAGGGGACGACGTGACCGGTGTCGTCGAAGTACGTCTCACTGCCGCGCAGCCAGGGCACCGGGCCCTGGCCGAAGGGGTCCGTGACGGCGTGCGCGAGTGCTCCGGACTCCCAGCGGCGGATGTGGTCCGAGGCCATGGTCGCTCCCCTCCCTCGTTCCCCCGTGTCCTGTTCGCGCACGCCGAGCCGTGCCCGGCCGTGCTGCCGTATGCGGTGTCGTACGTCGCCGTGTCGTATGTCGCGAGCTTTTGCCAACGGCGTGGTCGGTCCCAGCACATCACATAACGCACGGGCCCGGTCACTACTCGTTGCGAATTGACCTGAAGTGGAAGTTGCCTCTCCGTAACGGCGGCCGGTGCGGGCGGTGCGACAGGGTCAGACGAGCCGTACGGGCTTCTCGGGCCGTATCCCGGACGCGGCCAGCCAGTCGCGCAGCGGCACCGGGTCCCCCTCCTCGATCAGACTGAGCACCCTGGGCGTGAGATCGGCGGCCCGCTCACCGCCCAGCAGCAGGGACGGACCGTCCAGCCAGTCCAGGGCGGGGGCCGCGCCGGCGGTGTCGACCGCCGCGCAGCACACCATCGCAGTGACGTGATCGGCGAGCAGCTCGCGAGCGGTGCGCGGCGGTTGCAGCGGGACAAGCGGCAGACCGCCGTCGTCCCACAGGTCGCTCTCCGGGCTGCGCCGCGCCGCGTCGGCACCTCCCGCCACGGCACCCTCCTCGCGGGCCACCGCGGCACTCAGCCCGGCGGCGAGAACCGCGCCGCGCTCGGTGGTGGGATCGGGATCCTCTTCGTCGCCGCGGACGGCGTCGGTACCGGGTGCGGAGGCCGGGGCCGCGGCCCGGCCGGCCGGTTCCGTGAGGTGGTCCAGGACCCGGGCCAGGGTGGCACCGCCGGGATCGGGGGCCGTGGGGTCCAGGGAGGGGCGCACGCCCAGGGAGTCCAGGACGCGGTGCAGGCGGGCCGCGTGGGCGCGCCAGGCGCGGTCCACGACCTCCTCCGGATACGCCTGCCAGTCCACCGGGGCCCAGTCCGGACCGGTCTCGGCCGGGCCGCCGTGGAAGAGGCGGGCGGCGAGCAGCGAGGCCGCCTCGTCCACGGCGCCGGGCTCCTCCAGCAGGTCACAGGCGGGCCGCTCGCCGAGCCGGGAGGTGAAACCCTCGGCGAGGCGGTCACGGCGGGACAGCTCGGTGAGCGCCGCCACCACGCCCGCGTCCAGCCGGGCGGGCCAGCGGCCCATGCGCCAGGCGGGCAGCGCCACTCTGGTCAGCAGCCGGTCCCAGCCGGCGTAGGCGAGCCCCACCTGCTCCTGGGCGACGATCCGCAGGCCGTAGTCCACCGTCCGGGCGCGCTCGGCCGCCGCCGCCGCGACCCCGCGCTCCATCAGCGTGGCGTGCTCCCGGCAGCCGCGCAGCAGCAGCCGGGCCACCCAGCCGAGGGCCGCGCACACCCCGCGCACCGGCGGACAGCGCCCCGGCGTCGAGGCGACGGCCACGGCCGCGTCCAGCCCGCGCACGAAGCGGCGGGCGGCGGCTATGTCCGGGTGCGCCGAGGGGCCCGTACCGGCTATGACCGGGGCGAGGACCGCGCGCAGCTCACCGACGCGCATCCACCACAGGAACGGGGAGCCGATGACGAGGACCGGCGCCACCGGGGTCCGGCGGCGGCCGGCGGCCACCGGCCCGCCGGGCGCCGGACGCGGGGGCGGGCCGTGGGCCGCATGGGTGCGGTCCTCCAGCCAGCTGTCGCAGTCCGGGGTGAGCGCTATGGCGGAGGGGACCGGCACGTCCAGGCGGTCGGCGAGATCGCGCACCATCCGGTACAGGTCCGGGGCGGTCTTCTCCGCGATCGGCACCGTGGGACTCACGGCGGGGCGGGCCCGGGCGACGACCAGGCCGACACCGGCCGCGGCCAGCAGCACCAGCACGGCGACCACACCCACCGTCCAGCGGGCGGCGTTCCAGGCCGGGCCGACGAGACGGCCGGTGGAGGCGCCGGTCAGCAGGATCACCGCGGCGCCCGCGGGCAGCAGGGCCACGGCCAGCGCCCGGCCCCGCACCCGCAGCACCGCGAGCGCCCGGGAACGCGCGGCCTGCGCGCCCGCCTCCACACCGATTCCGGTCACGTGCCGACCTCGCCCCCTCGCTGTCCGACGTGTGCCGTTCTGGTCTTGCTCACTCCCCCACTGTGGCACCCGCCACTGACATCGCAATGCCGGCGGGGCCAAGTGCCGGAACGCTTGCGCGGCACCCTAGTTGGGGCCCACGTGCCAGTCAGCCGTATGGGGGATCGCTCACTCGATGGAATGGCTTTGGTCAGAGCTGGGTGACAGACAGCAAAGATCAGGCCCCGGATCGGGATCCGGGGCCTGAGGGAGAACAAGCAGGTCAGACAGGGTGGGCCGGCGACGGCCAGGGACGGCAGCCGAGGGCCGGCGCACCGACCGCGCCGCCGGGGCGACGGTCAGCGCTCGGACCGCGCCACCTTCGCCGCGATGTCCGTGCGGTACTGCGAGCCGTCGAGCCGGATCCGGCCCACCGCCCGGTACGCCCGCTCGCGCGCCTCGGCCAGGTCCGTGCCGGTGGCCGTCACGGACAGCACCCGGCCGCCCGCGCTGACGACCGCGTCGCCGTCCCGCCGGGTCCCGGCGTGCAGCACGTACGCGTGCGGGGCGTCCTCGGCGGCCACCTCGTCCAGGCCCGTGATCGGGTCACCGGTGCGCGGGGTGCCGGGGTAGTTGTGCGAGGCGACGACGACGGTGACGGCCGCGTCCTCGCTCCAGCGCAGGGGCGGCAGGTCGGCGAGGCCGCCGGTGGCGGCGGCCATCAGGACACCGGCCAGCGGGGTCTTCAGACGGGCCAGCACGACCTGCGTCTCGGGGTCGCCGAAACGGGCGTTGAACTCGATGACCCGGATCCCGCGCGAGGTGATCGCGAGACCGGCGTAGAGCAGCCCCGAGAAGGGAGTGCCCCTGCGGCGCATCTCGTCCACCGTCGGCTGGAGCACCGTCTCCAGCACCTCGTCGACCAGCTTCGGGTCGGCCCACGGCAGCGGCGAGTACGCGCCCATGCCGCCGGTGTTCGGGCCCTCGTCGCCGTCCAGGGCGCGCTTGAAGTCCTGGGCGGGCTGGAGCGGTACGACCGTCCGCCCGTCGGTGACGGCGAACAGGGAGACCTCGGGGCCGTCGAGGAACTCCTCGATCACCACGCGCTCACACGCGGCGGCGTGCGCCTTGGCGACGTCCGGGTCGGAGGTGACGACGACACCCTTGCCGGCGGCGAGGCCGTCGTCCTTGACGACGTAGGGGGCGCCGAACGCGTCGAGCGCCACCGCGGCCTCCTCGGCGGTGGTGCAGACGTAGGAGCGGGCGGTCGGCACTCCGGCCCCCGCCATGACGTCCTTGGCGAAGGCCTTGGAGCCCTCGATACGGGCGGCCTCCCCGGAGGGGCCGAACACGGGAATGCCCGCCGCCCGGACGGCGTCGGCCACCCCGGCGACCAACGGGGCCTCCGGGCCGACGACGACCAGGTCGGCACCGAGACGGGTGGCCAGCCCGGCCACCGCGGCACCGTCGAGCGCGTCGACCTGGTGCAGCTCGGCGACCTCGGCGATGCCGGCGTTGCCGGGGGCGCAGTGCAGCGCGGTGACGTCGGGATCGAGGGACAGGGAGTGGCACAGGGCGTGTTCGCGGGCGCCGGTTCCGATGACGAGGACCTTCACGCGCCCAGCCTAATGGCAAGGTCGCCGAAGCCAGGGAGGCGGGTTTGTCGTACGTTCCTCCAAGGGGGCGGGCCTCGGGGGCGGGGCGGGGCCCAGGGGGAATGAGTGCGGGGGCGCGATTCGGAGGCCGGTCCCGGGGGGCGGGTTCCGGAGGACTGGTCCGGGGGCGGGCCTGGGGGGCCTGGGGGACGCGTTGGGGGGTCGCCGGGGAGCCCACCAGCCGACGGAGTTACGCGGCAGACGGCGGGGGCGACGTGTCGGCGCGTCGCCCGGGACAGCCCCGTCGGCCGGCAGGGCAGCGCACCACCCCGCGAGCCGGTCCGTCGCCCGGGGTCCGATCACCCGGCGGGGCACGCACCACCCGGAGCACCCCGTCACCCGGCAGGGCAGCGCACCACCCGTCAGGGCCAATCGACGCCCGCGGAGCAGCGCATGAACCGAGGCAGCCGGTCACCGCCGGGGTAGCGCAGCACCCGGGACCCGTCCCCAGCCGGCAAGCTCGTCACCCGGTGGGGCAGCCGATCACCCCGGCGGCCGGCCACCCCGCAAAACAGCGCTACGCCCCGGGGCGGCGGCCGTTGAGCGTCTCGACCGGGTGCGGCCCGTCACTCGTTGGCGATCTCCTCGACCACCGTCGCTCCCAGTTCCCGCACGATCAGTTCGTGGCCGGAGAGTGCCGACTCGTCCAGGTCCGGGTCGTCGTCCTCGGCGGTGTCGTCCTCGGGAGCGACGGGCCGCGGTTCGGGGGCGGACACCGGCCGGGGAGCCGGGGCGGGCCCGGCGGACCCCCCCGGGGCGCTGTGCGGGGCGGCGGGGGCCTGCGGAGCCGACTGGGGTGCCGTCTGGCGGGGGGCGGCGGCCGGGGCGCCGTAGCCGCCGCCGGGGGTGCCGCCGTGGCCGGCCGTGGGAGCGCCGCCGTAACCCCCGCCGCCGTAGCCGGACGGCCCGCCCGGGGCTGCGGGGCCGGAGCCGCCACCTGACGGGTCGACGACCGCCTCGATCTTCCAGTGCACGTTGAACTGCTCGGTCAGCGCCTGCCGCAGTACGTCCTCGCTGCCGCTGCCGGCGAAGTTGTCACGGGCACCGGCATTGACGAAGCCGAGCTGGAGCGTGGTGCCGTCGAAGCCGGTCACCTGGGCGTTCTGACTGAGCAGGATCCAGGTGAAGCGGCGGCGGTTCTTCACGGCCTCCAGGATGTTCGGCCAGAGCGAGCGCGGGTCGGGGCCGCCGGCGGGGGCGGGCGCCGGGGCCGCCGGCACGGCGGCGGCCCGACTCGGCTGGGGCTGCGGCTGGGCGGGGGCCGCCGGGCCGGGTCCCTGGCTCGGCCGGCCCTCCGCGGGAGCGGCGGCCGTCGGCCAGCCACCGGGGCGCCTGCCGCCGCCGGCGGTGGCGGCGGTGGGCCAGGCACCGGGGGCGGGGGCGGCCGGGGCTGCCGACGGTGGTGCCGGGGCGGCCTGGGCGACGGGGGCGGACACGGCGGCCGGGGCCGGAGCGGGGCCGGGCGTGGGGGCCGGGGTGGGAACCGGAGCCGGGGCGACAGCCGGAGCAGGAGCCGTAGGCGCGGCAGCGGCCGCAGCAGCCGGTCCCGCCGGAGCACCCGCAGCATCCGCGGCACCGGACGCACCCGCCGTACCGGGACCGCCAGGTCCGCCCCCCCGTACGGCCGCACGGACCGCCGCGGGGCCGCCGCCGGGCGGCACGGACACCGCACCGGCGCCCGCGAGGGCGGCGCCGTGGGCTTCCGGGCCCGGGGCGTAGCCCATGGCCGGCGCGCCGGCGCCGCCGGAGAACTGGACGCCGCGCTCGATGCGGTCGAGGCGGGCCATCAGCGACCGCTGGTCGCCGTAGGCGGCGGGGAGGAGCACGCGGGCGCAGATCAGTTCCAGCTGGAGGCGGGGCGAGGTGGCGCCGCGCATCTCGGTGAGGCCCTCGTTGACGAGGTCGGCGGCGCGGCTCAGTTCGGCGGCGCCGAAGGTGCCGGCCTGGGCCTGCATGCGCTCCAGGACGTCGGCCGGGGCGTCGATGAGCCCCTTCTCCAGGGCGTCCGGCACCGCGGCGAGGATGACCAGGTCCCGCAGCCGCTCCAGCAGGTCGGCGACGAACCGCCGCGGATCGTTGCCCCCCTCGATGACGCGGTCGACGACCTCGAAGGCGGCGGCCCCGTCGCCGGTGGCGAAGGCCTCGACCACGGAGTCGAGGAGGGAGCCGTCGGTGTATCCGAGGAGGGAGGTGGCCATGGCGTATGTCACACCCTCCGTCCCGGCGCCGGCGAGCAGCTGGTCCATGACGGACATGGAGTCACGCACGGACCCGGCACCGGCGCGCACGACGAGCGGCAGCACACCGTCCGCGACGGGGATGTCCTCCCGTCGGCACACCTCTGCGAGGTACTCCCGCAGGGTGCCCGGCGGGACGAGCCGGAACGGGTAGTGGTGCGTACGCGACCGGATCGTGCCGATGACCTTCTCGGGCTCGGTGGTCGCGAAGATGAACTTCAGATGCTCGGGCGGCTCCTCGACGACCTTCAGCAGCGCGTTGAAGCCGGCCGACGTGACCATGTGGGCCTCGTCGATGATGTAGATCTTGTACCGGCTGCCTGCGGGGCCGAAGAAAGCCTTCTCGCGCAGCTCACGGGCGTCGTCCACGCCTCCGTGGGAGGCGGCGTCGATCTCGATGACGTCGATCGAACCAGGTCCGTTGCGGGCCAGGTCCTGGCAGGACTGGCAGGTGCCGCACGGGGTGGGAGTGGGACCCTGCTCACAGTTCAGGCAGCGGGCGAGGATCCGGGCGCTGGTCGTCTTGCCGCATCCGCGCGGTCCGCTGAACAGGTACGCGTGATTGACCCGGTTGTTCCGCAGCGCCTGCTGCAGCGGGTCGGTGACATGCTCCTGCCCGATGACCTCGGCGAAGGTCTCCGGTCGGTAGCGGCGGTACAGCGCGAGAGACGACACGCATACGAGGTTAATGGCGCCCACCGACAACGGGCTCCGTCAGCGGGCCCCGGGAACGCAAGCGCCCCCCACGCACCCGCCAGAGCCGACCTACCCTTGCTGCCTTCCGGCCCTGGGGGAGTTCAGTCAGATAGCGCCGCGTGAGGGGCTGCGCCCACAGTACCCGATACGGGCCCGCGGTCAGTACCCGATGCGGGCCTGCGGGAACGGGTTCGTGAGCACCCCCCACGGTCATGTAATGTTTGCGGCGGAGGATTCGCCTAGAGGCCTAGGGCGCACGCTTGGAAAGCGTGTTGGGGGCAACCCCTCACGAGTTCGAATCTCGTATCCTCCGCCAGTGCCTCACCGGGCACGATGTCGAAGGGCCCCACCGCTTGCGGTGGGGCCCTTCGACATCGTCCGCCCCGGCGCGGGACGATCCGGGACTCCGCGGCGATGTGAGGTCGGCCGCCGCCGGAACGTGCGGCCCTCGGCCGGCGCGTGGAAGGCGCAGGTCACAGGCGGGGCCGGCCGGGAGCCGCCGCCACGCGGCCGGTGCCGGCCGAAGTCGCGTTACACAACGGATGTGAACCGCCGCAGCGGACAGGAGCCACTTGGGCGCATACTGGGGACAATGACAAAGCCTGCTGCACCCAAGCGTCACTTGCCGACCAGCCCCTTCAAGGCCCCGGCCGCACCGGCTCCCAAGCATTTCGCCGTGGGCGACCAGGTCACACACGATGTGTACGGCCTCGGCCGCGTGATCGGCGTCGAGGAAGGAATCGCGGTGCTCGTCGATTTCGGCTCGGCGCAGATGCGGATCCTGAGCCCGTACGCCAAGATGACCAAGCTGTAGACCGCTGTGCCCGGTCACGGCACGCCGGGCCCCGACAGGGGCCTGTAACGAAAGAGAGACCTCTCATCGAACCGACGTCGCTGTTCTCCGCTCCGGAAGGCCAGCCCCGCAGTTCCACCGCGGGCTCGCCGCGTCCGGCGACGAACCCCTTCCAGGCCCCCGACTTCGGGGAGGACGAGACGCTCTGGACCGAGGACGCCGAGGGCCAGGAGCCTGACAGCGCTCCGGACAGGGCCCCGGCGCGGCGCGCGGCGGCTTAGTTCCCCCGAGCGCGTCACGCCGCCGTAGGCCTGTGCGGCGCCCGCCTTCACCACAGGCCGCCGTCCGCTTCCTCCTGCCCGGCGTTCCCGGTCTCCTCCGCGACGTCGGACAGCGTGCCGTGCTCCGCGACGGCCCACCGCGTGGCGCCACGCACACCGGGCGGCGGTGAGCAGCCGCCGCCGGGCATCGCCGTGGTGGGCAGGTCGCTCGGGGAGTGGCGCTCCCCGCCGATTTCCCGGATGACCGAGTTCACCGCACGGGTTCGATGCCCTCCTGACGACTTCCGGCGGCCTGGATGACCTCGGCCGCGGCCTGCTTCCGCCGTATACCGGCCCGGGCGACACGGGTTCCCGCGCGCGGGCCGCGACGCGGGAGCGCTGCCGGCGCGGTCTGCTTCAGCGAGCGCCGCAGCTCCGGCGGCCCGACGGTTTCACCCTCGTACTCCCCGAGCGTCCCGGACACGAGATCGCGGCACTTCGTGTGGCCGGCGAACAGCGGGGCGAGGAACGCGCCGGAGTGACGCGCGTCCACCACCCCGCGCAGCAGAGCGCGCCGAGGACCGGGCAGCTAGCGGGTCACTCGTAGCGGTGCTGACACCGTCACCTGGTCGAGGTCCGAGACGCGGACCGTCGCCCTCATCGTCCACGTGCCGGGCAGGGGCAGGGTGAAGGCGGGGGCGGACCAGTAGCCGCCGCGGTCGGTGACCCGTGTGTCCAGAGGGCCCAGGTGCCGGGACGGAAGCGTGAGGGTGAGGCGGAGTCCGGGGACGGCCGAGAGGCCACCGTCGGGGCCGTAGACCACCGCCTGGACGGAGTTGCTGCCGACGCGGCCGGGATCCAGGGTGATCTGGACCGTGCCCCGGCCGCCGGGGGCCCCGGTGTCGAAGGGGATCGTCATGACGGACGCCGTGGGGATGCCCGCCGTCGCCTGGGCTCCGGACGACACGGAAGCGGTCGCCGCGCGGCCGGGCACGGTGCTGGTCAGGAGTGTGGTCAGGGCCAGGACGAGCAGGGCGGCCCCCGCCTCCGCCAGCACCGAACGCCGCAGCAGGTGGAGCGGGACGGCGGGGGCGGGCTCCGGGGGGAGCGGCGGGAGCGGGGGGCCCGTGGCCGGTTCGGGGACGCGCGGACGGGCGGGGACGGCGGCCCGGGTCAGGCGGACGGTCCAGGCGCGGGAGCAGGCCGCCGCCAGGAGGAGCGCGGCGACCGCGGCCAGTTTGGCCAGGAGGGTACGGCCGTACGTCGTGTCCGTCAGGGCCTGCCAGGAACCGAGGCCCCGCCAGGACTGGTAGACGCCGGTCAGGGCCAGGACCGTCACCGAGACGGCGGCCAGGCGGGAGAAGCGGGCCGGGACCGTGGCCGGCAGGCCGGCCGGCGCCCGGGTGTGCCGGAACGTCCACAGGAGGGCGGCCAGGCCGCCGAGCCAGGCCGCCATGGCCAGCAGGTGCAGGGTCGAGGAGACGATCGCCGCCGGAACCTGGATGCCCGCCGAGGCATGGTCGGACGCCGACCAGGTCAGGGACAGGGCGACGGCGAGGACCGCGGCTGCGGCGAGCCCGGCACGGCGCGGGAGCCTGGCACGGCGGCTTTTGGGTAGGGCCGCGGCGACCGCGGCCGGCAGCAGCAGCAACGCCAGCCGGACCAGGAGGAGCCGGCCCGCACGGGTCGTCGCCGTGTGGGTGAGGGCGGATGGCCTGAAGGCGGCCGCCGGGGAGGCCGCCTCCTCGTAGGGGACGCGCAGGAGGTACAGCGCGACGGTGGACAGGACGAGCGTGACCACGGCGGCCAGGGCGGGGGCGCGCAGGTGGGCCGTCGCCGGGGGGCGGCAGTACGCCACGAACGCGGCCGTGCCCAGGAGCAGGGCCAGGGAGAGGTAGGCGAGGTAGCGGGCGATGGTGTGGAGGGCCGTGGTCGCCCGGTTCTCGGGGCGGTCCGGGGGCGGGGCCGCCGAGGTCGCCGTGCGCTTGCCCACCGAGAAGGTGAGGGCGCCGGACACCGGGTGGCTGTCGGCCGACACCACCCGCCAGGCCACCGTGTACGTGCCGGTGGCCAGCCGGGCGGGCAGGGACACCCGAGCCGTGTCGGAGCCGCCGGGGGCGTGGCCGGCGGGGCCGGTGCGGAGGCGGTGGTTGCGGGGGTCGTACACCCGGAAGGAGTCGGTCAGCAGGCCCACCGACTCGGTGAAGGTGAGGGTCACGTGGCGGGGGGCCGTGGACAGGACGGTTCCGTCGGCGGGGTCCGTGGCGCGCAGGACGGCGTGCGCGGAGGCGGGGGCGGCCGTCCCCAGCACCAGCACGGGCAGAAGGCCGAGCAGGAGGGCCGGGAGTAGCAGGAGCGCCGGGAGGGGGCGCCTTGTGACGCGTCGGGTGTCTCGCCGTTCCGGTCGTCGGTGTCCGTCGCACAGCACCGTCGCCAGCCTCCGTCCCCACGACCATGTGCACCCGTGCCAGTGCCTCGGTAGAGGTACGGGAAGAAACGCCCGTCTGCTCACCTGTCCGGCGGTAGGACCGAACACCGGCTGTCCACAGAGTGTCCTCAGGGGCGGCACTTCGGGCGCGGGAGGGTCGGCCTCGGGCAGGACGACCGCGGGACCGCGGTGGAAACCCTGGCGTTCGAAGCGGGCGAGCGCCTCTGTGTCGCGGACGTCCGGGTCGACGACGATCCGGTGCCGGTCCGGGGTCTGGCGCACGAACGTCGTCAGAGCCGTCGGCGGGGCCGACGTCCAGCCGGGGTGCGGGCCGTCGGGGCCGGCGGGGGCGAGGAGGAGATGGACACCGAGGTCGCCGGGGCGGACGTCGTAGCACTCGCCCACGCGGTCGGCGGCCGGTTCGTACATCCGGATTCCAGTCGGTGACGGCCGGGGCGAGGTTCCCGCGAGGCACGGGCGAGCTGGTCGCGGTCGTGGGCGGCGCCGGGGACGCCGTCGGCGCCGACGGGACCACCCAGCGGCTGCAGTCGTGGTCACCGGCGAGGCCGGGAGTGGCACGGTCTGCGGTGTCGGATCCGGTGGGCGGGTCCGTCGGCAGTGCCCGCCAGGGGCCGGCCGGTGCGTGACGGACCATGGGCCGTTGGGAGGTGCGGTGGCGACCTTCTCGCACCTCGCCGCGGTCGGCGCCCCGGCCTCCCCGCCCGCCATCGACTCACTGCTCGGCGCGCTGGGTTCCGCCCCGGCGACCGTCTGGTCCGGGGTGAACCGGCGGGCCTGCCCGGCCCGGCCGGACACGGCCCGCACGAGACACGGCCGGTGCCGCGCCGGGAGGCAGGCGCCCATCCGGTGGAACGGGTCCGCGCCGGGAGGCGGGCGCCCATCCGGTGGAACGGGTTCGCGCCGGACTGCCCGCCGTCCTCGCCGGCAGCCCCGACGTACGTCTGGATCGCCTGCGACACGGCGACGACGCGGACGCTCCCGGTCTGCGGCCGCGGGGAACCGGGCGTGCCGGAGCAGCGGGTGCACGCGCTGGGTACTGGCGCGCGGACCGAGGGACCGCGCGGGATCATCGACCCATGGACGTCACCCTGCACCTCGCCCAGGAGCCCGCGGCCGACGCGCTGCTCGGGCGCTCCCCGCTCGCCGCGCTGACCGGGATGCTGCTGGATCAGCAGATCCCGATGGAGTGGGCGTTCAAGGGGCCCCGGACCATCGCGGACCGGCTCGGCACCGATGATCTGGACGCGCACGAGATCGCGGCGACGGACCCGGAGGCGTTCGCCGCGGTGCTCGCCGAGAAGCCCGCGGTGCACCGTTATCCGGGCTCGATGGCCAAGCGGGTGCAGCAGCTGTGCCAGTACCTCGTCGAGCACTACGACGGGGACGCCGAGGCGGTCTGGCGGGACGCCGGCAGCGGGGCCGAGCTGCTGCGGCGGCTGGAGGACCTGCCGGGCTTCGGGAAGCAGAAGGCGCGGATCTTCCTGGCCCTGCTCGGCAAGCGGCTCGGGGTCACCCCCGAGGGGTGGCGGGAGGCCGCCGGCCCCTACGGGGAGCCGGGCTCCTTCCGTTCCGTCGCCGACATCACCGGCCCCGACTCACTGGCCAAGGTCCGCGCGTACAAACAGGAGATGAAGGCGACGAAGAAGTAGGGACCCAGCTACGTCCGCCGCGCCCTCGCAGGTGCCCCGCTGCTCCCCGCCCCCCCCGGGCTACCGTCGTCGCCGGGCCGTGCCGAACAGGGAGCGAGTGATCTCCCGGCCCAGCCGGGTGCCGACCGAGCGCGCCAGCGACTTGAACACGCCGCTGCTCACGACCTGTTCGGCCAGCGACGGCTCCTCCCGCGGTGCCGCCTCGCGGGGGGCCACCGTGCGCTTCGGCTCGCGCGCCGGCGGCGCTTCCGCTTCCTCTTCCACCCGGGCCGTGGCCAGCTTCTCGTACGCCGACTCGCGGTCCACAGCCTGTGCATAACGTTCGTGGAGCGAGGAACCTCGTACGGCCCGGTCCAGTGCGGCGGGGTCCACCGGGCCCATGAGGGACTCGGGGGCGCGCAGCCGGGTGGCGGCGACCGGGGTCGGCGCGCCGCTCTCGCCGAGCACGGTCACCACGGCCTCGCCGGTGCCCAGTCCGGCGGTGAGGAGTTCCCCCAGGTCGTACGCCGACCTGGGAAAGGTCCGCACGGTCGCCGTCAGCGCCTTGTGGTCGTCGGGCGTGTAGGCCCGCAGGGCGTGCTGGACGCGGTTGCCGAGCTGGGCGAGGACGTCACCGGGCACGTCCTTCGGGGTCTGGGTGACGAAGAAGACGCCGACGCCCTTGGAGCGGATGAGCCGTACCGTCTGGGTGATCGCGTCCAGGAACGCCCTGGAAGCGTCGTGGAACAGCAGGTGGGCCTCGTCGAAGAAGAACACGAGCCTGGGCCTGTCCGTGTCACCGATCTCGGGCAGGTCGTGGAAGAGGTCGGCGAGCAGCCACATCAGGAAGGTCGAGAACAGCCGCGGCCGGTCCTGCACGGCCGGGAGCTCCAGCACGGAGACGATGCCGCGGCCGTCCTCCGCCGTACGCAGGAGGCCGGCGGTGTCGAACTCCGGCTCGCCGAAGAAGTCCGCCGCGCCCTCCGCCTCGAAGGCGGTCAGCGTCCGCAGGATCACCCCGGCCGTGGCTCGGGACAGCCCGCCGATGTCCCTCAGCTCGGCCCTGCCCTCGTCGGAGGTGAGGAAGGCGACGACCGCGCGCAGGTCCTTGAGGTCGATCAGTTCCAGGCCCTTGGTGTCGGCGTAGTGGAAGACCAGGCCGAGGGACTGTTCCTGGGTCGGGTTCAGCTGGAGCACCTTGGCCAGCAGCACCGGGCCGAAGCTGGTGACGGTCGCCCGTACGGGGATGCCGTGGCCGAGGCCGCCGAGGGCGAGGAACTCCGCCGGGAAGCCGGCCCCGGTCCAGTCCTGGCCCACCTCAGCGGCCCGCCCGCGCACCCGGTCGTCGTCGTGGCCCGGCCGCGCGATGCCGGACAGGTCGCCCTTGATGTCGGCGAGGAACACGGGCACGCCCCGCGCCGACAGCTGCTCGGCGATCAGCTGGAGGGTCTTGGTCTTGCCGGTGCCGGTGGCGCCCGCGACCAGGCCGTGCCGGTTGAGCACGGAGAGGGGGACGCGGACCGGCGCGCCGGCGTGGCACCGCCCGTCCCACAGGAGGGCGCCGAGGTCGAGGGCGGGGCCGGTGAAGGCGTACCCGGAGGCGATCCCTCGGGCCTCGGCGGGCAGTGCGGTGGGCTCCTGCGAGCCGTCGGGCGGTGCGGTGTCGCTGTCACTCATCCCCGGCCTCCGTTCCCGTACTAGCCCGTTCGCCTGATTTGTTCCATCTTTTCAAGCGTGGCACTCGGCCACCATGGCTGCGCCCGGAACGTCTTGACCGGTAGGCTTTCCGTGTGATCTTCAAGCGCATCGGAAACGGCCGGCCGTACCCCGACCACGGCCGGGAAAGCACCCGGCAGTGGGCGGACGTCGCGCCGCGCCCGGTCCGCCTCGATCAGCTCGTCACCACCAAGCAGCAGCTCGATCTGGAGACCCTGCTGGCGGAGGACTCGACGTTCTACGGCGACCTCTTCGCGCACGTCGTGAAGTGGCAGGGCGATCTGTATCTGGAGGACGGTCTGCACCGCGCGGTCCGCGCCGCCCTCCAGCAGCGCCAGGTGCTGCACGCACGCGTGCTCGAACTGGACTGACCCGGGGCGACACGGCCGTAGGCCCTTTCGGGTTCCAGTGGGCGGCATCAGCTGATCATCTGATAGGCATCGTCGCCCGGGCGCACTACGCTGCGTTCATGAGCATGCTGACTCCCCCCGGCATGGGCGGCCGGTACCGCATCACGGGGGACACATACCCGCGGATGCGTCCGCCCCGGCGGCGCGTCAGGCTCGTGGCCGTCGTGGTGGCGTCAGCCGCCGTGCTCGGCCTGACGGGCTGGGGCACCTTGCAGCTCATCGACGTCTTCTCCGGCGGCAGGAAACCGGCGGCCGGTTCCGCGGCGGACTGCCGGCTCAAGGCCGCGGCGGCCCCGGCGGCCCGGGTCGAGGCGCTGCCCGCACCCAGCCGGATCACGGTGAACGTCTACAACGCCACCCAGCGCTCCGGACTCGCCAAGGACACCGCGGACCAGCTGCGCAAGCGCGGCTTCCGGATCGGTGCCGTGGGCAACGCGCCCGAGCGGTTCGACAAGAAGGTCAAAGGCACGGGGCTGCTCCTCGGCCCCGCCACCGCGCGGGACACCTCGCTGCGGGTGCTCGGCACCCAGCTCGGCGGTGCCGACCTGCGCACCGAGGCGGGACGCAAGGGAGCCGACCTCGACCTGGTCATCGGGGACGCGTTCAAGGGGCTGACCCGGCAGGCGTCCGCCGCCCGGGCCCTGACCGACCTGAGCGCACCCGCGGTCTCCGCCTCGCCCTCGGCCACGACGAAGAAGGGCTGCGCGACGCGGTAGTACCCGCCCCGCCCAGCCCTCGCGCCCGCGGCTCGTGGCCGCGCGGCCCCTACTCCGCCGCGCCGTACAGCCGGTCGCCCGCGTCACCCAGGCCCGGGATGATGTAGCCGTGTTCGTTGAGGTGGTCGTCCACGGCCGCCGTGACGACCGTGACCGGGGTGCCGGCCAGTTCGCGTTCCATGACCTCGACGCCCTCGGGGGCGGCCAGCAGGACGACCGCCGTGACGTCGTCGGCGCCGCGCCTGATCAGTTCCCGGATCGCCGCGACGAGGGTGCCGCCCGTGGCCAGCATCGGGTCCAGGACGTACACCTGGCGGCCCGAGAGGTCCTCGGGCATGCGCGAGGCGTACGTGGAGGCCTCCAGCGTCTCCTCGTTGCGGATCATGCCCAGGAAGCCCACCTCGGCGGTCGGCAGCAGCCGGACCATGCCGTCCAGCATGCCGAGACCGGCGCGCAGGATCGGCACCACCAGCGGGCGGGGACGGGCGAGCTTGACGCCGGTGGTCTGCGCGACCGGCGTCCGGATGGCGACCGTCTCGGTGCGTACGTCCCGCGTGGCCTCGTAGGCGAGCAGGGTGACCAGCTCGTCGGCGAGCCGCCGGAAGGTCGCGGAATCGGTGCGCTGGTCGCGCAGCGTGGTGAGCTTGTGGGCGACCAGGGGGTGGTCGACGACGTGGAGACGCATGCCCTAACCGTACCTGCGCCGCGCGCCCCCTCACGCTGGCGTCAAACCGGCCGTCCGGGGGAAGGTGGGAAGGAAGGACAGGGGTGGTGTGACGTGTCTGACCTGCCTGACAAGCGTGCGGGCGCCTTCAAGGCCACCGGCGGTGCGGCCGGTTCCGGGAGCAGGTCCGCCCAGACCGATCCCGACGCGCCCGAGAGCGCGGCCGACCGGCGGCGCCGCCGCGCACAGTTCCTGCGCGATCTCGCCGAGGCCCGGGAACTGCGTGCCCGCGTCCAGCCGCGGCGCGCCAAGGTCGCCCGATTGCGCCACGCGATGCGAATGCGGACGTTCCGCCGGTAGACGGCCGGCCGGCCGGATCCGCGCAGGCCCGGCCCGGTGCTGACGGCCGGTGTCCGCAAGATCCTCGCCCGCGCCGGTGTCGGGACGGCGGGCATACGTGAGAGCCGGGGAAAGCCGCGTACGATCCGCAGGTGGCGGCAATGAGCGCACTGGTGGACCGATCACTGATCGCGATCGAAACAGCCAGACACAGGGAGCCGAAGACGTCCCCTGGACGCCTTGTTTCTGCCACGATTCCGAGTGGGTGGGGCTCGGAGCCCAGGCTCTCCCCTCCCACGTACCTCCGCCGGGGGGACCCCCAACCGGCACGCCTATGACCAGTGGGAGAGTCACGGTGTACTTCGCCGCACTGCTCGCGCGCACCGAAGACGGGTGGGAAGCGAGCGACACGGAGCTCGACGATGTGGAGACCCTGTCGGATCTGGCCGACCTGGCCCGGGAAGCCTCTCCCGACGAGGACACGGTGCTCGTCCTGATCGAGCAGGAGGACTCCTGGTTCGGAGTCGTCCGCGTGGACGGCGAGGAGGACCCTCGCATCTACGTCTCGGACGCCGCCGCCGCCCAGCGCAGCGCGTACGGCGAACTGCTGCTCACCGACGAGCTGCTCGGCCGGGAGCCCGGCTCCGACGACGTCCCGGACCTGGACTCCCTGGACCTCGACGGCACGGAGGACGGCGAGTCCGAGGACGCCGAGGAGGACGCCGCCCCCGCCGCCGACTCGGTGCCGCACAGCCCGGTGGGCGACAGGGAGATCCTGGACGACCTGGGCATCGGGGAGAAGGAGCTGCGCGCCCTGGACGCCGACGACGCGCTGAACACCATCGCCGAGGCCCTGGGCGCCTCGGAGGTGCTGGAGACCGTCCGCTGACCGCCGCCCAGGACCCGCGGGGCACACCGGACCCGGTACGCGACCGCTGGCGGGCCGCGATGCGGCTCGCCCTGGACGAGGCCGGGCTGGCCGCCCGGGGCGGGGACGTACCCGTCGGCGCGGTCGTGCTGTCCGCGGACGGCACGACCGTACTGGCGGCCGGACACAACGAGCGCGAGGCCACCGGTGATCCCACGGCCCACGCGGAGGTCCTCGCGATCCGGCGGGCCGCGGCCCGGCTCGGGGAGTGGCGGCTGACCGGCTGCACGCTGGTCGTCACCCTGGAGCCGTGCACCATGTGCGCCGGCGCACTGGTCCAGTCCCGGGTGGACCGGGTGGTGTACGGCGCCCGGGACGAGAAGGCGGGCGCCACCGGTTCCCTGTGGGACGTGGTGCGCGACCGGCGGCTCAATCACCGTCCGGAGGTCATCGAGGGCGTGCTCGCGGCGGAGTGCGCCCGGCTCCTCACCGGGTTCTTCCGGGACCGCTGATCACCGATTTCGAACCCGGCCACCCTGTGCTGTAAGGTCTCCCTCGGTAGCGTGTCCGAGCGGCCGAAGGAGCTCGCCTCGAAAGCGAGTGTGGCGCAAGTCACCGAGGGTTCAAATCCCTCCGCTACCGCTTGCAGAAAGGCCCCGCCCGACGGCGGGGCCTTTCTCGTGTCCCGGGCACAACCGCGGCGCACCGGCGGGCTGTTCGCGGTGGCAGAGGGCACGAAGGTTACACTCGCGGCCGGCAGCAGGGGGCCCTCGGGGCACTGGTACAGGGGAGGCCGCGATGGCGGTGAACGCCAAGAAGATCGCCGTGTACGTGCTCGTGGTCTTCGCGCTGTACGTGATCATCACGGATCCGGCCAGGGCGGCCGACTACGTGCAGATAGGCTTCGAGGGCATATCGGACGCGGCCAGAGCGATAGGCGACTTCATGACCTGGCTCGCCGACGGAGGAAAGGGCTGAGGTACCTCCCATGATCCGCCATCTGGTCCTCTTCAGGCTCAACGACGGCGTCGGGCGCGACGATCCGCGCGTGGTCGCGGGCGTCGAGGCCTTCCGGGCACTCGGCGGGCAGATCGAGGAGCTGCGGTTCTGGGAGTGCGCCTGGAACATCAGCGACCGGCCGATCGCCTACGACTTCGCGATCAACTCGGCCGTCGAGGACACCGACGCCCTCCAGCGCTATCTGGAGCATCCGGCCCATCAGGCGGGTGTCGCGCTGTGGCGGGAGTTCGCCACGTGGGTGATCGCCGACTACGAGTTCTGAGCCCTTCGCCGCAGAAGCCCCCCGCCGTTCCGGCGGGGGGCTTTCACGCGTTCTGAGCCCCAACTTGTCTGTATTTGGGCACAACACGGCGTTATGCGGTGCTTGCACACAGTGCACATGTCTTGTGATGCTATGACAGCTTTTGACGGATGATTGACCGTGAAGAGGTGGCGTTGACCGTGTCGGCCAGTACTGCGCCGCCCCAGGAGGAGGCACCCGCTCCGCCTCCACCGGCCCCCGAGAGGCGCCGGGGCGCGGACACCCGGGCCCTCACCCAGGTGCTGTTCGCCGAGCTGAAGACGCTGACCCCCGGTACTCCGGAGCACAACCGCGTGCGAGGGGCGCTGATCGAGGCGAACCTCCCGCTCGTGCGCTATGCCGCCGCCCGCTTCCGCTCCCGCAACGAGCCGATGGAGGACGTCATCCAGGTCGGCACCATCGGCCTGATCAACGCCATCGACCGCTTCGACCCCGAGCGGGGCGTGCAGTTCCCGACCTTCGCCATGCCGACCGTGGTCGGCGAGATCAAGCGGTACTTCCGGGACAACGTCCGCACGGTCCACGTCCCCCGCCGGCTGCACGAGCTGTGGGTGCAGGTCAACAGCGCGACCGAGGACCTGACCACGCTCCACGGCCGCTCACCGACCACCGCCGAGATCGCCGACCGGCTGCGGATCAGCGAGGAGGAGGTACTGAGCTGCATCGAGGCGGGACGCTCGTACCACGCCACCTCGCTGGAGGCCGCGCAGGAGGGGGACGGGCTGCCGGGGCTGCTCGACCGGATCGGCTACGAGGATCCGGCGCTGGACGGTGTGGAACACCGCGACCTGGTCCGCCACCTCCTCGTCCAGCTCCCCGAACGCGAACAGCGGATCCTTCTCCTGCGCTACTACAGCAATCTCACCCAGTCCCAGATCAGCGCGGAACTCGGCGTCTCCCAGATGCATGTCTCGCGGTTGCTCGCCCGCAGCTTCCAGCGGCTGCGTTCCGCGAACCGGATCGAGGCGTAGACCCACGGACCGCGTGCCCCGCGGACCCTCTTACAACGGGCGGCGGGTGGTTGCACAGCAGGCGCACGGAAGCACGCCCCGGATGGCGCTGCATCGCAAATCCGAGCGAGCGGTAACCGGCGCGAGCGAATCCCTCACCAGCGCAGTTGCCGACAGTTGTGGACCGACATACCGTCAGACCCCTTCCTTGCAGCGGCTATTCGCTTCTCACATGTCGACATGTCACTACAGCGCGTTGCCGACATGTGACATTCTGCGGGAAGCGCGTTTGCCGAGGCTTCGGCTCCGGTATTCAGGTGAAGGCTGCGTCGCTCGAGAAGGACGCCGCCGCGACCGTCCCGCGACCCAAAGGGGGTGGCATGTCCGCAGACCAGGGCAGCTCGAAGGTGCTGACGCCCACGATGAGCGAGGCAGCGCCCAAGGAGCTCGACGCTCTCGACGTCCTCGACGGCTTCGAGGGTGTCACGGCCCTCGAAGCCGTGCCGTCCCCGGCCGTCGCCCCGGCCGCCGAAGCTGTCCCGGCCGCGCAGGCCACGGCGAACCTCGACACCCGCACCCTGTCCCGCTCGCTCTTCCTGCGCCTCGCCGCGCTGGACGAGCACAGCCCCGAGCGGGGCTACGTCCGGGACACCCTCATCGAACTCAACCTGCCGCTGGTGCGCTACGCGGCAGCACGCTTCCGCTCGCGCAACGAGCCGATGGAGGACATCGTCCAGGTCGGCACGATCGGCCTGATCAAGGCGATCGACCGGTTCGACTGCGAACGGGGCGTGGAGTTCCCGACGTTCGCGATGCCGACCGTCGTCGGTGAGATCAAGCGTTTCTTCCGCGACACCTCGTGGTCGGTGCGCGTCCCGCGCCGCCTCCAGGAGCTGCGTCTGGCCCTCACCAAGGCCAGCGACGAGCTGTCGCAGAAGCTGGACCGCTCGCCCACGGTGACGGAACTGGCCGCCGTGCTCGGCGTCTCCGAGGAGGACGTCGTCGACGGCCTCGCGGTCGGCAACGCCTACACCGCGTCCTCCCTCGACTCGCCGGCCCCCGAGGACGACGGCGGCGAGGGATCCCTGGCCGACCGGCTCGGCTACGAGGACAGCGCGCTGGAGGGCGTCGAGTACCGCGAGTCCCTCAAGCCCCTGCTGGCCAAACTCCCGCCCCGGGAGCGGCGGATCATCATGCTGCGCTTCTTCGCCAACATGACCCAGTCGCAGATCGGCGAGGAGGTCGGCATCTCCCAGATGCACGTCTCCCGGCTGCTGACCCGGACACTGGCCCAGCTGCGAGAGGGACTGATCTCGGACTGACCCGGCCACCGCCCGCCGGATTCCCCGACCTGACAGCCGTCAGCGACGGGAGCCGGGACCGGGCGGGGTCGCACGGACGACGCGTACGACGGATACGCGTGGCCGCCGAAGCGCCGTCACGGCCGCGTCGGCGGCCGTCGTCCGTCCGGGGCCGGTGTCCGGGGTCAGGGCAGGTCCGTCGTCCGCCCTGGCGCGGCACCGGTTCCGGCGGCGGGACGAGGCGCTCTCACGGGTACGGCGGTGGGCCGGGCACGCCGAGGAGGCACGCGCCGCCGGTCTCCGGCACCCCGGGCGGGCGTACATCGGCGCGCTCGGCATCGACCGCGTCGTCGGCGTGCGCGTCGGACACAGGACGTGTCCGTGCGGGCAGCGGGGCCCGCCGGCGTTAGCCGAGCGCCAGCCAGGCGACTCCCGCCACCACGGCGAGCGCCACGACGATGCCGATGATCAGGCCGATGCGGGGGCCCGAGGAGGCCGCCTGCTGCTGCCGGCCCTGCGGGGCGTCGTCGACGAACGCGCGGAACATCTGGGTGTTGCCGGCGGGGTCGTAATTGCCCTGGGGGCCCTGGGTGTTAGCCATGGCCCGAGACCTTAGCGAAGTCACACCCCGCGGCCCAAGCGGGGGCCTATGGGGCGGGCTCCGGGAGGCGAGGGACACCTTCCCCGGACTCACCTGCCTCTTTACACCACCAATACTTGCCTTTGCCAATTTTTTACGCCGCCGGCCACCTACTTGTTTGCCTTCAGCAACCAAGCACCTTTATGGTTGCTTCAAGCAACGAATACGGGAGGTGTGATGGCCGGGCAGGCGCAGTTTGAAGAGCTGGCGCGTCAGCTCAGTGCCGTCGGAGCCGTGAAACGGGACATGGGGCGGATCCTGCCGCCCGACTGCCCGGCCGGCTCGGCCGCCGTGCTGACCCTGCTCGGCCGCCACGGCGACATGCGCATGAGCAAGCTCGCGGAGCTGCTCGCCGTGGACATGTCGGTCACCAGCCGGCATGTCGCGCACGTCGCCGCACGCGGTTGGATCGAACGGCACCCGGACCCCGCGGACAAGCGCTCGCGCATCCTGCGCCTGACGCCCGAGGGTCTGGAGCAGCTCGTCGAGCTGTCCCGGCGGACCACGCACCTGCTCGCCGAGCGGCTGGCGGACTGGACCGACGAGGAGGTCGGCCAGCTGATCCGGCTGATGACGCGCCTGCGCGCGTCCTTCGGCGACTGCCGGTCCGCCCCGCTCCGGCTGCCCGCCCCCGTAGTCGAAGAGACCACCCGTACACCCGCAAGCACGTAAGAAAAGGAAGCTCATGGCAACGACCACACCAGCCGGTGTGCGGGCTCACGCCAAGCACGGGGGAGGCTCCCACGGCGACGCCCCGATGACACACCGGCAGATCATGGAGGCCCTCTCCGGGCTGCTGCTCGGCATGTTCGTGGCGATCCTGTCGTCCACGATCGTCTCCAACGCCCTGCCGCACATCATCGGGGACCTCGGCGGCGGCCAGTCCGCCTACACCTGGGTGGTCACCGCCGCCCTGCTGTCGATGACCGCGGCCACCCCCCTGTGGGGCAAGCTCGCCGACCTGTACAGCAAGAAGGCGCTCGTCCAGATAGCGCTGATCATCTACGTGGTCGCCTCCATGGCGGCCGGGCTGTCCCAGAACCCGGGCATGCTGATCACCTTCCGGGTGTTCCAGGGCATCGGCGTCGGCGGTCTGTCCGCCCTGGCGCAGATCGTCATGGCGGCGATGATCTCCCCGCGTGAGCGTGGCCGTTACTCCGGCTACCTCGGTGCCACGTTCGCCGTCGCCACGGTCGGCGGCCCGCTGCTCGGCGGTGTCATCACCGACACCTCGTGGCTGGGCTGGCGCTGGTGCTTCTACGTCGGCGTGCCCTTCGCGGTCATCGCGCTGATCGTGCTGCAGAAGACCCTGCACCTGCCCGTGGTCAAGCGGGACGTCAAGGTCGACTGGGGTGGCGCGACCCTCATCGCCGCCGCCGTCTCCCTGCTCCTGATCTGGGTGACCTTCGCCGGCGACAAGTACGACTGGGTCTCCTGGCAGACCTACGCGATGGTCGGCGGTTCGATCGTCCTCGGCGCGCTCTTCGTGCTCGTCGAGTCCAAGGCGAGCGAGCCGATCATCCCGCTGCGCCTGTTCAGGAACCGCACGATCACCCTCGCGTCGCTCGCGTCGCTGTTCGTCGGTATCGCGATGTTCTCCGGCACCGTGTTCTTCAGCCAGTACTTCCAGCTGGCCCGGGACAAGTCCCCGACCATGTCGGGCGTCATGACCATCCCGATGATCGGCGGTCTGTTCGTCTCCTCGACCGTCTCCGGCCAGTTCATCACCCGCACCGGCCGCTGGAAGGCGTGGCTGGTCAGCGGTGGCGTCCTGGTGACGGCCGGCCTGCTGCTGCTCGGCGGCATCCGGTACGACACCGACTACTGGAAGATGGCCATCTACATGGCCCTGCTGGGTCTCGGCATCGGCATGATGATGCAGAACCTGGTGCTCGCCACGCAGAACCAGGTGGCCCCGTCCGACCTCGGCGCGGCCAGCTCCACGGTGACCTTCTTCCGCTCCCTCGGTGGTGCGGTCGGCGTCTCCGCGCTGGGTGCCGTGATGGCGAACAAGATCACCGACTACGTCAAGGACGGCGTCTCCGACCTCAGCCCCAAGTACCAGGCCGCTCTGGCCGGGGGCTCCGGTTCCACCGACACCATCCCGGACATGGACAAGCTGCCGGCCCCCATCCGGACCCTGCTGGAGAGCGCCTACGGCCACGGCATCGCCGACGTCTTCCTGATCGCCGGCTTCCTCGCCGCCGTCGCCTTCCTGATCACGCTGTTCATCAAGGAGGTCCCGCTGAAGACCAGGGGCGCGCTCGCCCAGGGCGCCGAGGCCCAGGCCCCGGTGACCGACCCGGCCGCCGCTCCCGCCGTCGCCGAGGCCCAGGCCCCCGCCGCCGAGCCGGTCCCGGCCTCCGCCGCCCCGGTGTCCGAGGGCACCGCCACGGCGACCGCCACCCGGCAGCTGACGGCCGTCGCCTCGGCCGCCGAGCCCGGCACCGCCGGCGGCACCCCGGTCCACGGCTTCGTCCGCGGCGCCGAGAGCGCCCCGGTCCCGCAGGCCGCCGTCACGCTGATCTCGCTGGCGGGCCGCCAGCTGGGCCGCTCGGTCGCCCAGGCCGACGGCTCCTACACCCTGGCCGTCCCGGGCACCGGCTCGTACGTCCTGATCGCCTCCGCCGACGGCTACCAGCCGCAGGCCTCCACCGTCGTGGTGGGCGAGGACGCACTGTCGTACGACATCCTCCTCAGCGGCACCAGCGGGCTGACCGGTGTGGTCCGGGCCGCCGGGAGCGCGCTGCCGGTCAAGGACGCGATGGTGATCGTCACCGACGTGCGCGGAGACCTGCTGGCCACCGCCGCCAGCGGTGAGCAGGGCGACTTCGCCCTCACCGACCTGGTGCCCGGCACCGTGACCGTCGCGGTCAACGCCGAAGGCTTCCGGCCGCGCGCCCTGCCGGTCGAGGTCGGCGCCACCGGCGTCACCCGGATCGAGGTCGACCTGGACGCCGGCGCCCGCCTCCAGGGCGTCGTCCGGGCCCCGCACGGTCCGCTGGCCGACGCCCGCGTCACCCTGGTCGACCAGGCGGGCAACGTGGCCGGCACCGCCACCACCGGCACCGACGGCGCGTACGCCTTCACCGACCTGGACAGCGGCGAGTACACCGTCATCGCGACGGGCTACCCCCCGGTGGCCACCGCGCTGACCGTGGCCGGTCCCGGAGTGGACGGCCACGACATCGAACTCGCCCACCCCGGCGAGTAGTCCACACCCCGGCCCGTGGCGGCGCGCCCTGAACGGAGGGCGCGCCCGCCACGGGCCGGTCTCATACGACCATTTTTTGAGCTTTTCCAGGGAGAGAACGGGATGGGACTGACCGCGAAGATCCGTACGCGGGACGGGTGGGCCGTGTCGCACGCGGTCGTCACGGTGACCGACATGACCGGCACGCAGGTGCTGCGGGCCGAGGCGGACGCCGAGGGGGCCGTGCGGGACACCACCGAGCTGACGCCTGGCGCGTACACGGTGATCGTGACCGCCGTCGGGTACGCGCCCGCCGCGTCCAGCGCGATCGTCACCGCGAGCGGCCGGGCCGAGGTCGGCACGGTCACGCTGACCCGGCAGGGCGGCACCGAACTGCCGCCGCCCGGCCCCTGGACCATCGACCCGGTGCACTCCTCCGTCGCCGCGGTCGCCCAGCACCTGGGCATCTCCAGCGTGCACGGCCGGTTCACCGAGTTCGGCGGCACGATCGAGATCGCGCCCGACGACGTCGCCAAGTCCCGCGTGGAGGCGGTCATCCGGGCGGCCTCCGTCGACACCGGCAACGGCATGCGGGACGCCCACCTGCGCTCCGGCGACTTCCTCGACGTCGAACGGCACCCGGAGATCACCTACCGCTCGACGGGCCTGACCCTGGCCGCCCCGGACCGCTGGACCGTGCACGGCGAACTGTCCCTGCACGGTGTCGTACGCCCCGTCGACCTGGACCTGGCCTACCTGGGCACCGGCGCCGACCCGTGGGGCGGCACCCGGGCCGCGTTCCGGGCCACCGCCGAACTGCACCGCGAGGACTTCGCCATGAACTACAACCAGGTCCTCCAGGCCGGCATCGCCGCCATCGGCACCACCCTCAGGGTGGAACTGGACATCCAGGCCGTCCAGGGAGACTCCCTGCCCGCCGCCTGAGACCCCGGGGCCCTGCCCCCCACATGACACCCCCGAGGCCCTGATCAGCCGGACCTGCCCCTGGCAGGAACAGGCCGACCGGGGCCTCCTCGGCCTAGGCTGCGTCCATGGCACCGAACATCGCGTCCAACACCCGGGTATCGGCAGCCGAGCTGCTGGACTTCGTCCGCCCGCGCCACCGCGCCCTCCTCATCACCCGCCGCGCCGACGGCAGCCCGCAGGCGTCCCCGCTGACCTGCGGCGTCGACGACTCCGGGCGGATCGTGATGTCGACCTACCCCGAGCGCGCCAAGACCCGCAACGCCCGGCGGGACAGCCGTGTCAGCCTCGTCGTCCTCAGCGACGAATGGAACGGCCCCTGGGTCCAGATCGACGGCACGGCCGAGGTCATCGACCTCCCCGACTCCGTGGAACCCCTGGTCGAGTACTACCGCAACATCGCCGGCGAACACCCCGACTGGGACGAGTACCGGCAGGCGATGGTCAGGCAGGGCAAGTCCGTCATCCGGGTGACACCCGAACGGTGGGGTCCCGTGGCCACCGGCGGCTTCCCGGCACGGCTGGCACCCGAGGAGTAGTCAGCCGCGGGCGACCATCGCCTCGATGCCGGCGATGAGCAGATCCAGGGCGAAGGTGAAGTCGCGCTCCATCATCTCCGCCACCGTGTCGCCGCCGCGGGCCGCCATGAGGGTCCTGGACTCCCGCATCACCTCGGCGGTCCCCGGGGCCTCGGCCACGACGGTCATGGCCTGCTCGAAGTACTCGTCCGGGCTCAGCCCCGTGTCCGCGATCCGGGCGAGGAAGTGGCCCTCGATCGTGCCGTAGCCGTACACGAACTGGAAGACGGCCGCGATCGCCCCGGTCACCCCGTGCGCGGGCAGTCCCGCCCGCCGGACGACCCGCTGGACCACGCGGGAGAAGGAGAGCGACCGGGGTCCGATGTTGAGGTAGCGCCCGGCCAGCGGGGACACCCAGGGATGGCGGACCAGCAGCGTCCGGTACGCGGTGGCCAGCTCCCGCAGCTGCTCGGACCAGTCCTCGTCCGTGTTCTCCGGGTCGGGCAGCCGCAGCTCGGCGTAGGTCGCGTCCAGGGCGAGTTCGAGCAGGTCGTCCTTGGTGTCGACGTACCAGTACAGGGACATCGCGGTGACGTTCAGCTCGGCGGCCAGCCGCCGCATGGAGAACCCGGCGAGGCCCTCCGCGTCCAGCAGTCGCACGGACGCCTCGGTGATCCGCTCCCGGTCGAGTCCCGAGGGCTGCCCGCTGCGCCCGCCGCGGCGGGCCCTGTCCGCCAGCCACACGCTGTGCCGCGCCGACCGACCTGCTGCCTTCGTCACCGGCGCACCTTCCTCCACCTCGGATGTCGCTCAAGATGCTAGGGCCGCGGCCGGCCCGCAGGGGGCGCGGCACCGAGCCGGAACGCGGCGAACCGGACCCCGCGCCGCACGTGTACCCGCCGTCCCCCGGCTACCCCCCCCACCGGCGCCCTCAGCATCACGCGGCACTGTCAGGCGGACACCCGTTCCGCCCGCCGTAGCAGCCCCGCCGCCACGAACCCCCCGGCCAGCACGGCCACCGATCCCACCAGCTGCCCGGCCCCCAGCCCGGCCGACAGCGACTTACCGGACGCCAGGGAGGAGCTGAGCACGGCTCCGAGTACGGCCACACCGAGCCCGTTGCCGAACTCGGCCAGCGTTCCGTTGACCCCGGCTCCCACCCCGGCCTTCTCCGGGGGGATCGCGCTCATGATGGCGTGGGCCATCGCCGGGTTCGCGACCGCGCATCCCGCGCCGATCAGCAGCAGCCCCAGCAGTGTGCCGGTGTAGCCGCCGGTGCCCACCTCGGCGACGGCCACCAGCCCCGCCGCCATCAGCACCATCCCGAGGGCGACGGACGGCGGTGTGCCCAGCCGGGCCGACCACTTCGCCGCGATGCCCGTGAAGTTGAGCGCCACCACCGTCAGCGCCAGCGGAGCGGTCCGCAGACCGGCCTCCAGCGGCCCGTACCCGAGCACGAACTGGAGGTGCTGGGTCAGCAGGAAGAGCGCGCCGCCCATACCGAACGTGATGAGCACGGCCCCGGCGACCGCGCCCGTGAACCGCCGGTCCCGGAAGAAGCGCAGGTCGAGCATCGGCGCGTCGGCCCTGCTCTCCCACCAGGCGAAGGCGCTCAGGGCCACCAGCGCCACCGCCGCCGTACCGAGCACGCGCGCCGACGTCCAGCCGTGCGCGGGACCGGAGATGACCGCGTAGACGAGCGAGGCCATGCCGAGGGTGGACAGCAGCGCACCGGGCAGGTCCGGGCGGTCACCGCGCGGGTTCTTCGACTCCGGCACCAGGGCCGCCACCGCGGCAAGGGCCAGCGCCGCGACCGGGATGTTGATCAGGAAGATCGCGCCCCACCAGAAGTGGTCGAGCACGAAGCCGCCGATGAGCGGGCCGCACGCGAAGCCCAGTGCGTTGACCGCGCTCCAGATACCGATCGCCTTCGGCTGCTCCGCGGGCGCGAAGATCTGCATGGCCACGGCCAGGGTGGTGGTCATCAGCAGGGCGCCGCCGATGCCCATCCCGGCGCGCGCGGCGATCAGCTGCCCGGTCGAGCCGGCGAGTCCGGCCGCCAGGGAGCCGGTGCCGAACAGGGCGAGCCCGGTGATCAGCATCTTCTTGCGGCCGTAGCGGTCGGCGGCGCTGCCCGCGGTGAGCAGCAGTCCGGACTGCACGAGCGAGTACGCGTTGATCATCCACTGGATGTCGGAGGTCGCCGCGTGCAGTTCCCGGGTCAGCGAGGGGATGGCCACGTTCAGGACGGTGTTGTCGAGCAGCACCGTGAGCTGGGCGAGGCAGATGACACCGAGGATCACCCAGCGCCTCGGATGGCCATGGGGGGAGGACATGCCGTACACCGTATAGCGAGGACTATACGGTGTACAGCGTCCGTAGACGGGGTCAGCCGCCGGCCTTGCGCGTGAGGTCGTAGAACGTGGCCGAACCGACCGTCACCTTCGTGAAGGTGCTCTGGACCCACGAGCTGATCCGCGAGGCGCTCCCGCTGTTGCCGCCCATGCCACCGCCCATACCGCCGCCGGCGATGAAGTAGTGGATCCTCCCCTCCTCGACGTACTCCCTGAACCGGGCGAGCGTCGGGGAGGGGTCGGTGCCGTTGAAGCCGCCGATCGCCATCACCGGGTCCCCCGTGGCGAGCTGGTAGCCGGCCGCGTTCTGGGAGCCGATGGAGGCGGCGACCCAGGTGTACGCCGAGGCGTTCTTCTCCAGCAGCTTCCTGGCCCCGGCCGACACGCTCGTGCCGTTGAGCAGCCCGCCGGCGCCACCCGGGCCGCCCTCGCCCCTGCGGCCGGCACCGGGGAAGCCGTTGCCGTTCTGCCGGCCGGGCTGGCCCGGCTGCGTCTGGGGGTTGCCGTTGCCGTTCCGCTGGTTCTGGCCCGGCATGCCTCCGCCGAAGCCGCCACCACCCGGGAACCCGTTGCCCTGCCGGTTCTGCCCCTGCCGGTTCTGCTGCCCCTGTCCCCCGGGAGCCCCGCCGCCGAAGCCGCCCGGCATGCCGTCACCGCCCGGACCGCCGCCCCGGCCGCCCATCATGCTCGCGCCCGCCGGGCCCGCCGTGACGATCGAACCGGTGTGGCCCTGCCCGAGCGTGCTCAGCGTGTACGCGGTCGGTCCGGCCAGCGCGGCCACGAGACCCACCGCAGCCGCCCCGAGCGCCGGCCGCCGCGGCACGCGGCCCGCGAAGACCAGGCCGAACGCTGCGGTGAGCCCGCCGACCAGGACCAGCCACTTCAGCCAGGGCAGATAGCCGGAGGTCCGGTTCAGCAGGACGTAACCCCAGGCCGCCGCCGCGACCACGGAGGCGGCGAGCGCGATCGACGCCCACAGCTCCCGCCGCTTCTCCCAGAGCAGCCCGGCGCCCATGCCGACGACCGCGGCGAGGTAGGGGGCGAGGGCCACCGTGTAGTACTGGTGGAAGATGCCCGCCATGTAGCTGAACACCACCGCCGTCATCAGCAGCGAACCGCCCCAGACCAGGAACGAGGCACGGGTGACGGAGGTCCGCCCGAGCCTGCGGGTGGCCACCAGGCCGGCGACGAGGAGGATCAGCGCTGAGGGCAGCAACCAGGAGATCTGGCCGCCGACCTCGGAGCTGAACATCCGGTCCCAGCCGGTCCGGCCCCACATGCCGGTGCCACCACCACCGCCGCCGCCCACGCTGCCGGTCTCGTCGCCGTTGAGGCGGCCGAGACCGTTGTAGCCGAAGGTCAGCTCCAGGAAACTGTTGTTCTGCGAACCGCCGATGTACGGGCGGGAGGAGGCCGGCCACAGCTCGACGACGGCCACCCACCAGCCGCCGGAGACGACCAGCGCGAGCGTGGCCGCGGCCAGCTGTCCGAACCGCCGCCGCAGCCGCACCGGCGCGCACACCGCGTACACGGCCGCGAGCGCCGGCAGGATCAGGAACGCCTGGAGCGTCTTGGCCAGGAACGCGAAACCGATCGCGACACCGGCCCACACCAGCCACTTCGTACGGCCGTCCTCCAGCGCCCGGACGACGAGGAAGCAGGCCAGCGACATCAGCAGGGCCAGCAGGGCGTCGGGGTTGTTGAACCGGAACATCAGCGCCGCGACGGGGGTCAGCGCGAGCACCGCGCCCGCGATCAGACCGGCCGCGGGGCTGAACCGGCGGCGTACGGACGCGTGGACGACGGCGACGGTCGCCACGCCCATCAGCACCTCGGGAGCCAGGATCGCCCAGGAGTGCAGGCCGAAGAGCCGGACCGACAACTCCATCGGCCACAGCGACGCCGGCGGCTTGTCGACGGTGATGGCGTTGCCCGCGTCCAGCGAGCCGAAGAAGAACGCCTTCCACGACGTGCTGCCCGCCTGGACGGCCGCCGAGTAGAAGGAGTTGGCGTACCCGGAGGCGCTGAGGTCGTACAGGTAGAGCAGAAGGGTGGTGGCCAGCAGGCCGAGGAGGGCCGGGCGGGCCCAGCGCGGGTCCTCGGGCCGGCCGCGCCACAGCCCGCGCACGAGCGGCTGCCGCGGCTCGCCGGCCCCGGGGGCCCGGGAAGGTCCGGCCGGGGAGGGTTCCCCGCCGCCCGGGGTGCCCTGCGGTGCGGTCGGCGGGTCGTAGTGGGTGGTCATCGGGCATCCCCCGGGTCGTTGTCGTGAGGGCGCACCGGCTGCGACCGCATGGTGCCGTCCCTCCAGGTGCCGTCCGCGGCGTCACCGGCGCGGATCTGGGTGGTCCGGTACGGCCGGCAGGGCGGCTCGTACGACCGCCGCTCGTGGCTCTGCCGGTCGTACGGCTGCGGCTCGTACGGCTGCCGGTCGTGCGGCTGCTGCTCCGGCACCCGGCGCTGCGGCAACGGTGCGTACGGCGCCGTCGTGCCGTCGGCCGGTGTGGTCACGCTGTGGGCCGGACCGCCGCCGAAACCGTCGCGGTCCGGGAAGACCCAGGCGCGGAAGAGCAGGAACCGCAGCACGGTCGCCGCGAGGTTGGCGGCGATGAGCACCGCCAGCTCGGTGGAGTGGGCCGGACCGGTGGTCGCCGCGCTCAGGGCGGCCAGGGAGCCGCTGGTCAGAGCGAGACCGATACCGAAGACGACCAGGCCCTGCGCCTGGTGGCGTACGGCGCCGCCCCGGCCGCGCACCCCGAAGGTGAGCCGGCGGTTGGCGGCGGTGTTGGCCACGGCGGAGACCAGCAGCGCGAGCGCGTTGGCGATCTGCGAGCCGGAGAACTGCCGGAAGACGCTGTAGAGCGCCAGGTAGAACAGGGTCGACAGGCCGCCGACCACGCAGAACCCGACGAGCTGACGGGCCAGTCCCTTGGGCACGTCGGGCAGTTCGCGGTCGCGCGGGTCGTCGCCGAAGGGCCGGGCCAGCCGGTCCAGCGGCAGCGAACCGGTGGCCAGGGCCCTGCCGACCCGCCACACACCCCTGAGGTCGTCGGTGGCCGTCCGCACGATGTGCACGGTGGAGTCCGGGTCGTCGACCCAGTCGACCGGCACCTCGTGGATCCGCAGGCCGGCCCGCTCGGCGAGCACGAGCATCTCGGTGTCGAAGAACCAGCCGGTGTCCTCCACCAGCGGCAGCAGCACCTGGGCCACATCGCGCCGGATGGCCTTGAAGCCGCACTGCGCGTCCGAGAAGCGCGCCTGGAGCGATCCGCGCAGGATCAGGTTGTAGGCCCGGCTGATGAACTCGCGCTTGGGGCCGCGTACGACCCGGGAGTCACGGGCGAGCCGGGAGCCGATCGCGAGGTCGGAGTGGCCCGATATCAGGGGCGCCACCAGCGGCAGCAGGGCGTTGAGGTCGGTGGACAGGTCGACGTCCATGTAGGCGAGGACCGGCGCCTGGGACGCGGACCACACGGTCCGCAGTGCCCGCCCCCGTCCCTTCTGCTCCAGGCGGAAGGTGCCGACCTCGGGGAGCTCCGCCGCCAGCCGCGCCGCCTCCAGCGGGGTACGGTCCGTGGACGCGTTGTCCGCGATCGTGATGCGGAACGCGTAGGGAAAGGTGCGCGTGAGGTGCGCGTGCAGTCTGACGACGCACGGCCGGAGGTCCGTCTCCTCGTTGTAGACGGGGATCACTACGTCCAGGACAGGCGTTCCGGCGTCTGTGGCCGGGAGGTGCTCCCGCGCCGGCAGGGTGCCGGGAGAAGAGTCGGTTCGCATGGACCGACTCTCGTCAAGTGGCCTGTCGCGCCCGTGTGGTGGCACTGTGCTGTGCCTGTGAGAACGCATGCCCGCCGGTCTCCGGGGAGGGTTGCGGGGCGGCGGGGGCGAGCGCGGGCAGGCGCACGGTGAACACCGTGCGGCCGGGCACGCTGTCGACGGTCACGGCGCCGCCGTGCGCGGCGGCCACGGCGTGCACGATGGCGAGCCCCAGGCCGGTGGACCCGGTGGCGCGGGACCGCGCGGAGTCGCCGCGCGCGAACCGCTCGAAGACGTGCGGCAGCAGCTCCGGCGGGATGCCCGGCCCGTCGTCCTCCACGTCGACGCACATCCAGGCCCCGCGCCGCTGCACGCGCGCGGTGACGGTCGTACCGGGCGGGGTGTGCTTGCGGGCGTTGCCCAGCAGGTTGACCAGCACCTGTTGCAGCCGTGCCGCGTCCGCCGAGACCAGCGCCGGTTCGTCGGGCAGGTCCAGGCGCCACTTGTGGTCCATGCCGGCCGCGCGGGAGTCGCTGACGGTGTCGACGACCAGCGGGACCAGATCGGTCTGCTCGAACTGGAGCGGCCGGCCGGCGTCGAGCCGGGCGAGCAGCAGCAGGTCCTCGACGAGGAGGGTCATGCGGCCCGCCTCGGACTCGATCCGGCCGAGGGCGTGCCGGGTGTCTGGCCCTACCTGTTCGCGCCCGCGCCGGGTGAGTTCGGCGTATCCGCGGATGGAGGCGAGGGGAGTGCGCAGCTCATGGCTGGCGTCGGCCACGAACTGCCGTACCCGTGTCTCGCTCTGCTGCCGGGCGTGCAGCGCCCCGTGGACGTGGTCCAGCATCCGGTTGAGCGCGGCACCGACCCGGCCGACCTCGGTGTGCGGGTCGCACTCGGACTCCGTGACCCGCTCGCTGAGGTTCACCTCGCCGGTGTGCAGGGGGAGTTCGGAGACCCGGGTGGCGGTGGCGGCGACCCTGCGCAGGGGGCGGGTGGCGACGCCGACGAGGACGTGACCGGCGATGGCGGCGGCGACCAGGCCGGCGGCGGTCACGCTGACCTCGACAAGGATCAGGGTGTTGACGTTGTCGTCGGTGTCCTTGGTGGGCAGGGCGACGTAGAAGGCGTCGGCACCGTCCCAGCTCGTCGTGTACCTGACGAGATAGTTCCCGAGCCCCGGGATCTCCAGGGTGTGCGCCTTGCCGTCCCTCGGCACCGCGACGAGCGCCGCCTTCTGCGCGGTGCTCAGACCGTCGGCCCGCGACCGCTTGTACGCGCCGTTGTCGTAGGTCTGCTTCCGGGAGACGGCCGCGTTCGTGATCGACGAGTTCCGCACGTAGGCGGCGACGGCGCCGAGGGGTGTCGGCCCCTTCGTCAGCAGGTTCCCGACCTTCGCGGCCGGTGTCACGGTGTCCGGCGCGCCGGGCGCCCCGGGGCCCGATCCGCCGCCCGGCTGCGGCAGGTGACCGACCGCACGGACAGCGATCTCGGTGACCTGGCCGTCCAGCTGGTCGTAGAGATGACTGCGCAGGGCGAGCGTGGTCACCGTACCGATCACGGCACACACCACGGCGATCAGCGACACGGACGCGACGACGAGCCGCGTCCGCAGGGTGCGCGGCTGTCCCGCCCGCCGCTTCCGCTGACGCGGCCGTCGCCGTCCGCTCATGACACGGCGGGCTTGATCAGGTAACCGGCCCCACGCCGGGTGTGGATCATCGGCTCCCGGCCGGCGTCGATCTTCCTGCGCAGATACGAGATGTACAGCTCGACGACGTTGGCCTGCCCGCCGAAGTCGTACGACCACACGCGGTCCAGGATCTGCGCCTTGCTGAGCACACGCCGGGGATTGCGCATGAGGAACCGCAGCAGCTCGAACTCGGTCGCGGTGAGATGGATGTCGTCCCCGGCCCGTGACACCTCGTGGCTGTCCTCGTCCAGGGTCAGGTCACCCACGACGAGCACGGAGTCGGACCGCCGGTCGGCGGCCCCGGCGCGGCGGATCAGCCCGCGCAGCCGCGCGACGACCTCCTCCAGGCTGAACGGCTTGGTGACGTAGTCGTCGCCGCCGGCGGTCAGTCCGGCGATACGGTCCTCCACCGCGTCCTTGGCGGTGAGGAACAGGACGGGCACGTCCGGCAGTTCACGGCGCAGCCGGCCGAGCACGGCCAGGCCGTCCATGTCCGGCAGCATCATGTCCAGCACGACGGCGTCGGGCCGGAACTCACGGGCCGTCTGCACGGCACCCTGCCCGTCCCCCGCACTCCTGATCTGCCAGCCCTCGTAACGGAGGGCCATGCTCAGCAGTTCGGTGATCGACAGCTCGTCGTCCACCACAAGCACGCGGACCGGGCTCCCGTCCGGCCTCAGCAGTTCGGTGCGCCCCTGGGGCGAGGTCGTGGTCATGCCGGACACCCTGTCGGGGTCCTCTGAGAAGACGCTTGCCGGAATCTGTGTTTTCTCTGAGAACCGCACATGAACCTCTCAGGTGATCCCTGGGAGGCGCATCAGGAGCGCTGGAAGGCGTGACTGTGCTCGACCCGCGCGAAGTGGATCACGTACCGGTCGAACCAGTGCTCGCGCCCCTGCCGCTTGGCCTCCAGATGTTCGGGATGGCGGCGCCACTGTTCGATCCCGGCCAGATCGCGGAAGTAGACGACGGAGATCGTCAGCCCACCGGGGGTCTGGGCGAGGTCCTCACCGAGAAAACCGGGGATGTCCTTGACGAGCCCGGAGAGACGGGCGCCGGTGCGGTCGTATCCGTCGGGGTCGTGGTCGGTACGGACGCTGGTGAACACGACCGCGTAGTACGGCGGTTCGTACGGAGGTACGGGCTCGGTGACGGGAGCGGCGACGGGGCCGGCGGCGGCTGCGTCCGCGGCGGCTTTGGTTGTCGTTGCGGGCTGATCGCTCATACCGGCCACGATGACTGCCGAAGGGCCGCGCGGACCATGCTCCTGACCGAAAGGGATCCGTGCGGGATCCGATTCTTGACCTTGCCGGCCTCACGGGGCCCGTACGCCACCGGACCGGCCCCACCGGGTCCGTACGTCGGACCAACCCGTCCCGCTCACGTCAGAACAACCCGTCCTGCCTCCGCCTGAACTGCCGTACCGGGACGGTGAGCGTGCCGGACGGCGAGGCCACCGGGGCCAGCTCCCACCCGGTCATCAGCCGGGTGTCCAGCACGACGGCCCCGAGACCGGCGACCGCCAGATGCAGATCGGGCCCGGCAGCCGCGACCAGCTCACCGTGCACGGCGCCGCCCGGCACGAGCTCCACGACCTCGCCGCACGCCGCCGGCACCTCCTCCAGCCCGAACGCCCGCACATGGTCGGTGACTTCGCAGGCCTCCCGCCGCAGCGACTCCGGCCACCCGGTGAGCGCGACGGCCCGGGCATGCAGCTCCCGCACCTCGGCGGCACGCTCCGCCTCCGTCCCCGGCAGCGCGGACCGCACGGCACGCTTCTCGGCGTACGCGATCCGGTCCGGCACCCGCAACGCGGCCCGCAGCAGCTCCTCGGTGCGCCGGGCGGCCATCAGCGGACCGGTGCCGAGCCAGCTGAAGCAGACGGCGCCCTGCTCGAGCAGCCGGGCCGGCCCCCGGTCGAGTGCGGTGATGCCGACCTTCACCAGTCCCGGCCCGAACCACGCCAGATACACGCGGTACGGCCGCGGATCGTCCGCGATCGTGTCAGCGGCCACGGAATGCGCCCGGTCCAGCCGCGCACACTCCTCGCACCGGGCCCCCGTGCTCCGCCCCGGCACGGCGGCCCCCCGCGGGCAGGCATGCCCCCGCGCCCCCGCACACGTCCGCACGCCCCCCTCCGGCACCGCGAACACGACCCGTTTCCCCCAGGGCAACGCACTACGCCGCCCACCACCCCACTCCAGCACGGGCCCACCGGTCACCCACCGAAGCCCCGCGCATCTCCAGACCTGTGCCATCACTCGTCAGGGTAGAGGGGGGCACTGACAGTGGCGGCCCCGTACCGCCGATCTCCCACCCCACCGCCGGTGACCTGCGACTCCGCTCGGGATGTCCGCCGTGCGGACGGCACGGACGCCGGCGGTGCGACCGCGGTCGCACGGTGCCGGCCCGCCAGCCGGCAGCCGACGCAGCCGGCGTGGCCCTGCCGGGCCCGGGTGTCCCGGGTCCGCATGCCCCACTCGGACCGCGGCCGCACTCCCGGTGGCTTGCCCCAGCCGGACAGGTGCAGGAACCAGGTCACCAGGACGCTCAGGATCACGACGGCCAGTCCGCCGGCGATCACGGGAAGTGAGGCCACGCACACCCCCCACCCCACCACGCAGCCGCCCGAGGTCGCGATGCCGACGCCGGTCCACCCGGCGATCGTGTGACCCTCGTCGTACAGACTCATGGAACGCCTCCAGGGGACCGGTTTCCCTCACACACTAAGAGATTTACGGTCCGAATATCTCACACGCTAAGGAATAACGAAAGATGCACGGCACGCCGCGTCCACCCGCCACTCCGGCCCAGGCCCTGTCGGCGATGGACCACCTCATCGCCGCTCACCTGATCGGACAGCAGGAACTGGCCCGGCGGCTGGGCCTGAACGTCACCGACCTGACCTGCTTCGGCTTCGTCCTGGAGGCCGGCGACAACCTGCTGACGGCGGGCGACCTCGCGGCCCGCGCTCACGTCACCACCGGCGCGGTGACCGGCATCCTCAACCGCCTGGAACGCGCCGGCTACGTCACCCGCCGCCCCGACCCCATGGACCGCCGCCGGGTCCGCGTGGCCGCCGTACCGGCCGCCGTCACCCGCGTCGAGGCGGTGTACGCGGGCCACTACGAACGCCTGACGGCCCTGTTCTCCGACTACTCCCCGGAGGAACTGGCGGTCGTCACCGACTGGTTCACCCGCGCCACAGCCCTGGCCCACACATATCTGGAGAAACTGAACCGGAACGACCCGGACGAGGAGTGCTGAGCCGTTCACCCGTGATCGAGGTGCGGGGACCGCACCCCCGTGTTCCCCTGGTATCAGGTCCTGCCCGCGTCGCCGTAGGCCCCGCGGGCGCATCCCGCCTGCCGCCGGACTCCGCGTCCGACGTGAAGCACAGCGGAGGACTCCCCTTCCTCCGCCCGGTGCGAGAGCAGACGGCCGTTCGTCCCGTCCGTTCGCCCCTCTCCGGATGTGGTGGCGAGGAACATCCGCAGGGTTGTGGCCGGCTCATTCCGCCAGTGGGCGCGAACACGACACCAGGCACCTGGGGTGTGCCGAGGGAGTCGGTCATGACCACGAACCCGGGCGAGAGCCGAGGTACGGGGACCAAGCCGGGACAGCGATGGTCCGCACGCCCCCGGCCGGCATCAGCGGCGGCGCTGGCCGCCCCGACGGCGTGCGCCCCGAGAAGCGCGTGCACGGCCTGCGGGCAGGCGACCGGGATCGAGCCGAGCTGCCAGTTCTGCGGCCAGGTCCTCTTCCTCCCGCGGGGCATCGCGCTCTCCACCGCCGGACTCCGCTTCGGCGGCTACCTGCTGGAAGGGGCACTGTTCGTCTGCACGCTCGGCATCGGCTGGCTCATCTGGGCGTTCATCGTCTTCCGGCACGGCCAGACGCCCGCCAAGCAGCTCCTCCACATGAGAGTCGTCCACATCACGGAGGCGGGCACCGCCCGGTGGGGGCGCATGTTCGTCCGGGAGTTCATCGCGAAGGGGATCATCGGCGTCCTTGCCTCCTTCACGCTGCTGATCCCGTACTTCTGGCTCCTGTGGGACCGCAACCGGCAGGAACTGTGGGACAAGATGGTCACCACCCTGGTCGTCACCGACCGGGCGAACCAGCTACGGCCACCCTCCCCCGACCATCCCGCCCAGGCGGACGCCCGGACCCGGTGACCACCGTGCCGCGGCCGGCGCTGCGCACGGCAGGGCATCACGGCCTGGACGGCGGGCACCCGAACACCGCGCCCGCCGGAGGAGGTTCGATGCCCAGGACCACGACTGTCGCCTACAAAGGCCTCGAGCTGATGCCGACGTGGTTCGTCATCGTGATCGCGGTACTGAGCACGGTCGGGATCGTCCTGGCCTGTCGAAGGGGACGCTGAGAACCGGCGCGCACTTCCCCGGAGGCTGCTCAGTTTGTCCGACCTCGGGCACGGTTGGTCGTTGCGCGGCCCGTTGATCTATCCGGCGAGGGCGAGGTTGTGCATCCGGGCGATGCCGAGCATGGCGTGGTGAACGCCGTCGCCTTTGAGGCGGCAGTCGCGGAGGATCTTCCAGGCCTTCCTGCGGGCGAAGACGTGCTCGACGTGGGCGCGAACCCGCTTGTGGGACTTGTTGTGTTCCTCTTTCCAGTCCGGGAGCTCGGTCTGCCCGCGTTCACGGCGGTGCGGGACAACCAGTCCAGTGCCTGGGTAGCCGCCGTCGGCGATCGTGAGGGTCCTGCCGACGGCAGCCTTGGCGCCTGACTCCTCCCATGCCTTGCAGTCGTTGCGGTTCCCTGCGCGTGGCCGGCCGACTACGACGACCAGGCGGGTGTCGGCGTCGATCACGACCTGGTGGTTGGTGGAGTACCTGTAGTTCTTCGACTGCTCGGCGATGGCGTGGTCCCGGGTCGGGACCAGGGTGCCGTCCACGATGAGCACAGTCTCCCTGGCGAACCGCTTGCGGGGCTGGAGCGCGAGCATCGGCCCGAGGTGGTCGATGATCCGGTCCGCCGCCGACTTCGACACCCCGAACAGCGGAGCGAGCTGCCGCATCGTCAGGTTGGTGCGCCAGTAGGCGGTGACCAGCAGCGTCCGGTCCTCCAGCGGAAGGCTCCACGGCCGGCCCCTGCGTACCGCGTCCGCACCTGCGCGGCGCAGTACCGTCACCAGCTTCCCGAACTGCCGCGGGCTCAGCCCGGAGAACGGGGCTATCCAGAACGGTTCCGACGTCGTGATCACACCAGCCACGCCAAGATCATCTCATTCGCCCTATCATCCAATCCATAGAGACGAACATCGTTGAGGGGGCCGATGGGGATGACCGCAGCACGCATGGCAGCAGCCGTGCTGGCCACATGGGCCACGCTGATCCTGCTCCTGCTTGCGCCGTCGCCCCTGCCAGAGCATTGGCGCTACTACATCTACTCTCCAGCGAGCGTGGGCCTGTGGCTGCTGGCCATGCTCGTCGCCCCTGTCGTGGTCTGCATCGTGAAATGGCCATGGATCAAGTCGGGCGGCAGGTGAACCTCGACTTGCATACGGGCCCGAGGACTACCCCTTAACGCCTGCTCATCAATTACGGGACGGCTCTTAGGGAATCCCTTACGCTTTGCGATTGCGCAAGTGGGGCTCTGGCAGTCACCAGCGGCACCCTTATCGACTGCGTTCGATCCGTCGGTACATGAGGTGAGACGCTGATCCACACCACGGACCGAGCGGCCGACCGACACCTGGCTGCCGAACAGGGAGCAATATGGACGGCTCATTCGATACCGCCCCCCGTAGGAGCGAGGACAGCGCCGGCCATATTGATGGGTGGCCGGATCAGCCCACCATCCAGCTGGGCAAGGTTCCTGGTCACAGTGCTCTTGGAGGGCTGACACCGGAAAAGGACGAGAACCTCGCGAGGGGAAGTGCCGCAACCCCGGGGCGTACCGAAGGTCTTCTGAAGTCGAGCGCCCTCATGGCAGCCGGGACGGTTGTCTCCCGGTTAACCGGATTCGTTCGAACGCTGGTCATGGCCGCAGCCATCGGGGTCGGCACTCTGGGAGACTCCTACCAGGTCGCGAACGTCCTGCCGACCATGATCTACGTGTTGGCCGGCGGAGGAGCACTCAACTCGGTCTTCATTCCGCAATTGGTGCGGGCGATGAAGGAGGATGACGACGGAGGCGAGGCGTACGCGAATCGTCTGATGACACTCGTGATGGTGCTCCTGGGTGCGGTCACGACTCTATGCGTCCTCGGTGCCCCTTACCTCGTCCACATGCTTTCACCGGATATTGCGTCCGATCCCAAACGCATGGCTGTCACTGTCGCGTTCGCACGCTACTGCCTGCCCACCATGTTCTTCATGGGGGTGCACGTCGTCATGGGACAGATACTGAACGCCCGCGGCCGCTTCGGAGCGATGATGTGGACGCCGGTCCTCAACAACATCGTCGTCATCACGACCTTCGGTGCATTCATCTACGCCTTCGGGAAGTTCTCCACCTCCGGGGTGACCGTCCACAACATCTCCCCTGAAGGCGTTCGACTTCTGGGGGTCGGCACGCTACTGGGCCTCGTGGTTCAGGCGCTTTCGATGGTTCCCTACCTGATGGAGACCGGTTTTCGCATCAGGCTGCGTCTCGACTGGCGCGGGCATGGACTGGGGAAGGCGGCCGGTCTGGCGAAATGGACTTTCCTGTTCGTCCTGGCCAATCAGCTGGGCATGATCGTGGTCACTCAGCTTGCAACGCGGGCAGGGGCGATCGCGGAGAAGCAACACCATGAAGGCACCGGTATCACCGCATACAACTATGCGCTGCTGCTCTGGCAGATGCCGCAAGCCATCATCACCGTTTCCGTGATGACAGCGATTCTTCCCCGCATCTCCAGGGCGGCCCACGACAACGAGACCGGTGCCGTACGCGATGACATCTCCTACGGGCTCCGCACCTCCGCTGTGGCGATCGTCCCGTGCGCCTTCGCATTCTTGGCCGTCGGCATTCCGCTTTCCACGTTCTTGTACGCCGGATCGGGCACAGGCGCCCAGAACATCGGGTACACGCTCATGGCATTCGGATTGGGCCTCATTCCATTCTCGGCCCAGTATGTGGTACTACGAGGTTTTTACGCCTACGAAGACACTCGAACGCCCTTCTACAACACCGTGATCGTCGCGGTGGTGAATTCCGCCGTGGCTGGGATGAGCTTCTGGCTCTTGCCCGCACGATGGGCTGTCACCGGTATGGCTGCCGGGTACGGCCTCGCTTATGCGGTGGGCGTGGGGGTCGCTTGGCGGCGTCTTCGCCGCCGTCTGGGAGGAGACCTGGACGGCTCCAGGGTCGCACGCACATACACCCGGCTTGTCGCGGCCTGCATTCCTGCTGCGGGAATGGCGGGTGCGGCGAGTTTCGTGATCCTGAATCTGTTGGGCGATTCTGCTACAGGTTCGCTCGTGGCTCTCGCAGTCGGTACGGTCGTCCTTTTGAGTGTCTTCGCGGCAATGGCCCGCATCACGCGCGTCGAAGAGCTCAACACCGTGACGGGCATGCTTCGAGCACGGCTGGGCCGATGAGCTCGGGTGGGCGGCAACGACCCGGAAGCCGGACGACTGCGCGGCCGGTGTCCCCATAGCCGTCCGGCGCGCACGCACGGACGGCGGCAGGTAGTTCAAAGCGGGGCCGGGACGTTGCGCCCCGGCCCCGTCCTCATCGCCCAGCCGGCAGCCTCACGGGGACCGCCGGCCGAGGACGCAGAACTCGTTGCCTTCGGGGTCCGCCAGGACGACCCACGACTGGTCACCCTGGCCGATGTCGACACGCCGCGCCCCGAGAGCCACCAGGCGGGCCACCTCGGCGTGCCTGGTCGTCCGGTACGAAGTCGAGATGCAGTCGGCTCTTGGCCTTCCGGGGCTCGTCGAGCCGGACGAACTCCAGCCCCGGCAGGCGATCCGGCGCCGGGCAGATCGCGAACTCCACGTCGGACGTGTGGACCACCACCCAGCCGAGGGCCTCGGCCCACCACTGCCCCAAGGCCACCGGATCAGCCGAATGGACGATGACGTGTCTCCATTCCAGGGTCATCCGGCGAGCCTCCCCCTGACGGCGGCTGCCGTCAAACATCGCCGTCGAGACAAAAGCCAGAGGCCCTGTGGATCACTCCACAGGGCCTCTGGCATGCTGTGCACTCGGCAGGATCCGAACCTGCACCCTTCTGATCCGTAGCTCTACAGAGATCGGTCAGCAGAGGTCATACAGGCTGCGGTGGGAGCTGTGAGCGTCAGCGTCGGGCACTGCCGGTTGCTGGGGTTGCTGTACTTCGTTGCTGTCATGCAGGATCGGCCGATGTCCCGATCAGTAGGCGCGCACACCGCCGACCCGTGCCCCCGGTGCCTGGCCGAGGAGGTCCGCACGGGCAGCCTCGTGCCGGCCGCGGAGCGGGGTGCAGTCGGCTACACCTGCGGGCGATGCGGGCATTCGTGGTCCCGTCCGGTCGAGGACGACCTGGACGTGTACGACATCGTCAGAGCGGACCTTCCGGAAAGGACGCTCTACGGCACTGTTCGGCAGGTGGGGGACGACCGAGTGCAGGTGCTCGATACGAGCAGTGGACGACTGCTGTGGGTCGAGCGCTGGAGGACCATCCTTTACTGAGGCCCGTCTGGACTGGGTACCGCACCATCAGCTTGGGAATCTGCCGGCTCAGCCTTCCCAGGTTCGAATACTGGCGCCGCCACACTGGGGAGCATCGGCCCATGACCAGCACGTTTGGTCAGGGGCCACTCTTCTTTCCACTCACTTTCCGTCCCCGTCGCTCCCCGCTGTTCCCCGCCCGTTCTGGCACGCTCGTGGCACGGCGCGTGACCATGCTCACGCGTGACGAATGCGGAGCGTCCGGCGGGAGCCGCACCTGTCGGCGCGAGGCAGAATACGGACGCATGACACACCCCGCGGTGGACTGGTCGCAGCTCAGCCATGCGTACGGGCCCGCAGACGACATACCTGGTCTTTTCGTGCGCCTCAACGGCAGCCAGGAGGACGAGAAGGTTTGGCACGACCTCTGGTCGGCGCTTTGCCATCAAGGCACGGTGTACGAGGCGAGTTACGCCGCCCTGCCAGCCCTCGCGGCCATCGCGACCGGTCGCGCGCCCGGCGAGCGGAAGCAGGCGGTACTCATGGGCGGCTTGATCGTCGCCGAAGCTGACGCGACGCTGCGTGGCCGGTACGCCTCCCAGATCACTGAGTTGATGTCTGTGACCCGTGCCTGCCTTGCCGACGTCCCGGCCGACGAACCGGAGATGTTCGTGTACCTCGCGCAGGGCCTGCTCGCCTTTGAAGGTGTGCCGATCTGGTCTCAGCAGCTTGAACTGCTCTTTGAGGAGTTCGAGGCCGAGTGCTCTGAGTGCGAGGCGCTCACCTGCATTCTGCTGGGCGAATACGTGGACGAGTGTGATGCCGAACTGCATCCGGCGAGCCCGGACGAACTGACCGGCGTCGGCGCCCGGATCTACAACATGGCGCGTGACGCCGGCCATGACCAAGTTGCCGCGTGGGCGACCCACCTCTTCGGGTATGCGACCTGTCCAGAATGCGAAACAAGATTCAGCATCTCGGTGGGTATCGCGGGCCAGGAACACTCTTGAGATTTCCCCATGGACATCAACCGCTGGTTCGTTCGAGCGGCGGTTGCGTCCCTGAGGTCGGCGGAGTCTCAATGGGCGAGTCAAGAGTCGCCGAGGACGATCAGTAGCCGAAGAAGTGAAGGGGTGGGTCTCTGACCTGCGGCCGTGTAATCGATCAACGCTGCGACCTGCGATTTAGTTGTCGACGGTTGTCAGCGTTGGTTGTCGTTGGGCGTCCTCCGACGGCCCAGAGACGGCCCGGACTCTATGCCGAGCCGTCTCCAGTTTGGAAGATCGCGTATGCGGGTGACTGCTGGCCTGCGGGTGCTTGCCTTGCTCGCCGACGCTCCCCGTGCGGCTCACGGTCCGAGACGTCCGCGAGTGGCTGACCAAGCTGGCCACGGTCTGCCAGTGCTGTGCCCAGGGCAAGGACGCGAAACGGGAGCCCTCTCGCCGGAAGTGCTGTGCTCTCGGGGAGTGCTGCGAGTCGTACCCGTCCCGCCGTGTGATCCAGGCCGCACGGGATGCCCTGCGGGCCGCACTGACGCATGCGGTCGCCGAGGAGGAGATCAGCAAGAACGTCGCCTCACCGGTGAGGGTGCCCAAGCCTCGACGTCGTCGGATCAAGCCGTGGTCGGTCGCGGAGGCAGGCCGGCTCCTCACCGATGCCGCCGCGCGGGATGACCACCTGTTCGCCGCCTGGGTTCTGATGCTCTGCCTCGGCCTGCGTCGCGGTGAGGTCCTGGGCCTGACGTGGAAGTCGGTCGACTTCGGGCGGGGCGAGCTGTACGTGGATCACCGAATTCAGCGCGCCGGGGGGCAGATTCTGCACCGGGAGACCAAGACCGAGGAGTCCGACGGCTTCCTCCCTCTGCCGGCACTCTGCCTCAAGGCGCTTCGGATGCGCCGTGCTCAGCAGATCGGGGACCGGAAGGCCGCGGGGGAGCTCTGGCAGAACAGTCACGCCCTGGTGTTCACCACGAAGTACGGCACGCCGATCGAGCCGGGCGACATGACCCGCATGTTCGCCCTGCGGGCTCGTCGCGCCGGACTCCGGGTGGCGGTTGCTGTACTCGCTGCTGTACGCCCCTGGAACGCAAGAGGCCCCGGATCTCTCCGGGGCCTCTCACCTGTGTGCACTCGGCAGGATTCGAACCTGCAACCTTCTGATCCGTAGTCAGATGCTCTATCCGTTAAGCTACGAGTGCTTGTTCTTTTATTTCGCCTTCGCTCCCGGCCCTTTCGGCCCGCTCGCGGCGACAGGAAGAACATTACATGACTGCCGCCGTCATGTGAAATCCGGTCCGCATACCCCTTGTGACCTGCGGAAACGTTGCTCTTAGGGGAGGGGACGATCAAGGCCGGGGAACACCGAAGCCCCGGTCACGGGGACCGGGGCTTCGGGATCGGTGCGGAGGCGGAGGGATTTGAACCCTCGATGGGCTTTAAGACCCAAACCGCATTAGCAGTGCGGCGCCATAGACCGGACTAGGCGACGCCTCCAGCACAACCGCTCACGCGAGGCGCGATCGGTGCGTGCAGATGATGACACAGGCGAGCGCCCTGTCACCAATCGCCCCCCACGGTACTAGGCAGCCGGGCCGCAGGGCAAAGGGCTTGCCCGGCGGGGCGGGAAGGGGATCGGAGGGGGTGGAGGGAGGCGGTTGCGCAACGTCCCGCGCGGTGCGGCGTTGGACGGGGTATGACCTCTCTTCTGTCGGGCGCCGGGCGGTGCCTGCTGCCGGTGTCTCTCGCCGCTGCCGCCTCCTTCCTCGCGCTCACCACCGTTCCCGCCTTCGCAGCCGGTGCCATGCCGCCACCCGTCGGGCCCGAGGACCGGGGGGATCACCTCACCGTCGTCGTCCGGCATGCCGGGGCCGGGCGGGACGGGACGTACGAGGTGTCCTGTCACCCGGACGCCGGCCGTCACCCGAACGTGGCCGGGGCCTGCCGGGCGCTCGACACGCACACCCGGTGGGGCCGTGATCCCTTCGCGCCGGTGGACCGGGGCACCGTCTGTACCCCGCTCTACGGCGGCCCGGCCACCGCTCATGTCACCGGCGTCTGGGCCGGACGCCCGGTCGACGCCTCGTACGACCGCGGTGACGGGTGCCAGATCGCGCGGTGGGACCGGATGGTGCCCCTGCTGCCGCGCGCCGGCGCGTAGACGGCGGGCGGAGGGCCAGGCAGGGGGCTTGGCGGACGCAGTGGTTCCGTAAAGGTCCGGGGGAGGGATCGGGGAGCCGGTGCACGTGGTCACACGTTCGGCGTCACTTCCTCGTGGGACCTCCCTCTCATCCGGCGCCCCGAGCGCGACCCGTGCGCTTAGACTCCCTCGCGTGACACGTCGCGGGCCGGTTGGCAAGATGGCCCGAGCGGTCGGCAAGGTGCGGTAACAGGGAGGAAGGCGTCTCGTGAGCAGCAGGCCATCCCGAGGCGCTGCTCGCCTCGCAGCCATACTCGACGCGCTGCCGGACGCGTTGGTCCTGGTCAACGCCAACGGAACCGTCGTCAACGCCAACACCATCGCGTTGGAGGCCTTCGAGGCGCCGGGGACCGCGCTCGTCGGGCGCGGTCTGCTCGACCTGCTGCCGCAGTTCGACTCCCGGCTCATCCCCGGCTCCATGCGGCGGCCCGATCACATGGATCCCCGCGGGCGTACGAAGCCGACGCGGATGGTCGCGCGGCGGACCGACGGGACCGAGTTCCCGGTCGAGGTCACGAGCGCGAACCTGGAGAACGGGCAGCAGGCGTACGACGGTTACGGCTACACCGGTGACGAGCTGCTCATGCTCGTGGTCCGGGACCTGTCCGGAACCGTCGACACCGAGGCGGAGCTGGCGCGCTCGCAGCGGCAGACGGAGATGATCCTGCGGGCCGCGTCGGAAGGTGTCGTCGGCACCGACACCGACGGACGGATCGTGCTCGTCAACCCGGCCGCCGCCCAGATACTGGGGTACCGGGCCGGTGAACTGGGCGGCAAGGAGCTGCACACCCTGGTGCTGCACTCGCGTGCCGACGGTTCGCCGTTCCCGTACGAGGAGTCGCCGCTCGCCGACACCCTGCGCTCCGGGCGCAAGCACCGGGTGCGCGGGCAGGCGCTGTGGGCCAAGGGCGACCGGAAGGTGCCGGTGGATCTGACCACCGCGCCGGTACGGGACGGGGACCAGCTCGTCGGTGCCGTGATGACCTTCACCGACCGGCGGCCGTTCGACTCCCTGTCGGAGGAGAAGGCCACGCTCGAGAAGGCGCACGCGGAGGAGCTGGAGCGGCTCTCCGAGGAGCACGCCTCCGATCTCACCGCACTGCGCCAGCAGCACGTCACCGAGCTGGAGGAGCTGCGCGAGCAGCACGCGGAGGAGGTGGCGGCCGGCGAGGAGCGGTACGCCTCGCTCGCCGAGCGGGAGAAGGACCGGTACGAGGCTCTGGCCGGCCGGCACGAGCAGCTGCTCACGCTGCTCGGGCAGTCGCTGCGCGGGCCGCTCGACGAGCTGCGCCGCGAACTGTCCGCGCTGGCCGCCGACGACGCCGGGCAGCTGTGGCCCGAGGCCAACCAGGTGCTCCACCATCTCTCGGCCGGCTACTCACGCATCACGACGCTGATCGACAACGTCCTCGGATACCAGCGGCTGGACACGGGCGCGGATGACATCACCCGTACGAAGGTGCTGCTGGACGCCGTCGTCGCCGCCGGTGTGGACGGCGCCGTCGAGCTGATCGGGCCGGGGCGGGTGCAGTTCGCCGTCCACGCGCCGCCCATCGAGGCGGAGGTCGACCCGCAGCGGCTCGCCACCGCGCTCGCCCACCTCGTGGCGGACGTCGCCGGAGTCGACGCCACGGGCAACACGCCGGTATCGGCGGGCGGCTACCTGGACAACACGGTCGTCGTGGCGGCGGCGCAGCGCGGAGAGGTCGCACGCATCGAGGTGCGCGGGCCGTACGCCGGCGGGGACCCGGTGCACGAGCCGATCGTGCGCGGGATCGTGCGCGCCCACGGTGGTGTCCTCCAGACGCACGAGGTGCCGGGCATGAGCGGCAGCGCGTACGTGCTCGAGGTGCCGCTCGGCGGCGGAGCGGGTGCGGTCGCGGGGGGCGCGGGTGCGGTCGCCGGAGTCGCGGGCCAGGCAGCGCTCCCGGGGCAGGCAGCCCTTCCGGAGCGGACGCCGGGCGCCACCACCGAGGCCGCTGCCGACGATGCCGGCATGGATGAGCAGGGGGTCGGCGGGGGGCGGCGGCGTGCGCGCCGGGGCTCCACGGACGCCTTCCTGGAGAGTGACGTGGCCGGTGCCGTTGACGCCGGTGACGCGGACGCGCCCCTGCCGACCGGGCGACGCCGGCGGCGAGCTGCGTCCCCCGCCGGGGAGCCGGCCGCGCTACCGGCCGCGGTACCCGCCGAGGCTCCGGAGGCCACGTCCGCGTCCGGCGGCACCGGGCGACGCCGTGGGCGGCCCTCCGGCATCGGCGACGACGGCGCCGGTACCGGTGAGGCTGCCGGCGTGGCCGAGGGTGCCGTGGTGACCGCGGCCGAGCATGCCGCGGGGGCGGCCGCCTCCGGTACGGGGCTCGGTGGCACCGTGCCGCCGCAGGGCGTGCCCGTGCCCGCGGGCCGGCGCGGCCGCCACGACTCCGGCGCCCTGCAGCCGGCCCTGCCCGCGGCAGGCACCGCGGCGCACACGGTCCCGGCCGACGGTGCGGACGTGGCTCCCGGCCAAGGTGCGCCGGCGGTTCCGGCGGATGACGACGGGCAGCCGACCGGGCGGCGCCGGCGGGCGCTGGCCGCGGCGGCGGAGCGGGCCGCGGCCCAGGAGGCGGGGGCGGGCAACCCGCGTGCGGTCTTCGCCCTGCCCCCGGCCGAGGCCGACCGGGCCCCGGACATGGTGGACACGGCTGACACGGCGGCTCCGGGTACGGGGCCGGCCCCCGTGGTGCCGGTGGCGGCTCCGGATGCCGTCGTTCCCGTGGCGGCGGGCGCCGGTGTTCCCGCGGAGCCGGCCACGGACGCCTCCATGGCCCCCGCGCCTCCCGCGACCCCCGTGGCTGCGGGTGCCGACGCCGGGGCGTTGCCCGGTCAGGTGCGGGTGCCCGCGCAGCAGCCGGTGTCCGTCCAGGGAGTTCCGGGCACCCCGGGCACTCCGGGCTTCCCGGGTGACGGCGGCCGGCACGACGCCGTACCGCTCGACCAGTCCGAGGACCACACCCCGCCGCAGCCGCACCCCACCAGCGCTCCGACCGGCCGACGCCGCCGGGCCGTGGCCCAGCCGGCCGGGGCCGCCGGGGCGGTGGCGCCGGGGACCGTCCCCGGACAGGCCGTCCACGGACAGGCGGCACCCGGACAGGCGGCACCCGTGCAGCCGGTGCCGGCGGCGCCCGTCGCCCCCGGCCATGCCCCGCACGGCGCGGCCGTACCGACGGCTCCGGGTCAGGGGATCCCGGGACACGGCGTTCCGGCGCAGGGTACGTCCGGGGCGGGCATCCCGGTCCAGGCCGGTCCCGTGCCGCCCGCCGGTCAGCCGCAGGCCGCGGCTCCGGGCGCCGCGCAGGCGGGCCCCGGTGCCGTCGCCCCGGGCCGGCCGGCGACGGCCACCCAGCCCGTCGTCCCGGCCCAGGGCACGGCGCACGGCCGGCCCGTGCCCGGCCCCCAGGGAACACAGCCGTCGGCCGCCCCGGCCCACGGCACCGCCGCGCAGCCCGCGTCCGCCGCCCAGGCCGGGCAGCAGGCCGCTGCCGTACCGGCCCAGGGCACGCACGGCCGGTCCGGACCGGCCCAGGCCCCGGCGGCGCAGCTTCCGGCCGGACAGCCGGGGACGCCGTCCGCCGGTGGCCCGGTCGTACCGCCGGGTGCCCTTCCGCTGCCCACGGAGACCGGTGCGGCGGGGCAGGGCGTGCCCGTGCCGCCCGGTGCCCCCCGGCAGTGGCCGGGTGCCGGCGACACCGGTGGTGCGGGGATGCCCGCGCCCGGTACCCCGCTGCCCGGTGGACCGGCGCAGCGGGCCGCGCAGCCGTTGCCCGCGGAGGCCGCGGGTGGCGGGCCGGTCGACCCCGACTCGACGCAGGGGCGGGCGTTCAGCGTCCGTACTCTCGGACAGGGCGTGCCGTTCGCGCGTCAGGCCGCGCAGGTGCAGCAGCCGACGGCCACGCCGCCTCCGCACGCGCCGGGCGGTTCGGGCCGGCGGCGCCGGCTGGGTACGCCCCCCGACCCGGCCACGCGTCCGGAACCGCAGCCGGAGCAGGCGGCCCGGCCGCACCCGTCGGCCGCTCCGGCGCCCGCTCAGCCGTCGCTGGGCGGACAGGCTCCCCTGCCCCCGTCGCGGCCGGCGCCGGGGACCGAGGGGATCGGGCGGTCGTACGCCATAGGGGCGCCGGAGCCCGACGCCGCCGAGGGGCCGGAGCCGCTGGACGGGCCCGGTGGGGCCGTCGAGGTGGCGGACACGCCGCGTCCGCAGCCGCTGGACGACGAGCTGCCCCCGGAGCCGCTGGACAACCCGCGCCGGCTGCTGGTGTGGCCCGCGCCGGACGTGACGACCCAGCAGGCGCTCAGCGACCGTGGGTACCGGCCGGTCGTCGTGCACTCGCGCGAGGAGGTCGACGCGCAGATCGCGGCCTTCCCCGCCGCCCTGTTCGTGGATCCCCTCACCGGCCCCATCACGCGTACGGCGCTCCAGTCGCTGCGGCAGGCCGCCGTGGCGGCCGAGGTTCCGGTGCTGGTGACGGCCGGGCTCGGGCAGGCGACGCGCGAGGCGGCGTACGGCGCCGATCCCGCCGTTCTGCTGAAGGCGCTGGCCCCCCGGGACAGTGAGCAGCATCCGCCGCGGGTGCTGCTCATCGAGGAGCACGCGGAGATCGCGCTGGCGCTGACCTCGACGCTGGAGCGGCGCGGGATGCAGGTGGCGCGCGCCGCGAGCGACGACGACGCGGTGACGCTGGCGGGGCAGTTCCGGCCGAATCTGGTGGTGATGGACCTGATGCAGGTACACCGGCGGCGGGCCGGACACACCGGGATCATCGACTGGCTGCGGGTGAACGGACAGCTCAACCGCACCCCGCTCGTGGTCTACACCGCCGCCGTCGACCAGGCCGACCTGCCCCGGCTGGCCTCGGGCGAGACCGTGCTGTTCCTCGCCGAGCGGTCCACCAGCACCGAGGTGCAGAGCAGGATCGTCGACCTGCTCGCGCGGATCGGGATCAACTAGGTCTTGTCCGGTCGATCATGTGACTACTCAGCGCTCGGGTCGTTGATGTGAACATGGGGCGGGGTGATCTGACAGATGCCAAGTGGGAACGGCTGCGGCCGTTCTTGCCGGTCAGCAACAGGCGTTGTGGCAGGTGGCGGGACCATCGGCAGGTGATCGACGGAATTTTGCACCGGGTGCGGGCCGGGGTGCAGTGGCGTGACCTGCCTGCACGGTTCGGTCCGTGGAAGACCGTCTAAGAACGCCACCGGCTGTGGTCAGCCGATGGGACGTGGGAGCGTCTGCTCCAGCAGGTCCAGGCCGCGGCCGACGCGGCAGGCGAGATCGACTGGGACATCACGGTCGATTCCACCATCGTGCGCGCTCACCAGCACGCTGCCGGCGCTCGAATTCAGCCGCCGCCGACGTCGGCCTCAAAGGGGGCCGAAGAGGTAGAACACCAGGGCGATACGCCGTGGTGGAGCGTGGTCGCCCGTCTGGTGGAGGTGGTGCTGGAGGTGAGGGCCTGGGCCGCTCGCGGGGTGGGTTCACCAGCAAGCTCCACCTGAGTGCGGACGGCCGCTGCCGCCCGCTGTCCGTGGTGGTCACCGGTGGACAGCGTGCGGACTGCACCCAGTTCAGCCCGGTCCTGGAGAAGATCCGCATCCCCAGGACCGGTCCGGGCAGGCCACGCCAGAAGCCCGACAGCGTGGCGGCCGACAAGGCTTACAGCAACGGACCCTGTCGCGAGTACCTGCGACGACGCGGCATTCGCCACAGATCCCGGAGAAGACCGACAGCCAGGCCGCCCGCCTGAGGGAGGGCTCGCGCGGCGGACGACCACCAGGCTTCGACGAGGACCGCTACAGGAAGCGCAGCACCGTCGAACGGGCGATCAATCTCCTGGAACAGTCCCGGGCAGTCGCCACCCGCTACGACAAGCGCGGATATGTCTTCCTCGGCACCGCCACAGCAGCAGCCCTGGCCATCTGGCTGCGAACTGCCTCGCACTGACCGGCTGCACGAAGTCTCCTCCCGGCGGAAGCATTCCGGCCGGTGGGTGAGGTGTACGCCTGCGACAGTGCAGGGAGGCCGTACTACAGCGTGGCCGTGCCGCTGAACTCACTGCTCGTAGCGGGCTCCTCGGAGAAGCCAAGCAGAAACCCCGTGTAGTCGAAGTTGTGCCCGCGCTTCAGACCCCGGGACTCGTAGTCGTAGATCATGAAGGCCGCCCGGTAGGTTCCGTCGTCCTCGCATTGAACATCTTGGCTACCTCCCCAGCCCGGCACATTCACGCGGAGATGGTGCCGTTTTCCAGGCTTGGTGCAGGTGCCTTCCCAGTGCATGACGATGTCCTTCGGGCTGGGTGTGCTGCCCGTAACGGCGTAAGTGAGCGTGCCCGCCGGCGGAAGGTCAGCGGCCTGCACCGCCGCCGCGCTGCCCATCACCGCCACAGCGCCCAGCGCCACAACCGCCGTCCGCAAAAACCGCATCATCGACAGTTCCCCAATCGCTCGGATCCGGGGCTGTCCCGGACTCTCGAAGCGATCTTGGGTTAGCCCGTGCAGAAACCGCGGAACCTCACAGACCTGCTCACCTCAATGAGTGAAAAGCCGACGCCGCCCTTACTCCCACGGCCGCTCGACGCTGTCACCGGTCAACACAGTGAACCCCTCATACTGCTTGTGAGTCCGGTAGCCGACTGCCGGTTCCTCCGGCTACTCACGGCGTCCAACGCCTCAGACCCGAAGCAGTTACATGATCGACCGGACAGCCCTAACCGCGCGGGACACCGGGGTCGGCCGGCCGCGCGGGGCAGCCGGCCGCACCGGGCGCCACCCGCGCGGGACACCGGGGACGGCCGACCGCGCCCGGCGCCGTGGCCTGCCGGCCGACCGCGCCAGGTACCACGGCCGGTCGGCCGCCCGCCCCGCGACGCCACAGTCGGCCGGGCGCGCGTGACACCGGGCTCAGCGGGCGACCAGTCGTCGGGCCGCTTCCCTGACCGAGGCGCGCAGGCGGTCCCGGTCGGCGTCCTCGGCGCCCACCACGATGCGGCGCATCTGGGGGACGACGGCGGCCCAGTTGGCCAGGCCGATGAGAAGGAAGAGCAGGTCGCGGGCCGGGATCGCGTCGGTGATCACGCCTCGTTCCTGGCCGTCCCGGAGTGCGTCGATCTTCTTCCGGTAGTGCTCCCGGCGCCCGTTCTCATCGGGCAGCTCGGTGTCGAAGCCGTACTCCAGGCCCTCCCAGAAGAGCAGGCGGAGCACCTCGGGGTGCGCGGCGTGGTAGTCGATCACGCGGTCGACCCAGCCCTCGATGTCGTCGGGGTCCACGGGGACGGCGACGGCCAGGTCGAGCATCGATTTCTCCAGGACCCGGGTGAACAGCTCCGCCTTGTTGCCGAAATAGGCGTAGATCAGCTGTTTGTTGGCCTTGGCCCGCTCGGCGATGCGGTCGATGCGGGCGCCCGCGATGCCGTGCCGGGCGAACTCGGCGCGCGCCGCGTCGAAGATGCGGGTCCTGGTGGCCTCGGGGTCCCTGACTGCTCCCATGCGGACAGGGTAGAGCGCCGCCGACGGGTGACCAACTATTTGGTTGACGGGAATGCGGGGGCCGTGCACGCTGTTGCACAGTTCCAACCAACTGGTTAGTTATGGGTTAGAAGGAGTAGCTCCGCTCATGCCGTCAGCCACCGACACCCAGCAGGCACACGAGGTCCGGGTCCCCGCACGCGAACGGCCCGCCTCCGGCTCCCTCTTCCTCCTCCTCATCGCCGTCTGCACCGCCGTCACGGCCGCCAACATCTACCTCGCGGCCCCGCTGCTCCCCCTCATCGCCCATGACTTCGGCACGGTCCCCTCGGCCGTGACCTGGATCGCCTCCGTCGCCCAGTTCGGCTACGCCGCCGGACTCCTCTTGTTCGCCCCGCTCGGCGACCGCGTCGACCGGCGCCGGCTCGTCGCCGGTCTCTCCGTCGCCACCACGGTGGCCCTGGTCGTCGCCGCCGTCGCTCCCGGCACCGCGGCCCTCGCCGCCGCCGTGTTCGCCGCCGCCGCCGCGACCGTCGTCCCGCAGCTGCTCGTCCCGCTGGTCGCCGAACGCGCGCCCGCCGACCGGCGCGCCCGGCACGTCGCGGCCGTCATCGCCGGGCTGTTCACGGGTATCGTCGCGGCCCGCGTCCTCGGCGGCCTCGCCGGGCAGGCCTTCGGCTGGCGCTGGGTCTTCGCCGGGTCGGCGGTGCTGACCCTCGCCCTGGGACTGGCCACCGCCCTCGTCCTGCCGGCGGAGCGGCGGACACGGCAGGGCGCCCTGTTCTCGGGCATCGCCGAGCTGCCGGGCCTGCTGCGCCGCTCGCCCGACCTGTGGCGGGCGTGCCTGCGCCAGGCGGGGATGTTCGGCGCCTGGAGCGCCCTGTGGACCACCCTCGCGCTGCTGCTGACCGGCCCGTCGTACGGCCTGTCCACCGCGACCGCCGGGCTCTTCGGCCTCTTCGGGCTGACCTCCAGCGCGGTGGCTCCGCTGGCCGGCGGGCTGGTGGACCGGTTCGGCGCCGCGCGGGTCGTGGGCACCGCGTATCTGCTGGCCGCGGTGGCCGTGCCGCTGTTCTGGCTGGGCGGACAGGTCCTGGTCGCGCTGTTCGCCGCCGCGATGGCGATCCACGCCGCCCTGGTCGCCTCCCACGTCGCCAACCAGACGCTGGCCCTGACCACGACCTCCACCCCCGCCACCGCCAACACCGCCTACGTCGTCTCCGGTTTCGCCGGCGGCGCCCTCACCTCGGCCGCCGCGGGCCCCGCCTTCGGCCACTGGGGCTGGGGCGGGGTGTGCGCGGTGGCGGGAGTGTGGCTGGTGCTGGGCTGGGCAGCCACGGCGAGCCGGCAGGAGCGGTCGGGCCGGCGATGAGGACGCCCGCCGGGACGGACAGGGCGCGACGGCACCGTGGGCACCGTCGCGCACCGGGGTCGTACGGCACGTACGACCGCCGGGAGAGCGCCCGTGTCAGAGGCTGGTGACGTCCAGGCCGCCGTCCGCGTACTGCCTGCGCAGCACCTTCTTGTCGAACTTGCCCACGCTCGTCTTCGGCACCGACTCGATCACCGTCCAGCGTTCCGGCAGCTGCCACCTGGCGATGTGCCCCTCCTCGGCGAGGAAGGCCCGCAGGGCGGCGAAGTCGGTGGTCGCGCCCTCGCGGAGGACGACCGTGGCCAGCGGGCGCTCGCCCCACTTCTCGTCGGGCACGGCCACCACGGCGGCCTCGGCGACGTCCGGGTGGGACATCAGCGCGTTCTCCAGCTCGACGGAGGAGATCCACTCGCCGCCGGACTTGATGACGTCCTTGGCGCGGTCGGTGAGCGTGAGGAAGCCGTCGGGGGAGATCGTTCCGACGTCACCCGTCTTCAGCCAGCCGTCCTCGCTGAACTTGTCGGCGGGACGCAGGGGTTCGGCGTCGGGGCCGTTGTAGTAGGCGCCGGCGATCCAGGGGCCGCGCACCTCCAGCTCGCCCGCCGACTCGCCGTCCCAGGGCAGGCGTCCGCCGCCGGGTCCGGTGAGCCGGGCCTCGACGCCGGCCGGGAAGCGGCCCTGGGTGAGGCGGTAGGCCAGTTCCTCCTCGGTGCCGACCGCGTGGGCCGGCGGGCGGGCCACCGTGCCCAGCGGGGAGGTCTCTGTCATGCCCCAGGCGTGACAGACCCGCATGCCCAGCTTGTCGAAGGCCTCCATCAGGGAGGGCGGGCAGGCCGAGCCGCCGATGGTGACCTGGGTGAGGGAGGAGACGTTCCGGGGGCGGGCGGTGAGTTCGGCGAGCAGGCCCTGCCAGATGGTGGGCACGGCCGCGGCATGCGTCGGCTGCTCGGTCTCGATCATCTCGGCGAGCGGGGCGGGCTGCAGGAAGCGGTCGGGCATCAGGAGGTTGACGCCGGTCATGAAGGTGGCGTGCGGCAGGCCCCAGGCGTTGACGTGGAACTGGGGGACCACCACCAGGGAGGTGTCCTGGTCGGACAGGCCCATCGACTGGGTCATGTTCACCTGCATGGAGTGCAGGTAGATCGAACGGTGGCTGTACACGACGCCCTTGGGGTCGCCGGTCGTGCCGGAGGTGTAGCACATGGCGGCGGCCTGGCGTTCGTCCAGCTCCGGCCAGTCGTAGTGGGTGGGCCGGCCGGCGATCAGTTCCTCGTACTCGTGCACCCGGGCGCCGGCGCCGGCCAGCGGGGCGCGGTCGCCGGGGCCGGAGACGACGATGTGCTCCAGCGTCGGCAGCCTGGGGAGCAGCGGCGCGAGCAGCGGGATGAGCGAGCCGTTGACGATGACGACCTTGTCGGCCGCGTGGTGCACGATCCACACCAGCTGTTCGGCGGGCAGCCGCAGGTTGAGGGTGTGCAGCACGGCGCCCATGGACGGGATCGCGAAGTACGCCTCGACGTGTTCGGCGTTGTTCCACATGAGCGTGGCGACCCGGTCGTCGCCGGTCACCCCCAGCTCGTCGCGCAGGGCGTGCGCCAGCTGGGCGGCGCGGGCGCCGACCTCGGCGAAGGTGCGCCGGTGCGGCTCGGGCTCCCCGGTCCAGGTGGTCACCCGTGACGAGCCGTGGACCGCCGCTCCGTGGGTCAGGATCCTCGAGATCAGCAGCGGTACGTCCTGCATGGTGCTCAGCACGGCGGAGTCCTCCCGGGCGACTTTGCCTACGCGGTGGTAGAGGTTGCGCTGATTCTGCGCACATACCGCGCGGTATGTCACTAGCCGGAGGAAAATTGGGGTCAGCGCGCCGGCACCAGCTCCGGATCCTCCCGCAACTTGCCGAGCGCGCGCGAGACCGCCGACTTCACCGTGCCCACCGACACGCCGAGCACCTCGGCGGTCTGGGCCTCGCTGAGATCCTCGTAGTACCGCAGGACGACCATCGCCCGCTGCCGCGCCGGCAGCTTCGTCACCGCGCGCCACATGGCGTCGTGCAGCGCCTGCCGCTCGGCCGGGTCCTCGCCGCCGGACGCGTGGTCCGGCTCGGGCAGCTCGTCACAGGCGAACTCGTCCACTCTTCGCTTGCGCCACTGCGAGGTCCGGGTGTTCAGCAGCGCCCGGCGCACATAGCCGTCGAGGGCCCGCTGGTCCTCGATCCGCTCCCATGCCACGTACGTCTTGGCGAGGGCGGTCTGGAGCAGATCCTCGGCGTCGCACGGGTTCGCGGTCAACGAGCGCGCGGCGCGCAGCAGGACCGGCTGGCGGGCCCGCACGTACGAGGCGAACGACGGGTAGGCGGGGATCCCCCCGCCCGGGCGGAGCCGGGAGTCGTGGAGGGTCTGCCGCGCTGGTGCGGCGGCGGCCGAGGCGCTGGTGCAGACGGGCGTGGTCATGGCTCCACGCTAGAAGCGGGCCCCGCTCCGGCGGATCGGCCGCAGGTCCCGAAGCGGAGTCCCCCTCAGGTTGTAGGGGTAGGGCTCGCTGCACCTCCTGTAGGTGGAGTACGGGGTCCGTTCCGTCTGCGGGTACGCCCGCGAGAAATCGTCCGTCTGCCACGCGGACCAGCCGTCCACCCCCCTCAGGGGCGGGTCGGCACCCTCGGGGGCACGACGCCACCTTCCCTTTCTCGAACATACGTACGACCATAGAACCATGGCCACCCCCGACCGGCAGGCCACGAAGCTGGCCCTCGCACACGCCCTGTCAGCCGCCGAACGCGGCCTGGCCGTCATCCCCCTCTCCCGCACGAAGCTCCCGGCCCTGCGCTCCCCCCACCACGACGACCCTCCCCCGGCCGGACCCCGCTGCCACGGCCAGTGCGGCCGCCTCGGCCACGGCGTGTACGACGCCTCGGCCGACCCCGCCCGCATCCGCACCCTCTTCGCCGCCGCCCCCTGGGCCACCGGCTACGGCATCGCCTGCGGACTGCCCCCGTACCACCTGATCGGCGTCGACCTGGACACCAAGTCCGCCACGGACTCCTCGGCCGCCCTACGGGAACTGGCCCTGCGTCACCTGTTCACGATCCCGGAGACGGTCGTCGTCCTCACCCCCAGCGGAGGCCGCCACCTGTGGCTGACCGGCCCACCGGACGTCACCGTCCCCAACTCGGCCGGCCGCCTCGCCCCCGGCATCGACATCCGCGGCGCCGGCGGCTACCTCGTGGGCCCCGGATCCCGCACCGACCACGGCGTCTACACCACGGCCCCCGGCACCGCCGAACTGGCCCCCGCCCCCTGCCCGCCGACCCTCCTGCGTCTCCTCCTGCCCCCGCCACGCCCGAGCCACCCGACGCCACCCGTTTCCGGCGACCACGGCCGCGGCCTCGTCCAGTTCGTCCTGTCCGCGCACGAGGGCCAGCGCAACACCCGCCTGTTCTGGGCGGCCTGCCGCGCCTACGAGAACGGCCTCGGCCCGGCCCTGGAGACCCCCCTCACCGAGGCGGCCCTCCACACCGGCCTCTCGGAAAGCGAGGCCCGAGCGACGATCACATCAGCGGCCCGCATGACAGGCCACCGCCCCTGACACGACGTCGGCCCGGAACCACCGGGCGGGAACGCGCCCGCCTCCTCGATGGCCCTCAAGACGCACCCTCGGCGAACGATCACCGAAAGAAATCGACATCGCGGTCTACCGGTTCCCCGACATGTCGGCGAGCGTTGATGCACCCGACGGCGACGGCACGCCCGTACGGCGCTCACGGCGGCCCCTAGGGTCTTTCGTTCGGATCAGGCCGGATCAGGGAGCGGGTTCTGGTGCCGTGCATCGCACGGCGGAGGAGGGCGCCATGGCGAAGCCATGGCAACCGACGACAACGCGGCGAGGCGCGGTGCCAGGACCCGCGAGCCCGGCATGATCCGAAAGAAAGGCCCTGAGTGTCCTGGGACATCTCGTCCTGGAGACCGCGCGGTCAGTGCTGCGGCTGCATGGCGAGGAGTGCTACCGGAAGGGGCCCGTCGCCGCGTTGGGAGACCACCGGCGACTGCACCTGCGGGACGACGGGTGCGACCACGAGCACGACGTATCGGTCCCGTGCCCCACGTGTCCCCGCCCTGCGCAGCGGACAGCCCCCGACCGGCGTATGCGGTCGGGGGCTGTTCACCCGCGGTGGGTGTGGGATTTGAACCCACGGTGACATCGCTGCCACGACGGTTTTCAAGACCGTTCCCTTAGGCCGCTCGGGCAACCCACCTCGGCCCCGTCCCACCTGGGGCGGAGCGGGTACAGCGTACCGGGATCGGGGCGGGGCGTGTCAGCTGTCGCCCTGGCGGGCTCCCAGGGTGAGTTCGGCGGTGTGTTCCTGGCCGCCCCGCTTGTAGGTGACCGTCACCTTGTCGCCGGGCTTGTGGGTCCAGATCTCGCCGATCAGGGTGGGGCCGCTGTCGATCACGTGGTCGTCCAGCTTGCTGATGAGGTCGCCGGGCTTGAGGCCGGCCTTGTCCGCGGGGCCGCCGGACTCGACCGCGGCGGAGCCGCCCGTGCCCTGGTCGGTGATCTTCGCGCCGTCGGTGGTGTCCTCGAGGGAGACGGAGGCGCCGATCTTGGCGTACACCGGCTTGCCGGTCTTGATCAGCTGCTGGGCGACGTACTTGGCCTGGTTGATCGGGATGGCGAAGCCCAGGCCGATCGAGCCGGACTGGCCGGATCCGCCGAACCCGCCGCTGCTGCTGGACTGGATCGCCGAGTTGATACCGATGACCGCGCCGGAGGAGTTCAGCAGCGGGCCGCCGGAGTTGCCGGGGTTGATGGACGCGTCCGTCTGGAGGGCGCTCATGTACGAGGCCTTGCTGGTGGAGCTGCCGTCACTGGAGGCCACCGGACGGTCCTTGGCGCTGATGATGCCGGTCGTCACCGTGTTGGACAGGCCGAAGGGGGCGCCGATGGCGATGGTCTCGTCGCCGACGGCCACCTTGTCGGAGTCGCCGAGGGCGAGGGGCTTCAGGTCCGAGGGAGCGTTCTTGAGCTTGATGACGGCGACGTCGTAGCCCTGCGCGTGGCCGACGATCTCGGCGTTGTACTTCTTGCCGCTCGGGAACGTGGCCGTGAGCTTGCCGCCGTCCACCGCGTCCGCGACCACGTGGTTGTTGGTGACGATGTGGCCCTGGGTGTCGAAGACGAACCCGGTGCCCGTGCCGCCCTCGCCGTTGCTGCTCTCGGCCTCGATGGTGACCGTGCTGGGCAGCGCCCCGGCGGCGACGTTGGCGATCGTGCCGGGCGCGCGCTTGACCTGGGCGGCGCTGCTGTCGGAGGCCGAGACGGTGGTGGAGCCGTGGTCGTCGTGGTCCTTGGCCAGGGTGTAGCCGAGGCCGCCGCCCAGACCGCCCGCGACCAGCGCGGCCACCAGGACGGCCGCGACGAGGCCTCCGCGTCCGCTGCGCGGCTTGGGGGCGGGCTGCTGGTACGCGGCTCCCCAGCCGGTGCCCGGGCCGCTGGCGCCGCCGTCACCGTAGGACGGGGTGCCCGGCGGCGGAGGCGGCCAGGAGCCCTCGGCGGTGGGGCCGGGCTGGTGCGCCGGGCCGTGCCCGGACGCCGCGAAGGCCGCGGGGGTCTCGTGGGGCACGGGCGGGAGCGGTGCCGTCGGCGCGTTCCCCCCGGGCACGGGGCCCTGCGGGGAGGCGTCGTGAGAGGCCACCGGCACGGGAGGTGCGGACGGGGCCGGGGGTACCGCGTTGCCCTCGTTCTCGGTGCTCACAGCTCTTCTCCTCGATCCACGCCTGTGTCGTCGGTCGCACTCGGTCGGTAGTCAGCTTTTCCCACGGGCCGTCAGAGCACCATAAGCGGTGGCTGTGGGTCCGCGACTCTTCTTTATATAGGATCTTTGACGCAAACGTTATGCAGAGGAACAGGGCGATCGCCCTCGTTCGCCGACCGGCCGTGCGGACGTCGCCCGCGTACCCGGTGACGGTGGCACCATGACGCGGTGACCCACGCACCACAGCACTCCATCCAGGTCGTCGCCCACCGAGGCGCCTCCGAGGACGCCCCCGAGCACACCCTGGCCGCCTACCGGAAGGCGATCGAGGACGGCGCGGACGCCCTGGAATGCGATGTACGGCTGACCGCGGACGGCCATCTGGTCTGCGTCCACGACCGGCGGGTGAACCGTACCTCCAACGGCCGCGGCGCGGTCTCCGCGCTGGAGCTGGCCGATCTGGCAGCCCTCGACTTCGGGTCCTGGAAGACGCGCGAAGCCTGGCACGGGCGGGACGAGGAGCCCGACTGGGAGCACCGTCCGGAGGACCGCGAGGAGACGTCCGTGCTCACCCTGGAACGGCTGCTGGAGCTGGTCGCGGACGCCGGGCGGCGCGTGGAGCTGGCCGTCGAGACCAAGCACCCCACGCGTTGGGCCGGCCAGGTCGAGGAGCGGCTGCTGGACCTGCTGAAGCGGTTCGGTCTGGACGCGCCGGACCCGGCCGCCGGCTCGCAGGTGCGGGTCATGAGCTTCTCGGCGCGTTCGCTGCACCGCGTGCGTGCCGCGTCGCCGACACTGCCGACGGTCTACCTGATGCAGTTCGTCTCGCCCCGGCTGCGCGACGGGCGGCTGCCCGCGGGCGTGCGGATCGCGGGCCCCTCGATCCGCTTCGTGCGCAGCCACCCCGCGTACGTTGAGCGGCTGAAGCGGGCCGGCCACCAGATCCACGTGTGGACCGTGAACGAGCCCGCCGACGTCGACCTCTGTGTCGGACTGGGCGTCGACGCCATCATCACCAACCGTCCGCGCGCGGTGCTGCGGCAACTGGGGCGATGACTTCGGGGATCCGGGATTCCGTCCGCCCTCGCCCCCCGGTAGGCCAGATCCCGCCATACCGGCTGTCATCCGGCGGGCTTCGTCACGGGGAGTGCTCCGGCGCGTTCGTTCCGTACGGCCGTGTTCCGAGTGCGTCACCGGAAGGGGACTGGCCGGTTTCCGGCACAGGCCGATGGGGCATCCACACCGTGGCGTGGGGCGAAGGAGGTCTCGGGGGTGGCGTTGGTGGTGGCACAGGAGGTGCCCACGTCGTCGAGCATGGCCGTACCCCATGGTCCTGCGGGCGTGGGGGAGGCGCGGCGCCGGATGCGTGCGCAGCTGCGCAGCGGTGGCATCGCGGAATCGGTCGTGGACGACGCCGTACTCATCCTTTCCGAACTCTTGAGCAACGCCTGCAAACACGGCCGGCCCCTGGGTGACGCGCCGGTCGGGGACGGCGACGTCCGCGCCGCCTGGCGCGTCGACGCGCGCGGGCGGCTCATCGTGGAGGTCACGGACGGCGGCGGCCCGACCCGCCCGGCGCCGGCCACGCCGTCGGTGACCGCGCACGGCGGTCGCGGGCTGAACATCATCACGGCCCTCGCCGACGACTGGGGCGTCCGGGACGACGTCCACGGTGAGGTGACGGTCTGGGTGGTGGTCCACGAGGACGTTCACGACCCCGATGCCGGGTGCAGTGGCGGCGCCCTCGCCACGTGCTTCACAGCCGCCGCCGCGCTGCCGGAGATGACGCCGGCGGACCTGACGTCCGCGGACATGGCGCTCCCGGACCTGGCGGCGGCGGACGCGACACTCCCGGACCTGACCCTTCCGGCCCTCACGTGCGCCGACGTGGTCCTGCCGGAACTGGTCCTCCCGGACCTGACGTCCGCCGACGGCACCCTCCCGGACCTGACGCTGCCGGACCTGGCGCTCCCGGACCTGCCCGCCCTGGGCTTCGCGGACGCCTTCGAGGACCTCGACTGAGCCGGGGCCGGCCGGACCGGCTCCGGTCCCGGCCGGCCCGGGTCGTCGTCCACAGGTTCACACCACGGGTGTCGAGTGCGCGTGCGTTGTCCACAGGTTCCCGTCGCTCCTGGTCCGAGCGGCTAGGCTCCGGGAACGTACGAGAAGCGCCGTAACCGGGAGACCCCACCATGGCCAAGAAGCGACCCCAGACGAAGGCCAAGCCGCAGCTGACCGACGGGGAGATCCCGGTCGTCGGCGCCCGCGAACCCTGTCCCTGCGGCAGCGGCCGGCGCTACAAGGCCTGTCACGGCCGGGCCGCCGCGCACGCAGCGACCGAGCTGGTGCACCGCCCCTTCGAGGGACTGCCCGGCGAGTGCGACTGGGTCGCCCTGCGCGAGCTGGTCCCGGCGGCGACGGCTGAGCTGCCCCTGAAGGACGGGCTGCCCGCGGGCGTCCCGTCGGTCACGCTGGCCACCGTGCTGCCGATGGCGTGGCCCGCGCTGCGCCGCGACGACGGCTCGGTCCTGATCGGTCTCCAGAACGACACGGCGTCCGGCGACATCAGCCGCGACCTCGCGGACACGCTGCTGCGCGCACTGGAGGCCGAGCCCGGCAGCCCGGTGCGGGGCCGCAGGGCCCCCGCCGAGGGGCCCCGGCTCCAGGACCTGCTCGACCCGCAGGGCGCTTTCGAGCCGGTCGTGCACAGCGGCTTCGAGTTCTGGGTGCCGGACGCGGAGAACGCCACGCCGGAGGTGACCGCCTCCCTGGAGCGGGCCAACGCCGCCGCCATCCCGACGGTGAGGCTGGCCGGTGTGGACGCCGCGTACTGGTGCCGGACGCCGGAGAAGAACCACCTGCGCTGGGTCATGCCGCACCCGGAGGAGCAGCTTCTGGACGCTCTGGCGCGGCTGCACGCGGCGGGACGCTCCAGCCTCGGCGACGGCACCCGGCTCGTGGGCTCCTTCCGTGCTCACGGCCTCACCGTGCCGGTCTGGGACCTGCCGAGCGGGGTCGGGGCGGAGGACGTGGAGAAGCCGGCCGCCGAGTTCGCCGAGCGACTGGCCGCCGCCCTCGCCGTCACGGAGCCGCTCACGGCGGACGAGCGCCGGGCGCGCGGCGGTCTCACCAACCGGCAGGTCACGCTCAGCTGACCTCCCGCGCGCGAGGGGCCGCGGGGGGGGGGGGGGGGGGGCGGGCGGGGGGGGGGGGCCCCCCGGGGGGCCCCCCCGAAAAACCCCCCCCCCCCGCGGCCCACGGGGGGGGCGAAAGCCCCGAGGGGTTTTGGTAACG
>NZ_JBIBVY010000002.1:121501-322485 GCF_043080665.1 Streptomyces sp. NPDC014991
CGCGCCGGCCCGGCGCCCGACAGGGGGGGCCGCGCGGGGGGCGGGGGGGGGACAACCCCCCGGCCGGCCCCCCCCCCGCCCCCCCCCCGGGGGGGGGGGCCCGGGGGGGCGGGGGCCCCCCCCCCCGGCGCCGGACGGCACAGCGGGTGACTCCTGTCACAACTCCCCGCCGCGCCAGGGAAATCGGTGTCCGAATAGCCCAGAGGGAATTTGCGAACCGCCGATCTCTTGTTACCGTTCCAGTAGCCCGGTTGCTGGTGCATCCCCCGTCGCCAGCAACCGGGTCTTTCCATGTCCGCACCCGGTGTACAGCGCGCCGGCGGACGTCGACTGCCCCAGGCGCGCTACGAGTTGCTGCCCGAGCGCAACAGCAGCGCCCCGCCGGTGCCGTGCGCGGCGAACTCGGTGACGGCCGTGTAGGCGTCCGGTGCGCCCCGGTTGGGTTGGCGGGGCGTCTCACAGGTGGCGGGCTCGTCGCCGGCGCCCGTGACACAGCGCATCTGCACGGTCCGGCCGCCCGGCCCCATCAGGCTCAGCACGGAGTCCAGCGACTCGCCGGTGGCGTTGCGGTAGTAGGTGCGCGCCCAGGTGTCCGCGCCCTGCGTCAGCACACAGGTCTGCGCCTCGATGCCGCCGGGCGAGGTGAGTCCGGGACCGCAGCGGGCGGCGGTGGCGAGGCCCAGGCCGAGCAGGAACGGGGAGCGGCCGGAGTGGGCCGTGCGGACCTTTGCGTCGCCACGCGACGCGGCCGGTACGGCCGCCCGGCCGGTGCCGGCCCCCTGTCCCGCCGACGCCACCGCCAGCGGCAGCGCGGCGACGGCCGCGACGACGCTCAGGAGGGCGAGCAGACGAAGCGTGCGGCCGTCCGGCCCGCCGCGGAACGGCTGGCGGGCGCTGTGTCCCCGGGAATGACGCGGCATGGGCCGAACAGTACGAGTGGACGGGGCCCGTCCGCCGCGTCCGCGCCCGACATCCCCTACAACTCGGGTGCGCTCACACCCGTACGAGTGAGGGCGTCGACCACGGCGTCCACCACGGCCTCCACGTCGGGCACCCACGGCGAGGCCGAGCCGGGCAGCGGGGCGCGCTCCCAGCGGACGGCGCCCTGGCCGGTCTGAGACGGGGGCAGGGCGACATAGCCGCCCTCGCCGTGGAAGCGCAGGGAGCCGGGAACGAAGTCCTTGGCGTAGAGCAGTTCGCCGAGCTGCTCCATGGAGTACGGCTTGACCAGCAGCGCCCACCGGGCCGGCGCGGCGATCACCGGGCCCAGCCGCATGCCGCGCCGGTCGAGCAGGGCGAGCGCGCGGGAGGCGGCGAGCGCCGGCAGGCTGACCGCGCAGGGCGCCTTGCCGCCGGTGGCCATGATGACCGGTGCGCCCGGCCGGTTGGTCCACCACCAGCGCACCAGGCGGGCGTCGGTGGTGGCCGCGAGGAGGCCGGGGTCGAAGGGGTGCGCGCCGGGCACCGTGCACTCCGGGTCCGGGCAGGCGCATCGGGCCCGTCCCTGTGGGTCCGGGGCCACACCCGGGAGTACGGGCCACTGCCATTGCGTCGCGAAGGTGAGGGCCGCGCTGATCAGCTCAGACTGCCCGCCCTTCCGCCTGGACAGGAGCCTGCGTCGCCTTCCGAGGATCTCGCGCATGAGCGCTCGTTCCTTTCCGTTGCACCGCTGGCAACACCGTCGTTTACGTCACACCATGTGTCGATCTCTTCACTGTGCGTACCTGTTGGCGCATCACACCCCTGCGCACGGCAAGGGGATCCCCAGGGGGTCGAGCGTTGGCCGCGTCCAAAGTGCGTCTATCACATGCGCGGCTGCGGCATGGGGGTGGCGAAGTCTGGCGTTTCGCCGTCGCGCGTGGTTCTTCCGCCTCCGCCACGGGAGGATGGGGCTCGGCCGTCGGTGACTATGACGCCCGGGTCCGTCGCCAGGTTCCGGGCGGTCCCCCACCACCCCTGGCCTTCTCCGAGTACGTACCCATCACGACCGCTGTGACGCTCTGTGGAGCAAGGGCAGTCGACCGCAATGAACCCATACCTGAGGCAGTTTTTAGCCAACTTGCCAGTAAGGCAAGGAGTTCGGGAAAAAACCTCGTCCGCCCCATGGACACCAGGAATCCCCGCAGGACAATGCTGGACATCCCCTCACGAGTGCGTGTACATGTGGAGACACTGCCAGCGGCGCAGAATGACATGGGGGTTTGCGATGCTTCTGAGCTATACGCACCGGTCTGAAAGCCGGACACCATGAACGCCCCGCACCCTCCGAAAGTGGCCGGAATCGATCCGACAGTTCCCACGCCCGCCCACACTGTCGCGCCCGCCTCTCCCGCCTCCGGCCCCGGTCCCGCCCCGGGCACCGCCTCCGTCCCCGCTCCCCACCCGCCCGCGCCCGGCACCGTCCTCCAGGACCGGCTGGCCGCCTGGGTCTCGGACCTCACGACCCTCCACGAACTCACCGAGCGCCTGACGCGCACCGGCGCCCTGGATCCCGCCCTGCACGAACTGCTGGGCGCCGGGGCGTCCCTCGTCGGCGCCCACCGCGGCCTGGTCGTCCTCGACCCCGGCGACGGCCTCGGCCCCCGCACCACTCTCGGCCTCGGTCTCGGCCGCGCCGACCTCGGCCTCATCGAGACGGTGCCGCACTGCGCCCTGCCGTACGACACGGGCGGCGGCGCCGAGATCGTCCACGCCGACCTGCTCGCCGAGGACGGCCTCGACCCCCGCCACCGCGAGGTGGCCGCCCGCCTCGGCTACGCCGCGAGCTACTCCCTGCCCCTCGCCACCGGGCCCGCCGGCCGCCTCGGTGCCGCCGTCTGGTTCTACGACGAACCCGCCGAGCCGCACGAGCGGCAGCGCCACCTCGCCGGCCTGTACGTCCGGCACGCCACCGAACACCTCGCCCGGCTGCTGGAGGTGGAGCGCACGCGCGCGTGCATGGCGACCGTCACCGAGGAGCTGCTGCCCTCCCGGCTGCCCCGGGTGGCCGGCGTCCAGCTCGCCGCCCGGCACCGCACCGGCCCGCGCGGCGGCGGCGACTGGTACGACGCCCTGCCGCTGCCGGACGCCGCGCTCGGCCTGTCCGTCGGCTCGGTCACGGGCTCCGGGCCCAGCGCGGTGGCCGCCATGGGCCGGCTGCGCGCCTCCCTGCGGGCGTACGCCGTGATGGAGGGCGAGGACCCGGTGGCCGTCCTGTCCGACCTGGAGCTGCTGCTGCGGCTGACCGAGCCCGCCCGCTCGGCCACCGCCCTGTTCGCCTTCTGCGAGCCCGCCCTGCGCAAGATCACCCTGGCCGGCGCCGGACACAGCCCGCCGCTGCTCATCGGGGAGCGGCGCACCGAGTTCGCCGAGACCTCGGTCTCCGCCCCGCTCGGCATGCTCGCCTGCTGGGAGGCGCCGAGCGTGGAGATCCAGGCGGAGGCCGGGGAGACGGTCCTGCTCTACACCGACGGGCTGCTGCACCGTACCGGCGACCCGATGGACCGCGCCTTCGCCCGGCTGCACGCGGCCGCCGCGGGCGTCCCGCGCGCGGTGCGCCACGATCCGGGAGCCGTCGCCGACCACGTCCTGCGCACGGTCCTGCCGGACGGACCGGACGCGGCGGACAGCGACGAGGACGTCGTCCTGCTGGCGGCCCGCTTCGAGTGAGCCCCGCGCCGGACCGGCATGACCGGGCATAACAGGTCATCCGGCCCCGGTCCGCCCGCGGTACGACCGTACGATGATGGAGGTCCCCGCTCGGCCACGAGCAGGAGCGTCGCGGGCCCCGGGGGATCACATGGCGTATCGAGGAGGATCCGTGTCCGACGAGCTCAACCCGGCTGTGCCCGACTCCGCTACCGCGGAGGGCCCCGAGACCGAGTCCGACGAGCCCATCAAGCAGCGGAAGAACGGCCTGTACCCGGGCGTCTCCGACGAGCTGGCCGAGAACATGAAGTCCGGCTGGGCCGACACGGAGCTGCGTGACCTGGAGCCGGTCGAGCAGGCCGGGCACACCGCCCGCCGCCGTGCCGCGCTCTCCGCCCGCTTCCCGGGCGAGCGCCTGGTGATCCCGGCGGGCAACCTGAAGACCCGCTCGAACGACACGGAGTACCCCTTCCGCGCCTCCGTCGAGTACGTCTACCTCACCGGCGACCAGACCGAGGACGGCGTCCTCGTCCTGGAGCCCACCGCGGACGGCCACCAGGAGACGATCTACCTCCTGCCGCGCTCCGACCGCGAGAACGGCGAGTTCTGGCTCTCCGGCCAGGGCGAGCTGTGGGTCGGCCGCCGCCACTCCCTCACCGAGTCCGAGGCGCTCTACGGCATCCCGGCCGCCGACGTGCGCGAGCTGACCGAGCGGCTGCGCGAGGCCACCGGCCCCGTCCGCGTGGTGCGCGGTCACGACGCGGGCATCGAGGCGGCCCTGACCGACAAGGTCACCGCCGAGCGCGACGAGGAGCTGCGCGTCTTCCTCTCCGAGGCCCGGCTGGTCAAGGACGAGTTCGAGGTCGGCGAGCTCCAGAAGGCCGTCGACTCGACGGTCCGCGGCTTCGAGGACGTCGTGAAGGTCCTCGACAAGGCCGAGGCGACGAGCGAGCGCTACGTCGAAGGCACGTTCTTCCTCCGCGCGCGCGTGGAGGGCAACGACGTCGGCTACGGCACGATCGCCGCCGCCGGCCCGCACGCCTGCACCCTGCACTGGGTCCGCAACGACGGCCCGGTCCGCTCCGGCGACCTGCTCCTGCTCGACGCGGGCGTGGAGACGCACACGCTGTACACCGCCGACGTCACGCGCACGCTGCCCGTCAGCGGCACGTACAGCGAGATCCAGAAGAAGATCTACGACGCCGTGTACGAGGCCCAGGAGGCCGGCATCGCGGCCGTGCGGCCGGGCGCCAAGTACCGCGACTTCCACGACGCCGCCCAGCGCGTGCTCGCCGAGAAGCTCGTCGAGTGGGGCCTGGCCGAGGGCCCGGTCGAGCGCGTCCTGGAGCTGGGCCTTCAGCGCCGCTGGACGCTGCACGGCACCGGCCACATGCTGGGCCTGGACGTCCACGACTGCGCGGCCGCCCGCGTGGAGACGTACGTCGACGGCACCCTGGAGCCGGGCATGGTGCTCACCGTCGAGCCGGGCCTGTACTTCCAGGCCGACGACCTGACGGTTCCGCAGGAGTACCGGGGCATCGGCGTCCGCATCGAGGACGACATCCTCGTCACGGAGGACGGCAACCGGAACCTGTCGGCCGGGCTGCCGCGGCGGTCCGACGAGGTCGAGGCGTGGATGGCCGCCCTGCAGGGCTGACCCGTACGAACAGGACGATGATGGCCGGGCGCCGCGGTGGTGCCCGGCCATCGGCATGGGGGGGCGGGCGCGCGAAGGTCTCACGCGCCCGGGGGGGAGGGTGTGCGTGGACGGTCACCGGTCCGGCGTGGGCGTGGACCTGCATCTCGAACCCGACACGGCGGACGGGCGCCGGGCCGGGCTGGAGCGGGCCCTGCGGGACGCCGTGCGGGACGGGCGGCTCGCCCCCGGCACTCGGCTGCCGGCCACCCGGCGCCTCGCGGCGGAACTGGGCATCTCGCGCGGCACCGCCAAGGCCGCCTACGACCAGCTCGTCGCCGAGGGCTACCTCACGGCCCGGCAGGGCTCGGGCACCCGGGTCGCCGAGCTGCCGGCCGTACAGGCGCAGCGGCCGGAGACGTCCGCGGGCGCGCGTGCGCCGCGTTTCGACCTGCGCCCCGGCAGCCCCGACGTCGGCGCCTTCCCGGCCGCGGCCTGGCTGCGCGCGCTGCGCCGCGCCATCGCGACGGCACCCTCACTGGCGTACGACTACGGCGACCCGCGCGGCCGGACCGAGCTGCGCACCGCGCTCTCCGGCTACCTGGGGCGGGCGCGCGGGGTGTTCGCGCCACCGGAGCGGATCGTCGTCACCTCCGGATACGTGCAGGGCCTGGCGCTCCTGACGCGGGTACTGGACGGCGCCGCGGTCGCCATGGAGGACCCCGGGCTGCCCTTCCACCGGGAAGTGGTGCGGCGCAACGGCGGGACGGTGCTGCCCGCCCCGGTCGACACGGACGGGGTACGGCCCGGGGAGCTGGGCGAGGCGGCGGCGGTGGTGGTCACGCCGGCCCACCAGTACCCGACCGGGGTGACCCTGCACCCGGAGCGGCGCCGGGCGCTGACCGACTGGGCACGCGCGCGGGGCGGGCTGGTCGTCGAGGACGACTACGACGGCGAGTTCCGCTACGACCGGCAGCCGGTGGGCGCGTTGCAGGGGACGGCGCCCGGCCAGGTGGCGTACCTGGGCACGGCTTCCAAGACCCTCGGCCCGGCGCTGCGACTGGGCTGGATGGTGCTGCCGCCGCACCTGGTCGACGCGGTCACCGACGCCAAGCTGCACAGCGACCACCACACCGAGACCATCGGCCAGCTGGCGCTCGCCGAGCTGATCGACAGCCACGCGTACGACCGGCACGTGCGCGCGTGCCGGCTTCGCTACCGGCGGCGCCGGGACCAGCTCCTCCACCGGCTGGGGGCGCACCGGAGCGTCCGTGGGATCGCGGCCGGGCTGCACGCGCTGATCGAGGTGCCGGACGAGGCCGAGGTGCTGGCCCGCGCGGAGGCGGAGGGACTGGCGCTCGGCACCCTCGGCGGCCACTGGCACACCCCCGGCCCCGGCATGCCGCAGGGCCTGGTCGTCGGCTACGGCACGCCCCGGGAAGGGACGTACCCGCAGGCGCTGGAGGCGCTGGCGCGGGTGCTGGGAACCGGCGACTGAACCGGCGGGCGCCGGCGAGGGCGCGCGCCGGCACCGGGCGCGGGCCGGGGCCCTCGTGGTCCCACCCGCGTGCCTGCCGGCTGTCCGGGCCCGCCTCACACGCGCCGGCCGCCGTCGCACGCGTCCCGGTGGCCTGCCGCGTCAGGCCGTGAGCAGGGAGGGGTCCTTCGTCCACTTGAGGATCTTGTCGAAGCTGACCACCGTCCCGCCCCGGCCCGACTTGGGCCCGATGTGGACGTGGTCGGCGAGTTCCCGGATCAGACACAGACCGCGGCCGTGCTCGGCGTCCGGGCGGGCGGGCCGGATGTCCTGGGTACGGACGCAACCGGGCCCCCAGTCGGCCACCTCGATACGGCACTTCTCGCCGTCGAGGTACGCGGTCACCCGGTACGCCTCCGAGGCACCGGGCGCGGTGTCCCCGCCGTGCTCGACGGCGTTCGCGCAGGCCTCGCTCAGGGCGACGGACAGGTCGTACGAGATCTCCGGGTCGACGCCCGCCGTCTCCATGGTGCCGATCAGCAGCCGCCGGGCGAGCGGCACGCTCGCGGCGTCGCGCCGCAGATGGAGTGACCACCAGATGCTCATGCTCCAGCCTCCCGGCCGCGGCTCGACATACCGTTACCTATTGCCGCCTGTAGGCACCCGTAAGCACAGCGTGGGCGTGACGCCGCCCATACAGTCGATGCGCCGGGAGAGGATTCGGTGTATGAGGGGAGGGCTCGGCCGCCCTGCCGTAGGTGCCCGGCGGGCGCAGTGCGATGATGACCCCGCCATGACTGCCCCCCACCCGCGCACGGCGCGCCCCGGAGCCGGGCTCCGGATGCTGCGGGCCGCGGTGTTCGCCGCGGTCTGCGTCGCGCTGGCCGCGGCCGGGCACACCCTGGCCTCCTGCGCGCGCCTGCCGCTGTGGACGCTGGGCGCGGGCTTCCTCGGCTCCCTGCTGCTGGTGGCCCCGCTCGCCGGGCGGGCCCGTTCGCTGCCGGGTATCACCGCGCTCCTCGCCCTCGGCCAGACCGTGCTGCACACGCTGTTCGGGCTGGGCCAGCACGGGGCCGTGGCGGCCTCCGGCGGGATGACGATGACGTCGATGGCGTCGTCCGGGCCGGGGGCCTCCGCCGGCGGAACGCTGAGCGACAGCGCGCTCGTCGAGCGGGCCGCACACCTGGTGTGCGGCTCGGCCCCGTCGTCCCTGACGCCGGGGCACGCCTTCCGGCTGCTGCTCGACGCGCGCCTCATCGACCGCGCCGGCCGGCCGACGGGCGCCCTGCCCGCCCTGCACCACGCGCACGACGCCACCGGCTCCGCCACGGGGCTGCTGCCCTCGCTGCCGATGCTGCTCGGCCACGTGCTCGCGGCCGTCGCCGCCGGCTGGCTGTTGCGCCGCGGGGACCTCGCCGTGCTGCGGCTGATCGAGCTGTCGGCGCACGGAGTCGCGGAGGGGGCGCTCGTACGGTCCCTGCGCGCGGCGCTCGCACTGGCGCACGCCCTGTGTGTCGGGCTGCTGCCCGCCGTCGAGCCCGGCCCGCGCGGCCGTCGTACCGACCGCGACGAGGCCCCGGCCCCGCACACCGCCGCCCTCCAGCACACGGTGATCCGACGCGGCCCGCCCGCCGCCGCGTTCCTCCTCGCCGCCTGACGCGACCCCCGCTCCACGGACCCCGGTGGGCCGCCGACACGCGGCACGCGCGCGTGCGTCTTTTTCCAGCGGTCCGGCCAACACGCCGGCCACGCACGCGCGTATTCCTCTTCACCACCGGATCCGAATCAGAGTGGAGTACTTCCTTCCATGAAGGCTTCTCGTATCGCCGCCGCCGCTGCCGTCTCGGGCTCGGCCGTCCTCGTCCTCTCGGCTCCCGCTTTCGCGCACGTCAGCGTGCAGCCGGAGGGCACCGCGGCCAAGGGCGGTTACGCGGTCGTGGACTTCAAGGTCCCCAACGAGCGTGACAACGCCTCGACCACCAAGATCGAGGTCAACCTCCCGGCCGACCACCCGATCGCCTCGGTGATGCCGCAGCCGATCCCCGGCTGGAAGATCGACGTCACCAAGTCCACGCTCGCCAAGCCGCTGACGATGCACGGCGAGAAGATCGACGAGGCCGTCACCAAGGTGACCTGGACCGCCGACGGCGGCAAGGGCATCGCTCCCGGCTACTTCCAGAAGTTCCCCCTCTCCCTGGGCGCCCTGCCCGAGAACACCGACCAGCTGGTGTTCAAGGCGGTGCAGACGTACTCGAACAAGGAGGTGGTGCGCTGGATCGAGGTGCCGCAGAAGGGCGAGGACGAGCCGGAGAACCCGGCCCCCGTCCTCGAGCTGACGGCCGCCTCCGGCGACGACCACCACGGCACGACGGCCGCCGCCGACGACGACACGGACGGCAAGAGCGGGAAGACGGCCGCCGCCGGGGACTCCGGCAGCGGCAGTGACACCACCGCGCGCGTGCTCGGCGTGATCGGCATCGTCGTCGGCGTCGCGGGCGTGGCCTACGGCGTCCTCGCGGGCCGCCGCCGCACCGCCTGAGCCCCTTTCCCCAGCGCGCGCCGGGCGTCGTACGACGCTGTCCGCCGGCCCCGGCCGAGGACGCCGTCCTACGACCCCGGTGCGCGCCGGGATCAACACATCTGGGACATTTTCCTATGCGCAAGAAGACGTTCGCCGCGGCCGTGATGCTCGCGGCCGCCACCCTGACCCTCTCCGCCTGCGGCACCGGCGACGACGGTGACGCACCGGTCGCCGTCGTCTCGGGAGGGTCGGACGCGGGCAAGGCCGCCACCGTTCTCGACCAGCCGTTCACGAAGCCGGACCTGGTCCTCACCGACACCCACGGCAGGAAGTACGACCTCCGCAAGGAGACCGAGGGCCACCCGACCCTGCTCTACTTCGGCTACACCCACTGCCCCGACATCTGCCCCACGACGATGAGCAACATCGCCGTCGCCCAGAAGACGCTGCCCAAGGGCGAGCAGAACGATCTGCGGGTCGTGTTCGTCACCACCGACCCCGGCCGCGACACCCCCGCCGAACTGGGCAAGTGGCTGAAGGGCATCGACCCCCGGTTCATCGGCCTGACCGGCGACTTCGCCGCCGTCAAGGCCGGGGCCCGCTCGGTCGGCATCTCGGTGGAGCCGACGACGAAGGACAAGAACGGCAAGCTCGTCTCGGTGCACGGCACCCAGGTCATCGCCTTCTCCCCGAAGACGGACGCCGGTTACGTCCTCTACGGCGAGGACACCACGGTCGACGACTACAGCCGGGACCTGCCCAAGCTCGTCAGGGGAGCCAACCCGTGACGCGCAGCAGGGCCGTCCTGGCCGCCGGTGCGCTCGCCGGCGCCCTGGCCCTCACGGGCTGCTCCGGGTCCGGTTCCGCCTCCGGGCCGGACCGGGCCGAGCTGTCCGTCAGCTCGCCCTACATGCCCCAGCCGGTCTCGGCCGACATGGCCGCCGGCTTCCTGACGATCACCGACAAGGGCGGCACCGGGGACGAGCTGACCGCGGTCAGCAGTGACGTCGCCGGCCAGGTGACCATGCACAGCACGCAGGGCGGCACCATGACGGAGAAGTCTTCCTTCACGGTGCCCGCCCACGGCCGGCTCGTGTTCGAGAGCGGCGGCAACCATCTGATGTTCGAGAAGCTGCGGCGTGCGCCGAAGCAGGGCCAGACGGTCACCGTGAAGCTCACGTTCGCCCGGTCGGGGCGCCTCACCGTCGAGATGCCGGTGGAGTCCGCCACGTACCACCCGTCGACCGGCCACTGAGGGAGGGAACACCGTGACCCGGACCATCACCCCCCGCCTGCGGTACCTGGTGCTGCTGTTGCTCGCCGTCACCGGCGCGCTGCTGGCGGGCGCCGGACCGGCCTCCGCGCACGCGGCACTGACCGGCAGTGACCCCGCACAGGGGGTGGTGGCCGACAAGGCACCCACCCAGGTGTCGCTCACCTTCTCCGAGAAGGTGGCGATGAACGACGACTCCCTGCGCGTCCTGGATCCCAGGGGCAAGCCGGTCCAGACGGGCAGCCCCGCGAACATCAGCGGAACGACGTACGCCGTGCGGCTCAGGAGCGGCCTCGGCAAGGGCACCTACACCGTCACCTACCAGGTCGTCTCGGCGGACAGCCACCCCGTCTCCGGTGCCTACACGTTCTCCATCGGCGCGCCCTCGCGGACCGTCGTGCAGAACACGGGACCGGCCGCGGGCGGCGGAGTCGTGGGCGCGCTGTACGCGTTCGGACGGTACCTGTCGTACGCCGGTTTCATCGTTCTCGCCGGTGGTGCGGCCTTCGTCCTCGCCTGCTGGCAGCGCGGCGCGGGCGTACGGGCCCTGCAACGGCTGGTGGCCGGCGGCTGGGTCGCGCTGACCGCGGCCACCCTGTGGCTGCTGCTCCTGCGCGGCTCGTACACCACCTCCGGCGAGTTCGCCGACGTCTTCGACCTCGGTCTGCTCGGCCAGGTGCTCCAGACCAAGACCGGTGCCGCACTGGTCTCCCGGCTGCTGCTGCTCGCCGCCGCGGCGCTGTTCGTCGCCGTCCTCTTCGGTACCTACACCCGGCGCGAGGAGCAGCGGGAGAAGCGCGACCTGACCTTCGGACTCGCGGTCGGCGGGGGCGTCGTCGCGGCCGGCCTGGCGACCAGCTGGGCGATGGCCGAACACGCCTCCACAGGGCTCCAGCCGGGCATCGCCATGCCGGTCGACGTCGTCCATCTGCTGGCCGTCGCCGCCTGGCTGGGCGGGCTCACCGCGCTGCTGGTCGCCCTGTACCGGGCGCCCGCCGAGACCCCGGTCGGGGCAGCCGCCGTACGGCGGTTCTCCCGGGTCGCCTCCGGCTCCGTCCTCACGCTCGTCGCCACCGGCGTCTACCAGTCCTGGCGGCAGCTCGGCTCCTGGTCGGCGTTCACCGACACGCGGTACGGGCAGCTGCTGCTGGTCAAGATCGGGCTGGTGGCGCTGCTGGTCGGCGTCGCGGTGGTGTCCCGGCGCTGGACGGCCCAGCTGACGGACCCGGCCGTGCGGGCCGGAAAGGCGCAGAAGTCCCGGGCCAGGGAACAGGTCACCGCATCGCGGGCGGCCGGTGGCGGCAAGGGCGGCGGTGGCGGCACCGACGCCGGGGCCGGCGGCACGGCGGCGGGGGAGGGCAAGGGGACCACGGGCGACGCTGAAGGGGCCGACGACGGCTCCGATGCCGCTTCCGGGTCCGGATCCGAGCCCGAGTCCGGATTCGAGTCCGGGTCCGAGTCCGAGTCCGGGTTCGAGTCCGGGTCCGGGTTCGAGTCCGAGTCCGAGTCCGGTTCTGGTTCTGGTCCTGGTTCCGGCGAGGGTGACTCCCGGCGGGCCGCCCAGCTCGCCCGGCAGCGCGCGGCCGTCGACGCCACCCGGCGCAAACGGCTGCGCGATGCCGACCCGCACCGCTCCGGCCTGCGCCGCTCGGTGCTCGCCGAGACCGGGGTCGCCCTGGTGCTGCTCGCCGTCACCACCGCGCTGACCCAGACCGAGCCGGGCCGCACCGAGCAGGAGGCCAAGGCCGCCACCTCGGCCACGTCCGGCTCCGCCGCCTCGGCCTCGTCCGGGGCGCTCACCCTGGACATGCCGTTCGACACCGGCGGCACCGACGGCAAGGGCGTCGTGAGCATCGACCTCGACCCCGCGCGCGTGGGCGGCAACGAGATGCACGTCTATGTCCAGCGTCCCAACGGCCGGGCCTTCGACGTCCCGGAGGTGAAGATCTCCTTCACGCTCGAGGCGAAGAAGATCGGCCCGCTGCCCGTGACCCCCGACCACATCACCACCGGTCACTGGTCGGCGAGCGAGGTGCAGATTCCCATGGCCGGCGACTGGACCGTCGCCATCACGGTCCGCACCTCCGACATCGACCAGACGACCGTCTCCAAGCGCGCGCAGATCGGCTGAACCACCATGCCCGACCAGTTCCTCCCGCAGAGCCGTACGCCCGGCACACCGGTGACCGATCGCGTGTCCGGGGCGCGCGGTGTCTCCCGGCGCGCCCTGCTCGGCACGGCCGGTGCCACCGGGCTCGTGCTCGGCGCGGCGGGCGGCGCCGTGGGGTACGCCGCCGCGCCCGCCCAGGCCGCTCCGCTGTCCTCGGTGGGCTCAGGCCGGGCGATGTTTCACGGGAAACATCAGCCCGGCATCACCGAGGGACTTCAGGCCTGCGGCCACCTCGTCGCCTTCGACCTGACGGCGGGCGCGGGCCGGAAGCAGGCGACGGCCCTGCTGCGCCGCTGGTCGGCGACGGCCGAACGGCTGATGGCGGGCGAGGCCGCCCCGCACGACGACACCGGTGTGGCCCGGGACGCGGGTCCCTCCTCACTGACCCTCACCTTCGGTTTCGGTCGCAGTTTCTTCGCGCGGACCGGTCTGGAGAAGCAGCGGCCCGGCGCCCTCGACCCGCTGCCGGACTTCTCCTCCGACCGCCTCGACAGGGCGCGCAGCGACGGCGACCTGTGGGTGCAGATCGGCGCGAACGACGCCCTCGTCGCCTTCCACGCCCTGCGCGCGATCCAGAAGGACGCGGGCTCCGCCGCGCGGGTGCGCTGGCAGATGAACGGCTTCAACCGCAGCCCTGGCGCCACCGCCCACCCCATGACGGCCCGCAACCTCATGGGCCAGCTCGACGGCACCCGCAACCCCGAACCGGCCGACACCGACTTCGAGAAGCGGATCTTCGTACCCGCGTCGGGTGAACCCGCGTGGATGGCGGACGGCTCCTACGCCGTCGTACGCCGCATCCGCATGCTCCTGGACGACTGGGAGAAGCTGTCGCTCACGGCGCAGGAGCAGGTCATCGGGCGCCGCAAGGCCGACGGGGCGCCGCTGTCGGGGGGCGAGGAGACGACCCCGATGGACCTGGAGAAGACCGACGCCCACGGCGAGTACGTCGTCCCGCTCACCGCGCACGCCCGGATCACCCGGCCCGACCGGAACGGCGGCGCGACCATGCTCCGGCGCCCCTTCTCCTACCACGACGGCATCGACCCGGACGGCACGCCCGACGCCGGCCTCCTCTTCATCTGCTGGCAGGCGGACCCTCTGCGCGGCTTCGTGCCCGTGCAGCGCAAGCTCGACCGGGGCGACGCGCTGTCGAAGTACATCCGTCACGAGGCGAGCGGCCTGTTCGCCGTGCCGGGTGGCGCGGCCGAGGGCGAGTACGTGGGACAGCGACTGCTGGAGGGCTGACCGCGTACGCGCATCGGCGCCCGCCGGTGGGACGATCCGGATCGAAACCACCCGGTCGAGTGGCGCACATGACACGGCGGGGCCGGCCGGCCGCGCGGCCATTAGGGTGAGGGCATGCCAGCGAGCTATGCCTATCTCGGCCCGGAGGGCACCTTCACGGAGGTCGCCCTGCGCACGCTTCCGGAGGCGGCCACCCGGGAGCTGATCCCGTACGTGTCGGTGCAGTCCGCGCTGGACGCGGTCCGGGCGGGTGAGGCCGAGGCCGCGTTCGTGCCGATCGAGAACTCGGTCGAGGGCGGGATCACCACCACCCTGGACGAGCTGGTCGCGGGCGCTCCGCTGACGATCTACCGCGAGGTGCTGCTGTCCATCACCTTCGCGCTGCTCGTCCGGCCCGGCACGAAGCTCACAGACATCAAGACCGTCTCCGCCCACCCCGCGGCCCAGCCGCAGGTGCGGAACTGGCTGCGCGCCCACCTCCCGGAGGCGGTCTGGGAGTCGGCGGCCTCCAACGCGGACGCCGCCCGCCTGGTCCAGGAGGGCCGCTACGACGCCGCGTTCGCCGGTGAGTTCGCCGCCGCCCGGTACGGCCTGGAGGCGCTGGAGACCGGCATCCACGACGCGGAGAACGCCCAGACCCGGTTCGTGCTGGTCGGCCGCCCGGCCCGGCCCGCCGCGCCCACCGGTGCCGACAAGACCTCGGTGGTGCTGTGGCAGCGGGACGACCACCCCGGTGCCCTGCGCGACCTGCTCGGCGAGTTCGCCTCGCGCGGCATCAACCTCATGCTGCTCCAGTCCCGGCCGACCGGCGCCGGTATCGGCAACTACTGCTTCTGCATCGACGCCGAAGGCCATATCTCCGACCGGCGGATGGCGGAGACGCTGATGGGTCTGAAGCGCATCTGTCTCCAGGTGCGCTTCCTGGGTTCCTACCCCCGCGCGGACATCACGCCGGACGCGGCCCGTCCGACACTGCCCGGGACGTCGGACGATGAGTTCATGGCGGCGTCGGACTGGGTGGCACGCTGCCAGGACGGCCGGTTCTGACCAGCCGTTCCAGCCGGTCGTACCTGCATACCAGCGTTATCCACAGGAGTTATCCACAGGGACCCTTCTCGACCTGGGGACAAGTCGACAGCGGAGGCCCGTCAGGTCGACAAATCGCCCTGGAACGCATCGCCGCCGTCACTTCCCGTAAGGCCACGCTTCGTTCACCCGTTTGCTTCGATTCACCTTTTGGGGCGATCGTTTTCCACCCGAACGCAGGTCTCGACGGGGTTTGACCCGGGAATTCTTCGACCCGTCCGAGCTTTCCGGAGTGATCGATTCCGAAATCCACAGATCTTCCACACAGCCTGTGGATAACTCTTCGCAGGGTGCGGATCGCTGTGGACAATCGAGCCGCCAAATCCCGCTCGCCACAAGGAGATCCGGTCAACGCGACGGCCGGCACGTGACCCGCCCCAGGGGGTGGGACACTTTTACTTGACACTGTCGGCAATTACCTCATAACGGAACGTAAGCGGCGAATCGCAACACCACGGAATAGTGATTCGTGAGCCACGACCGCGCACCGGTAGCCTTGGCCCCGTGATTGACCTTCGCCTGCTCCGTGAGGACCCCGACCGTGTGCGCGCCTCCCAGCGCGCCCGTGGAGAGGACGTCGCGCTCGTCGACGCTCTCCTGTCTGCCGACGAGCGGCGCAGGTCCTCCGGCGTCCGCTTCGACGAGCTGCGCGCCGAGCAGAAGCAGCTCGGCAAGCTGATCCCCAAGGCCTCCCCCGACGAGAAGGCCGAGCTGCTCAAGCGTGCCGAGCAGCTGAAGGCCGACGTCAGGGCCGCCGACGTCGAGCGCGACGCGGCCGACTCCGAGACCCAGGAGCTGCTGCTCCGGCTCGGCAACCTCGTCCACCCCGACGTGCCCGTCGGCGGCGAGGAGGACTTCGTCACGCTGGAGACGCACGGCACGATCCGTGACTTCGGCGCCGAGGGCTTCGAGCCCAGGGACCACCTGGAACTGGGTCAGCTGCTCGGCGCGATCGACGTCGAGCGCGGCGCCAAGGTCTCCGGCTCCCGTTTCTACTTCCTCACCGGTGTCGGCGCCCTGCTGGAGCTGGCCCTGGTGAACGCGGCGATCGCGCAGGCCTCCGCGGCCGGTTTCACGCCGATGCTCACCCCTGCGCTGGTCCGCCCGCAGTCCATGGCGGGCACCGGCTTCCTCGGCCAGGCCGCCCAGGACGTCTACCACCTCGACAAGGACGACCTGTACCTGGTCGGCACCTCCGAGGTCCCGCTGGCGGCCTACCACATGGACGAGATCATCGACGCGGACAAGCTGCCGCTGCGGTACGCGGGCTTCTCGCCCTGCTTCCGCCGCGAGGCCGGCTCGCACGGCAAGGACACGCGGGGCATCTTCCGCGTGCACCAGTTCGACAAGGTCGAGATGTTCTCGTACGTCGCTCCCGAGGACTCGCAGGCCGAGCACCAGCGCCTGCTGGCGTGGGAGAAGCAGTGGCTGGAGTCGCTGGAGCTGCCGTTCCGCGTGATCGACGTCGCCTCCGGTGACCTCGGTTCCTCGGCCGCCCGCAAGTACGACTGCGAGGCGTGGATCCCGACCCAGGGCAAGTACCGCGAGCTGACCTCGACCTCGGACTGCACCGAGTTCCAGTCCCGCCGCCTGTCCATCCGGGTCCGCGACGGCAAGCAGGTCAAGCCGCTCGCCACGCTCAACGGCACGCTGTGCGCCGTCCCGCGCACGATCGTGGCGATCCTGGAGAACCACCAGCTGGCCGACGGCTCCGTCCGGGTGCCCGAGGTGCTGCGCCCCTACCTGGGCGGCCGTGAGGTCCTGGAGCCGGTGTCCCGGTGACCTTCCCGTACGGGCTCATAGCCACCGACCTCGATGGCACGCTGCTGCGCTCCGACGAGTCGATCTCGCAGCGCACCCGGGAGGCGCTCGCCGCGGCGACCGCGGCGGGCGCCGCGCACATCGTCGTCACCGGCCGTGCGGTGCCCTGGACCCGGCACATCCTGGACGACCTCGGCTACGACGGCCTCGCCGTCTGCGGCCAGGGCGCCCAGGTGTACGACGCCGGCAGCCACCGCCTGCTGACCTCCGTCACCCTGGACCGGCAGCTGGCGGGCGTGGCTCTCGCCAAGATCGAGGCCGAGGTCGGCCCGCTGTACCTGGCGGCCAGCCGGGACGGCCTCGACGGCGAGGTCCTGGTGGGCCCGGGGTACGCGGTCACGGGCAGGCTGCCCGCGACACCGTTCACGGACGCGTCCGACATCTGGACCGCTCCCCTGAACAAGATCTACATACAGCATCCGACACTGGGCGACGACGAGCTGGCGGACGCCGCCCGGCAGGCGGCCGGCGGCTTCGTCACGGTGGCCATGGCGGGCGAGGGCATCGTGGAACTGCTCCCGCTCGGCCTGTCCAAGGCCACGGGCCTGTCCCTCGCCGCCCGCCGGCTCGGCCTGAAGGCCGCCGACACCATCGCCTTCGGCGACATGCCCAACGACATCCCGATGTTCGCCTGGGCGTCCCGGGGCGTGGCCATGGCCAACGCCCACCAGGAACTGAAGGCCGTGGCCGACGAGGTGACGGCCTCCAACGAGGACGACGGCATCGCGGTCGTGCTGGAGCGGTCGCTGGCGTAGGGCCCGCGCGGCGGGCCCGCGGCCCGTCACCGAGCGCGGACGCGACGGGGGCCGCTCGCGCGGCCCCCGTACCTCTTCCCCGTGCTCGCGCGGCGGACCTCTCGAGAAGCCGGTCCGGACATCCGCCCGGACCGCAGTGGCGCCCCCGTCGGGCCCCCGGCGGCTCGCCGAGGCCTACTCCTCGCCCGCCAGCGTCAGCGCCCGCAGCTTCTGCCCGGCGTACCAGGTGGCGAGCACGGTGACCGCCACCAGCAGGACGGTGGCCGTCGGCAGGCCCACCTCGGACGTCACCAGGTCCCCGCCGGCCAGCTTGTGGGCGACGGCCAGCGACCACTGCTGGACGCTCAGCGTGCGCGCACCCGGCACCAGGGAGCCGAACAGCGCCTCCCAGACCAGCGCGTAGACGAGCCCGAAGACCACCGCGTGCCGGGAGACCGTGCCCAGCAGCAGGAACAGCGCGGAGTAGGCGATGGAGGAGACCAGCGCGGCGACCGTGTAGGCCACGGCGATCTGCTGGCCGTTGCCGTTCAGGATCAGGCCGGCGACCAGGGTCGGCACCGCCGAGAAGACCATGGTGACGGCGACGGCGACGATCAGCTTGGTCAGGATGATGGTGGGCCGCTTGAGCGGCTTGGACAGCAGGTAGACGACGGAGCCGTCGTCGATCTCCGGGCCGATCGCGCCCGTCCCCGCGATGACACCGATGATCGGCACCATGGTGGCGAGCGCGAAGCCGCCGAGAACGTCCGCCGCCGTCTGGTCGTCGGCCCCGGTCAGGCCGCGCACGGCCACGGAGATCACGATCAGCAGCAGCGGCAGCGCGCCGAGGATGAGGGCCCGGCGGCGGCCGAGCAGGGCTCGGTAGGTGAGTCGGGCGACGGTGGGGTCATACATCATGGGCCTCCTACGCCGCGACCAGGTACGAGAAGACGGACTCCAGGGACTCGTCGGACGGCGAGACCGTGAGCAGTCGGATGCCGTGGTCCCTGGCGACCTTCGGCAGCAGGGCGGTGAAGCGGCCGAAGTCGACGGCCTGGACGCGCAGCGCGCCCTCGGTCACGTCGACCTCGATGCCGGACGTCGACGGGTCGGCGATCAGCGCGGCCGCGAGGGCGCGGTCGTCGCTGGAGCGCACCAGGTAGCGGTGCGGGCGGTCGGTCATCAGACGGCGGATCCGGCGGAAGTCACCGCTGGCCGCGTGGCGTCCGGCGACGACGACCTCGATGTGCCGGGCGAGTTGCTCCACCTCCTCGAGGATGTGCGAGGAGAACAGGACCGTGCGGCCCTCGTCGCCCATCCTGCGCAGCAACTCCATCAGCTGCATGCGCTGACGCGGGTCCATGCCGTTGAACGGCTCGTCCAGCAGGAGCAGCGACGGGTCGTGGACGAGGGCGCTCGCCATCTTCACGCGCTGCCGCATGCCCTTGGAGTACGTGGAGATCTTCCGGTCCTGCGCGTACTCCATCTCGACCGTGGCGAGGGCGCGCTGGGCCGCCTTGGCGCCCAGGCCGTGCAGCTCGGCGTTGGCGACGACGAACTCACGGCCGGTGAGGAAGTCGTACATCGCCTCCCGCTCGGGGACGATGCCGATGTGCCGGTAGATGGTCTCGTTGCGCCAGACCGGCTGTCCGTCGAGGGTGACGGTGCCGGTGGAGGGGGCGAGGAAGCCGCCCATCATGTTGATCAGGGTGGACTTCCCGGCGCCGTTGGGGCCGAGCAGGCCGGTGACGCCGGGGCCGATGGTCATGGTGATGTCGTTGACGGCGACGACGTTGCCGAACCAGCGGGACACGTGGTCGATGGTGAGCGTGGTCACAGTCCCACCTTCTTGTAGCGGCGGTTCAGGAGGCCGTAGCAGGCCGCGACGAGGGCCAGGAGGAGGACGACGTACACGACGCCCTCCCCGCTGGACGGGCCGACCCCGCCGGGGAAGCCGGAGCTGCCGCCGAGGAAGGCGTACTGCACACCGTCGATCAGCGTGACCGGCGAGAACAGGCCGATCCACGGGACGGCGTCGCCGCTGCCCTGGGCGTCGGCGATGGCCTGGAGCGTCGACACGGCGCCGTAGGAGATGGTCAGCACGGCGATCACGGCGGCGATACCGAAGCCCCGGCGCGGCGTGAAGGCGGCGATGACCAGGCCGATGCCGGCGAAGAGCAGGGAGAGCAGGGCCACGCAGACCAGTCCCTGGGCGAATTTCTCGGTCTGGTGGGCGAAGCCCATCTTGGACAGCAGCGCGCCGATGTACATCACGAGCAGCGGTGCGCCGGTGAGGACGAACAGGGCCGAGGCGAGCGCCGCGAACTTCGCGCGTACGTAGTCGGCGCTCTCGATGGGCCGCGAGAAGTACAGCGGTACGGTCTTGAAGCGCAGGTCGCGGGAGACCGCCTGGGGGGCCTGCGAGGCGACGTACAGGCTGATCACGGCCTGCATGGTGATCGCGTACCGGGTGTAGGACACCGGCAGTTCGTGCGCCTTGGTGGCGACGGCGACGGCCACCATGATGGCGGCGGGCACGCACATCACCGCGAACAGCAGCATCGGCAGCACCTTGGACTTCACCGACCGGCCGAGACCGTAGGCGCCGCGCAGGGACTGCGAGTACAGCGAACGGCGGGCGTAGGCGCGGCCGAGGCGGGGGCCGTCGTAGCCGCGGTAGCCGATGTCGTGGATGCGGGACCGGTCGCCGGTGGGCGCTGCCGGGGAATGCTCAACCGCCATGGCCGACGGCCTCCTTCCGCTGTTCGTCGCCGCTGGTGAACACCTCGGAGATGTGGTGCCGGCGCTGTTCCATGCGCACCAGGCCGAGCCCGAGGTCCGCGACCACGTCCCGGACGAGGTCGTACGTCTCCTCGCCCGCGGCGGTCAGCAGCAGGATGTGTCCGGCGCCGGGCAGGCCGCCCGACTCGGCGTGCGTGTCGACCCCGCGCGCGTGGAGCGCCTCGCGGACCGCGCGGGTGCCGTCGGGGTGGTCGTCGCTGTCGGTGACCTCGATCGCCAGGGTGGTCGTGGTCTGGGTGAAGTCGGTGGTGGAACTGGAGCGCAGCAACTTGCCGCCGTCGACGACGACGACGTGGTCGCAGGTGCGCTCCAGCTCTCCCAGCAGGTGGGAGGTGACCAGGACGGAGATGCCGAAGTCGGTGTGGATGCGGCGGATCAGGCCGAGCATCTCGTCGCGGCCGACCGGGTCCAGGCCGTTGGTCGGCTCGTCCAGGAACACCAGCTGCGGGTCGTGCACCAGCGCCTGGGCGAGCTTCACCCGCTGCTTCATGCCCGTCGAGTAGCCGCCGATCGGGCGGTACCGCTCCTCGTACAGGCCGACGTGGCGCAGCGTGTCGGCGGTGCGCTCGCGGGCCGCGGTGGGCGGCAGGCCGGACATGCGGGCCATGTGCACGACGAACTCGGTGGCCGAGACGTCCGGCGGCAGGCAGTCGTGCTCCGGCATGTATCCGACGCGCTCGCGGATGGCGGCGCCCTTGGTGGCCACGTCGAGGCCGAGCACCTCGGCGCGGCCCTCCGTGGCGGGGGACAGACCCAGCAGGATCTTGATCAGGGTGGACTTGCCGGCGCCGTTGGCCCCGACGAGTCCGGTCACACCGGGTCCGATGTCCACGGACAGCCGGTCGAGCGCGGTCACCCGGGGGAACCGCTTGCTCAGGCTTTCGGTCGCGATCACAGTCACGCCTCAGACAGTAGTGATCCGGACCACGCCGGTCGTCAGACTTCAGAGCCGTTTCACGTCAGACCCAGGTAGTAGGGGCCCCTGAGGGAGGCCTGCCCACGGGCGGGCCCGGACGGCCGCCGGTGGTTGTTCACGGTCGGGGATCACCCGTATTGACGCCACCTCTAACAACTGTCACATTCACCAGTGAGGTCACGGACGCGTACCGCGGTCGAGGGGCGCGTCGCCGGGACGAGGCGCCGGGACGACGGGACGGGGCGGCATGCCGACGGCACAGGACGTGGACCGGCTGCTGATCCGCCAGGACCCGGCCAACCGGCACCGGGGGCACCCCCTGGGGGGTGATCGCTCGCCACGCGCACCGGGGGAGGTGGCGCCGCCGGTCACCGCACCTGTCCGGCCGCCCGCCGGCCGCATGGCCGCCGCGAGGACCGGTCGCCGCCGGGGTCTGCGTACCGCTTCTCGGACCACCCGTCACGGCCGGCCTGCGGGCGGTGGCACCCCACCTCGGCTTCCACGGTACGGGCGCGAAGCCCGGGGAGAGATCCTGGTGGTGAACGACTCCCGGGACCCCGGGGAGAGCGTCTTCTGGCTGGACGACGACCTGCCGCACGAGCGGCGCTGGGCGGAGGAGAAGTGACACGGAAAGACGCGCGTGAGCGCTGGGTGCGGACCGGCGGGGTCGAGCTGTGCGTGGCCGAGCTGGGCGACCCGGAACAGCCGACGGTCGTCCTGCTGCACGGCTACCCGGACAGCAAGGAGGTCTGGTCACAGGTCGCGGACCGGCTCGCCGACCGCTTCCACGTGGTCCTGTACGACGTCCGGGGCCACGGCCGGTCCACGGCACCCCGGCCGCTGCGCGGGGGCTTCACGCTCGCCAAGCTCACGGACGACTTCCTCGCCGTCGTGGACGCGGTGAGCCCGGACCGGCCGGTGCACCTCGTCGGGCACGACTGGGGCTCGGTGCAGTCCTGGGAGTTCGTCACGGTGAGCCGTACAAAGGGCCGTATCGCCTCCTTCACCTCGATCTCCGGGCCGTCCCTCGACCACTTCGGGCACTGGATCAACGCGCGCGTGCGGCGTCCCACGCCCCGCCGGGTCGGCCAGCTCCTCGGCCAGGGCGCCCGCTCCTGGTACGTCTACCTGCTGCACACCCCGCTCCTGCCGGAGCTGGCCTGGCGCGGCCCGCTCGGCAGGCGCTGGCCGCGGATCCTGGAACGGGCCGAGCGGATCTCCGACGGTGACTACCCCACCGCGTCGCTGCCCACCGACGCGGCCCACGGCGCCTGGCTGTACCGGGACAACGTCCGCGCCCGGATGCGCAGGCCGCGCCCGGACGCGTACGCACACGCGCCCGTGCAGCTCATCACGCCGCAGGGCGACGCGTTCCTGTCCGAGCGGCTCTACGACGACCTGGACCGGTGGGCGCCGCGGCTGACCCGCCGCACGCTCCCTGCCGGACACTGGGTCCCGCGCACCCGGCCCGACCAGGTCTCGGCGTGGATCGCCGCATTCGTCACGTCCGTGGAAGGCGGCCGTCCCGTCCCGAAGGGCACCGGCCGCCATGCCGACCGGTTCGGCGGACAGCTGGTGCTGATCACCGGCGCCGGCAGCGGCATCGGCCGGGCGACGGCGTTCGCCTTCGCGGAGGCCGGCGCGCGCGTGATCGCCGTCGACCGGGACGCCGACGCCGCGACCCGCACCGCCGAGCTGTCCCGCCTGGCCGGCGCTCCCGACGCCTGGGCCGAGCCCGTGGACGTCTCCGACGAGCAGAGCATGGAGAAGCTCGCCGAGAAGGTCCACCGTGAGTACGGCGTGCCGGACGTCCTGGTCAACAACGCGGGCATCGGCCTGTCGGGCTCCTTCTTCACCACGACGCCCGACGACTGGCGCAAGGTGCTGGACGTCAACCTGTGGGGGGTCATCCACGGGTGCCGGCTCTTCGGCGCGCGCATGGCCGAGCGCGGCCAGGGCGGCCACATCGTCAACATCGCGTCGGCCGCGGCGTACCAGCCCTCCCGTGCCCTGCCCGCCTACAGCACCTCCAAGGCGGCGGTACTGATGCTCTCCGAGTGCCTGCGTGCCGAACTGGCCTCCCAGGACATCGGCGTCACGGCGGTCTGCCCCGGCTTCGTCAACACCGGCATCACCTCCACGGCCCGCTTCACCGGCGTCGACGAGGCCGAGGAGCGGCGCCGCCGGCAGCGGTCCGCCCGCCTGTACGGCCTGCGCAACTACCCACCGGAGAAGGTCGCCGCCGCCGTCCTGGACGCGGTGACCCACAACAGGGCGGTGGCCCCGGTGACCCCGGAAGCCCGGGCCGCCCACCTGCTGTCCCGCTTCCTGCCGGGCGCGCTGCGCAGGATCGCCCGGGTGGAACCGAAATGGTGAGCCGGGACTGAGCACGGGCTGGGGTCGGCGCCGCCGAGCGCCGTCGCGAGCAGTCGTGCCGCTGGACGGCACGGGTACGCGGCGGCACCCCGCAAGCGCGGGCGAGCGACCCCGCCCCCGCCCGGCCCACGGCCGTCCTCAAGGGCGCCGGATCGACTCGCCGCGCCACCCGGCACGGCGGCGGAAGTCCCCGAAGGACCCTGATCGGCGGCCCACTTGTCCACACCTTCGCCCATTCCCCTGTGGATAAATGCAGTTGGCTGTGGACCAAACCCTCCGGGAAAAAAACCTGCGTGATCCACGTCTCTCCCGCACGCTGGACCCATGGACGAACGACGCACCGTGCAGGTGTCCAAGTACCTCTCCAGACACCTGCGCCACCAGCCCGAGCGCATCGGGATCACGCCGGACCCGGGCGGCTGGGTGGAGATCGACACCCTGATCACCGCGGCCACCGCACACGGATTCCGGGTCACGCGCGAGGAGCTGGACCACGTCGTCGCCACGAACGACAAACAGCGCTTCGTGACGGAGGGCGACAGGATCCGCGCCAGCCAGGGACACAGCATCGAGGTCGACCTCGGCCTGCCCCCGGCCACTCCACCGCCGTACCTCTACCACGGGACGGTGAACCGCAGCCTGGACGCGATCCGCGCGGAGGGCCTGAGGCCCATGGGCCGGCACGACGTGCACCTGTCCGCCGACCGGGAGATGGCCGCCCGTGTCGGCGCCCGGCGGGGCCGGCCCGTGGTGCTCACCGTCGACTCCGGCGCCATGCACCGCGACGGCCATGTGTTCCGCGTCAGCGCCAACGGGGTCTGGCTGACTGCGGCCGTGCCCCCGCGTCACCTGCGCTTTCCGGGCCCGCGCTGAGCACCGGCCGGCGCCGGGCGCTTACCCTCGGACCCATGAGTCTGCGTCTGAGCACCGTGATCCTGCCGTACCGCCGCTGGAGCGAAGGCGGCCGTGCGTCCTGGGTACGCGCCGAACAGCTCGGCTTCCACACGGCGTACACGTACGACCACCTGTCCTGGCGCAGCTTCCGGGACGGCCCCTGGTTCGGCGCGCTCCCGACGCTGACCGCGGCCGCGGCGGCCACCGGCCGACTGCGCCTGGGCACGCTCGTCACCTCGCCCAACTTCCGGCACCCGGTCACGCTGGCCAAGGAACTCGTGACCCTCGACGACATCTCCGGCGGCCGGGTCACCCTGGGCATCGGCGCCGGCGGCACCGGCTTCGACGCCACCGCCCTGGGCCAGGAGCCCTGGAGCCCGCGGGAGCGCGCCGACCGGTTCGGTGAGTTCGTGCCCCTCCTCGACCGCCTGCTCACCGAGGACACCGTGTCGCAGGAGGGCCGGTTCTACTCGGCGCACGAGGCGCGGAACATACCCGGCTGTGTGCAGCGCCCCCGGCTGCCGTTCGCGGTGGCCGCCACCGGCCCCCGCGGTCTGAGGCTGGCCGCGCGGTACGGCCAGGCCTGGGTGACCACCGGCGACCCGAAGCTGTACGAGACCGGCACTCCCGAGCAGTCCGTCGAAGCGCTGCGCGGTCAGATCGGCAGGCTGTCCGAGGCGTGCGAGGCCGCCGGGCGGGACGTGGCCGGGCTGGAGAAGGTCCTGCTGACCGGTTTCACCCCGGACCGCGGCCGGCCGCTCGGGTCCGTGGACGCCTTCGTGGACTTCGCCGGCCGCCACCAGGCGCTGGGCTTCTCCGAGATCGTCGTCCACTGGCCCATCCCGGACTCCGACTTCGCCGCGGACGAGAAGGTCTTCGAGCGGATCGCCGTCGAAACCCCGGCGCAGCTGGCCTGAACCGCGCCGGGGCCGGGCGACCGGCCCGGCCCGCCAGTCGCCCCGCCGAGCGTCATCTGCGTCTCATCCGTGTGCACTTCCGCACGACCGTGCAGGCATATGCGCGAGAATGACCAGGTGACCTCAGCGACCAGACAGCCCGGGACCCCGTCCGCCGCCATCCGGCCGCGGTTGATCGCCACCGACCTCGACGGCACCCTGCTGCGCGACGACAAGTCGGTCTCCCCTCGGACCGTCGCCGCGCTGGCCGCCGCCGAGGCGGCCGGTATCGAGGTCTTCTTCGTCACCGGCCGCCCCGCCCGCTGGATGAACGTGGTCAGCGATCACGTCCACGGCCACGGCCTGGCCATCTGCGGCAACGGCGCCGCCGTGGTCGACCTGCACGGCGGCCCCGGCACCCACCGGTTCGTCAAGGTACGCGAGCTGTTCCGGGAGAACGCCATGAAAGCCGTACGGCTGCTGCGCGAGGCGGCACCCGGCACGGTGTTCGCCGTGGAGCAGACGTACGGCTTCCACCAGGAGCCGGACTATCCCAAGCTGCACATGGAGATCCCCGACAACCTCCGGCCCGCCGAGGAGCTGCTCGCGCCCGACGGCCCGGACGCCGACCAGCCCGTCCTGAAGATCCTCGCCTACCACCCGTCGCTCGACCCCGACGCCTTCCTCACCCTGGCCCGTCTCGCCGTCGGCGACCACGCCAACGTCACCCGGTCCAGCCCCAGCGCCCTGCTGGAACTGAGCGGCTCCGACGTGTCCAAGGCCAGCACGCTCGCCCTGTGCTGCGCCGAGCGCGGCATCTCGCACGAGGAGGTCGTGGCCTTCGGGGACATGCCCAACGACGTCGAGATGCTCACCTGGGCCGGCCAGTCGTACGCGATGGGCAACGCCCACCCGGACGTCATCGCCGCCGCGTCGGGCCGTACGGTCGCCAACAACGAGGACGGGGTCGCGGTGGTGATCGAGGAACTGCTCACGAACCACACCCCGTAGCTCCCCGCTCCCCGATCTCCACCCCCGGCTCCCGGCAGGACCGGCTACCCGCGGCTTCCGACCGTGACAGCCGTGGCCCCCACCAGGGTCGCCGTCTCCGCTTCCCGCCGGGCCATCTCCCGCAGCGGCCCCTCCTCGGTGATCAGCCGCGCGTACGGGCCCCGCTGTACCACCCGGCCCGCGTCGAGCACGAGCACCTCGTCCACCGCGTCGAGCCCCGCCAGCCGGTGGGTGATCAGCAGGGTCGTACGGCCCTGCGTGGCGGCCAGCAGGTCGGCGGTCAGCGCGTCCGCCGTCGGCAGGTCCAGATGCTCGGCGGGCTCGTCGAGCACCAGGACGGGGAAGTCCGCCAGCAGCGCGCGGGCCAGCGCCAGCCGCTGCCGCTGTCCGCCGGACAGCCGCGCCCCGTGCTCGCCGACCAGCGTGTCCAGACCGTCGGGCAGCGAGTCCACCCAGTCCAGCAGCCGGGCCCGGGCCAGCGCCTCGCGCAGACCGGCCTCGGTGGCGTCCTTCCTGGCCAGCAGCAGGTTCTCGCGCACCGAGCTGTCGAAGAGGTGGGCGTCCTGGGCGCACAGCCCGATGAGCCGCCGCACGTCGTCACCGGCCAGCGCGTACGCGTCCACACCGGCGAGCGTGTACGAGCCCGCCTCCGGGTCCAGGAACCGCAGCAGCACCTGGGCGAGGGTCGACTTGCCGGCACCGGACGCGCCGACGACCGCCACCCGGCGGCCCCGCTCCAGGGTCAGGTCCAGCCCGGCCAGCGCCTCCCCCCGCTGTCCCGGGTACCGTGCGCTCAGCCCCTTGACGACCACCGGGAACGGCGAGGCGGGCGCCTGCCGGGGCCGCTCGGGCTCATGTACGGGCTCGGGTGCGTCCAGGACCTCGTACACGCGCTCCGCGCTGCGCCGCACCCGCTGCCGGTGACGCACGGCGAGCGGCAGCCCGAGGACGGCCTCGAACGCCGCCAGCGGTGTCAGTGCGACCACCGCCATCGCCACGCCGCCGAGCCGGCCGGCCGCCACCGCCTGGGCCCCGAGCAGTGCGGTGGCCGTGACGGTCAGCCCGGAGACCAGCGCGGTCAGCCCGTCACCGAGCCCGGTGACGGTGGCGGCCCGCGCGGCGATCCGGGTGAGGGTGCCGTCGGCTCGCCGGACCGCGGCCGCACGACCGGGCAGCGCGCCGGCGACGGTCAGCTCCGCGGTGCCGGTCAGGAGGTCGGTCACGCGGGTCGCGAGCACTCCCCGGGCGGGGGCCAGCCGCCGCTCGGTCCGCCGGGCCACGCGAGCGGTCAGCAGGGGAACACCCACGCCGGCCGCGAGCAGGCCCACCGCGAGAGCGGCCCCGGCCTCGGGGAGCAGCCAGGCCGTGAAGCCGACGGAGGCCGTCGAGACGGTCACGGCGACCACGGCGGGCAGCAGCCAGCGCAGCCAGTAGTCCTGGAACGCGTCCACGTCCGCGACCAGCCGGGTGAGCAGATCGCCGCGGCGCACGGTACGCAGTCCGGCGGGGGCGAGGCGTTCGAGACGCCGGTAGACCGCGACCCGGGTGTCGGCCAGTATCCGCAGGACGGCGTCGTGCGACACCAGCCGCTCGGCGTACCGGAAGACGGCCCGCCCGATCCCGAACGCCCGCGTGGCGGTCACGGCCACCATCAGGTACAGCACCGGCGGCTGCTGCGAGGCCCGCGAGATGAGCCACCCGGAGGTCGCCATCAGCCCCACAGCACTCGCGACGGCCAGACTCCCGAGCACCCAGGCAAGCCCCATCCGTCCGCGCCAGGCCCCACCACCCCGCAGCACCCGGCCAAGAACCCCGCGCACTTCCATCCCGCCGGGCCCAGCCCCCGCCGGCGCGGGCCCGGCAAGTCCAGCTGATCCGGCGTCCACCGGCACACCCGCAGGCCGACCGAGCCCAGCCACCCCGGGCTCGTCCCGTAGTTCACCGAGTCGGGTGGCGGGTGGGCGAAGGGCGGTGTCCGGGGCGCTGAGCCCCCTCGGTGACCGGCTGTCCGCCGGGTACGTCACCAGTCCGCCGCCGCCCAGCCGCACCACCCGGTCGGCCACCTCCAACAACGCCGGCCGATGCACGACGAGCAACACGGTCCGCCCCACGGCGAGCCTCCGCACCGCGGCGACGACCTCCCGCTCCGTCGCCCCGTCCAACGCGGCCGTCGGCTCGTCCAGCAACAGCACGGGCCGGTCCGCGAGAAACGCCCGCGCCAACGCCAACCGCTGCCGCTGCCCCGCCGACAGCCCCGCCCCGTCCTCCCCGAGCACGGTGTCGACCCCGTCGGGCAGCGCCGTCACGAAGTCCCACGCCCCCGCGTCCCGCAGCGCACGCCGTACGGCGGCATCGTCCGCCTCGGGCCGGGCGAGCCGTACGTTCTCCGCGATGCTCCCGGCGTACAGGTGCGGTCGCTGCGGCACCCAGGCGATCCGCGACCGCCACTCCGCCACATCCAGCCCGGCGAGATCGGCTCCCCCGATCAGTACCCGGCCCTCACTGGGCCGTACGAACCCCAGCAGCACGCTCAGCAGCGTCGACTTGCCCACTCCGCTCGGTCCGACCAGGGCGACGGTCTCCCCGGGCTCCACGGTGAAGGACACACCGGTCACGGCGTCCTCGGAGCGCCCGGGATAGCGCACGGTGACACCGGCGAGGGCCACCGCGCCCGCGGGCACCACGCCGGTCCCGGGCTCCGCAACCGGCGTCTCCAGCACGGTGAAGATCTCCCCCGCGGCGGCGAGCCCCTCCGCCGCCGCGTGGTACTGCGCACCCACCTGTCGCAGCGGCAGATACGCCTCGGGCGCCAGCACCAGGATCACCAGCCCGACGTACAGATCCATCTCGCCGTGGACCAGCCGCATCCCGATCGTCACGGCGACCAGCGCGACGGACAGCGTGGCGAGCAGCTCCAGCGCGAACGAGGAGAGGAACGCGATCCGCAGCGTCCGCAGCGTGGCCTGCCGGTACTCCCCGGTGATTCGCCGGATGGACGCGGCCTGCGCCTTGGCCCGGCCGAACACCTTCAGCGTGGGCAACCCCGCCACCACGTCCAGGAAGTGTCCGGACAACCGGGACAACAAGCGCCACTGACGGTCCATCCGCGACTGGGTCGCCCAACCGATCAGCATCATGAAGAGCGGAATGAGCGGCAACGTGGCGACGATGAGCGCCGCCGACACCCAGTCCTCGGTGACGATCCGGGCGAGCACCGCCACCGGCACGACCACCGCGAGCCCCAACTGAGGGAGGTAGCGCGAGAAGTAGTCGTCCAGGGCGTCGACCCCACGTGTGGCCAGGGTGACGAGGGATCCGGTCCGCTGTCCGCTCAGCCAGCCGGGCCCGAGCGCCGCCGCCCGCTCGAGGAGCCGACCGCGCAGCTCCGACTTCACGGCCGCGCTCGCCCGGTGGGAGGCGAGTTCGGTGAGCCATGCGAGAACCGCCCGCCCCACGGCCACGGCCGCAAACAGGAGCAGGGGGGTGCCCAGGTCAGCTGCCGATCTGCCGTGCTGGAACGCGCCGACGACGATCTCGGCGACGAGCATCGCCTGGGCGATGACCAGCCCCGCGCCGACGGCACCCAGGACGACGACCGCCACGAGGAAGAACCGGGTGGCGCGGGCGTATCGCAGCAGGCGTGGGTCGATTGGTTTCACGTGAAACAGGCCCTTCGGTCCTGAAGGTGTGTTTCACGTGAAACACACCCTCGGCGGACTCAGTGCGCGGTGCCGGCAGCGGCGTCGGGTGCGATGTGCTGCGTGCCGATCCGCTTGCGGAACACCCAGTAGGTCCAGCTCTGGTACAGCAGGACGATCGGCGTGGCGATCGCCGCACACCACGTCATGATCCTCAGGGTGTACGGGCTCGACGAGGCGTTGGTGACCGTCAGGCTCCAGTCGCTGTCGAGGGTGGACGGCATGACGTTCGGGAAGAGTGACAGGAAGAGCATCGCCACGGTGGCCACGATGGTGATGCCGGACAGCGCGAACGCCCATCCCTCACGCCCGAGCTGATTGGCCATGAGGGCGGCCACCAGAGCGGTCACCGCCACGATCAGGGCCACCAGGCTCTTGCCGTCACCGCTGTCGGCCTGTGTCCACAGCAGGAACGCCAGCGCCGCGACGGCCGTGACAAGTCCGACCCACCGGGCCAGCTTCCGTGCCCGCACCCGGATGTCGCCGACGGTCTTGAGCGCCGTGAACACCGCCCCGTGGAAGGTGAAAAGCGTCAGCGTCACCAGGCCACCGAGCAGGGCGTAGGGGTTGAGCAGATCCCAGACGCTGCCGACATACTCGAAGTTCCGGTCGATCCGCACGCCCCCGACGATGTTCCCGAACGCGACGCCCCACAGGAACGCCGGGAGCAGCGAGGTCCAGAAGATCGCCGTCTCCCAGTTGCGCTGCCAGTTCTCCTCCGGTCGCTTGACCCGGTACTCGAAGGCGACGCCCCGGACGATCAGGCAGACCAGAACGAGGAGCAGGGGCAGGTAGAAGCCGGAGAAGAGGGTGGCGTACCACTCCGGGAACGCGGCGAAGGTCGCGCCGCCCGCGGTGAGCAACCACACCTCGTTGCCGTCCCAGACGGGACCGATGGTGTTGATCAGCACCCGGCGCTCGGCCCGGTCACGGGCCAGCAGCCTGGTGAGGATGCCGACTCCGAAGTCGAAGCCCTCCAGGAAGAAGTAGCCGGTCCACAGGACGGCGATCAGGACGAACCAGACGTCGTGAAGTTCCATGACTGTTCCCTCGGCCTAGTACGAGAAGGCCATCGGCTTGTCGGCGTCACGGGTGTCGCCGCCGATCTTCGTGGGCGGGTTGAGGTCGGCCTCGGTCAGCTGGGGCGGGCCGGCCTTGACGTACTTCGCGAGCAGCTTCACCTCGACGACGGCGAGGATCGCGTACAGCGCGGTGAAGACGGTCATCGAAAGGAGGACCTCACCCTGCGAGACACCGGGGGAGACCGCGTTCCGGGTCTGGAGGACGCCGTAGACGGCCCACGGCTGGCGGCCCATCTCGGTGAAGATCCAGCCCCAGGAATTGGCGATGAGCGGGAAGGCCAGGGTCCACACCGCGATGCGCCAGTACCAGCGGGTGAGCTCTGGTCCCAGAGCCCTGTTCCGGTAAAGCACCAGGTGGGGTACCTCGTCGTCACCGACCCTGAGGTGCTGCGCCAGCATGAACTTCTTGCGCGTCAGCCACAGCCCGGCCAGGCCGATGGCGAAGGAGGCCATGCCGAAGCCGATCATCCAGCGGAAGCCCCAGAAGGCCACCGGGATGTTGGGCCGGTAGTCGCCGGGCCCGAACTTCTGCTGCTCGGCCTTGTTGACGTCGTTGATGCCGGGGACGTACGAGGTGAAGTTGTCGTCGGCGAGGAAGGACAGCAGGCCGGGTATCTCCACGGCCACGGTGTTGTGGCCCTTGTCGACGTCTCCGTAGGCGAAAATCGAGAACGGTGCCGGCTTCTGGCCGTCCCACAGCGCCTCGGCGGCGGCCATCTTCATCGGCTGCTGCTTGAACATGACCTTGCCGAGCACGTCACCGCTGACCGAGGTGAGCAGACCGGCGATGACCACGGTGATCAGGCCCAGCCGCAGCGAGGTCTTCATCTCGCGGACGTGCTTTTTGCGGGCCAGGTGGTAGGCGGAGACGCCCACCATGAAGGCCCCACCGGTGAGGAAGGCGGCGGACAGGGTGTGGAAAGCCTGGCTGAGGGCGGTGTTCTGGGTCAGCACGGCCCAGAAGTCGGTCAGCTCCGCCCGCCCCTTCGCCTTGTCGATCCGGTAGCCGACGGGGTGCTGCATCCAGGAGTTGGCCGCGAGGATGAAGTACGCCGACAACACCGTTCCGATCGAGACCATCCAGATGCAGGCCAGGTGGATCTTCTGCGGCAGCTTGTCCCAGCCGAAGATCCACAGGCCGATGAAGGTGGACTCGAAGAAGAAGGCGATCAGCGCCTCGAAGGCGAGCGGAGCACCGAAGATGTCGCCGACGAACCGCGAGTAGTCCGACCAGTTCATACCGAACTGGAACTCCTGCACGATGCCGGTGACCACGCCCATCGCGATGTTGATCAGGAAGAGCTTGCCCCAGAACTTCGTCGCCCTGAGGTACTTCTTCTTCTCCGTGCGCACCCAGGCCGTCTGGAGCCCGGCCGTGAGGGCGGCCAGGGAGATCGTCAGCGGGACGAACAGGAAGTGGTAGACAGTGGTGATGCCGAACTGCCAGCGCGCCAGTGTCTCCGGCGCCAGAGCCAGGTCCACGTCGTCACTCTCCTTACTACGCCGTGGTGCAACGGCGACTTGCCCGGTCTGTCGCATGCGTACCGGAGCAATCGGGACGCTCTTGTGAATGCGTTCACATTCACAAGCCATTATGACGCACAGATTTTCGGCCGTCGAAGGGGGGTCCCTCATCTCCAGGCCCGCGGGCCACATCACCGCGGCCCTCGACGCAGGCGACGGACGCCCGGCAGACGCTGGGACCGGGCACGGACGCCTTCTGGACGGACGGCAACGCGCTCGCCGGCCCTATAGCCCCACGCCGATCTCGCAGGACTGGGGCTCCCCCCGGAATGACTTCCGGGGGGAGCGCCGCCTCACCAGCCGGTGCGACGTCCTCGGCAGCGCGGACGGGGACGCCGGCGTCCTGGCGACCGTACGGAACGGCGGCCCTGTCCCTGTGGAGACGATCGAGGAAGAGAGAACAGCGGTGGGCTACAGCTCCCCGCGGAACGCCTCCGCCGCCTTGAGGAAGATGTCGTTCGCCTCGGTCTCCCCGACCGTCACCCGCACACCCTCGCCCGGGAACGGCCGGACCACCACACCGTGCTGCTCACAGGCCTGTGCGAACGCGACCGTACGCTCCCCCAGCCGCAGCCACACGAAGTTGGCCTGCGTCTCCGGCACCGTCCAGCCCTGGCCCCGCAGCGCGTCGACCACACGCGTGCGCTCACACACGAGCGAGCCCACCCGGCCCAGCAGCTCGTCCTCGGCCCGCAGTGAGGCGATCGCCGCCTCCTGCGCGAGCTGGCTCACCCCGAACGGCACCGCCGTCTTGCGCAGCGCTGCCGCCACCGGTTCATGAGCGATCGCGAAACCGACGCGCAGCCCGGCGAGCCCGTACGCCTTGGAGAACGTGCGCAGGACGCAGACATTGGGCCGCTCCCGGTACAGCTCGACGCCGTCGGGCACCTCGGCATCCCGGATGAACTCGCGGTAGGCCTCGTCCAGCACCACCAGCACGTCACCGGGCACCCGGTCGAGGAACCGCTCCAGCTCGGCCCGCCGTACCACCGTGCCGGTCGGGTTGTTGGGGTTGCAGACGAAGATCAGCCGCGTCCGGTCGGTGATCGCGTCCGCCATCGCGTCCAGGTCGTGCACATCACCCGGCGTCAGCGGCACCTGCACCGACCGGGCGCCGCTGACCTGCGTGATGATCGGGTACGCCTCGAACGACCGCCAGGCATAGATCACCTCGTCGCCCGGCCCGCTGGTGGCCTGGACCAGCTGCTGGGCGACCCCGACCGAGCCGGTCCCGGTGGCCAGGTGGGAGAGCGGGACGCCGAAACGGTCCGACAGCTCGTTCATGAGCCCGGTGCAGGCCATGTCCGGGTAACGGTTGAACGTGCAGGCCGCCGCGGACACGCTCTCCAGCACGCCGGGCAGCGGCGGGTACGGGTTCTCGTTGGAGGACAGCTTGTAGGCGACCGGTCCGCCGGCCGCGGCCGGCTTGCCCGGCTTGTAGGTGGGGATCCCCTCCAGCTCGACGCGCAGCTTGGGGTTCGTCTCGCTCACCGCAGTCCTCCTCGCGACCACCGGCGGACCATCACGCCGCCGGCTTCCCATACTCCTCACCTTAAGAGGATTCGGCGCCCCTGCGTACAGGCGCGGGACGAGCAGGTGTGCGAGCGCGGTCCGCAAACAGGACGAACCTCGCCCGGCCCAGCGGCATCCCCGGCATCACCGCACGAAGGCGTGCGTTTCGGGGGGCGCGCCGTACATATATCTACGCGCCGGTAGCTCGCGCCGTGGCGCGCGTCCCCCGTGAAGGTGAGTTGAGACCTCTTCGAGACATCGGACCCTCGGCAGGTCCACCCGCGTCGACACGTCACGTCGTACCATTAGATCGCTCAACTACCTTGCTTTTCGAGGGAGTTGGCTCCGTATGACCATGCAGAAACGTGCCTGTCAACGCGTGCATATGCGTCCGCACTACCCCACCGCATGAGCCCTACTATCGGCTCGCCATGACAGCAGCAGGGAAGCACCAGGTGAGCCGCGCGGAAATCTCACGTCGAGGCAACCGGCCCGGACGGGCCGGCATCAGAGACGTCGCCGCCGCAGCCGGGGTCTCCATCACGACCGTCTCCGACGCCCTCAACGGCAAGGGCAGGCTCCCGGACGCCACCCGCCGCCATGTCCGGGAGGTCGCCGACCGGCTGGGGTACCGCCCCTCGGCCGCCGCCCGTACCCTCCGTACCGGCAAGTCCGGACTGATCGGCCTCACCGTGACGACGTACGGGGATGAACCTTTCACCTTCACGGAGTTCGCCTACTTCGCCGAGATGGCCCGGGCCGCCACCTCGGCCGCGCTCGCCCGCGGCTACGCCCTGGTCATCCTGCCCGCGACCTCCCGCCACGACGTCTGGTCCAACGTCGCCCTCGACGGCACGATCGTCATCGACCCCTCCGACCAGGATCCCGTGGTCAGCGAACTGGTGCGGCAGGGACTGCCCGTCGTCTCCGACGGCCGCCCGGCCGGAGCGCTCCCCGTCACCGCCTGGGTCGACAACGACCACGCCGCCGCCGTACTCGACATCCTGGACCACCTCGCCGACTCCGGCGCCCGCCGGATCGGCCTGCTCACCGGCACCTCGACGGACACGTACACCCACCTGTCGACCTCCGCCTACCTGCGCTGGTGCGAACGGGTCGGCCAGGAACCCGTCTACGAGGCCTACCCGGCGCACGATCCGTGCGCCGGTGCCGTCGCCGCCGACCGGCTGCTCGCCCGCCCCGACCGCCCCGACGCCGTCTACGGCCTGTTCGACCCCAACGGCACCGACCTGCTCGCCGCCGCCCGCCGCTACGGACTGCGCGTTCCCGAGGACCTGCTGGTGGTGTGCTGCAGCGAGTCGACCGTGTACGCCAGCACCGATCCGCCCATCACCACGCTCTCCCTGAAGCCACGCCGCATCGGCACGGCGGTGGTGCAACTGCTCATCGATGCCATCGAGGGCGTCCAGGGCGACCGGCCGGTCGAGCAGGTGATACCGACCGAGCTGATCGTGCGCACCTCGTCCCAGCGACGCCCACCGCGCACGACGGTCAGCCCGCCCCGTACGCCGGACGACACGTAACGCCGGAGCGGCACCCCGGGGCCCGGGTGGACGGGGAGCCCGGGCCGCCCCGGCGGGGGCGGGGTCCGCGCCGGCCCGTACGTGGCCGGCCGGCACTCCGGTCGCCCGACGGCCTGCCGAACACCTGCCCAAACGGGGCGAAAGCCGCGGTGAACCGGAGTCTTGTTCCGATTCAGCACCCCTGGGTCATCACATGGCGCTACGCGCATTCCTATGATGGGCCCACGACACCGTGGACCGCTGCGACCAGGCAGTCCGAAGCGGTGCAGATGCGGCGCGATGGTGGAGGGGTCTGATGACTCAGGGGGCCGGTCAGGGACCCGAGGTGGAGCGGACGGCGACGCTACGCGACTTCCGGGTACCCGCGTACGTCCACGAGACCGGTCCGTACGTCCACGGCATCCACCCGGGCGATACCGAACCGCTCACCGGCGAGGCGTACCCGGAGGGCTACACCCCCACCCAGCGTGACCTGCCCGTCATCGGCCCCGGTGACACCCTCCAGGTCCCCGTCGAGCCCGCCGCGGCCGCCCCGGCACCGGAGCCCGTCACCGGTCCCGGACCGCTCTACGTCGTCGGTGACGTCCACGGCTACCTCGACGAACTGATGACCGCCCTGCAGACGCAGGGCCTGGTCGACGCCTCGGGCCAGTGGTGCGCCGGCACCTCCCGGCTGTGGTTCCTCGGTGACTTCACCGACCGAGGCCCCGACGGCATCGGCGTCATCGACCTCGTCATGCGGCTGTCCGCCGAGGCCGCCGCGGCCGGCGGCTACTGCAAAGCCCTCATGGGCAACCACGAGCTGCTGCTGCTCGGCGCCAAGCGGTTCGGCGACACCCCCGTCAACTCCGGTGCGGGCACCGCCACCTTCCAGGCGGCCTGGCTGCTCAACGGCGGCCAGAAGACCGACATGGACCGCCTCCAGGACCACCATCTGCAGTGGATGGCCCGCCTCGACGCCGTCGAGGAGGTCGACGGGTATCTGCTCATCCACTCCGACACCACCGCCTACCTCGACTACGGCGACTCGATCGAGGCGGTCAACGACACCATCCGCGAGGCCCTGACCCGCAACGACGCCGACGAGGTCTGGGACCTGTTCCGCAAGTTCACCAAGCGCTTCTCCTTCCGTGACGAAGGCGGCGCCGACGCCGTCCGCTCCCTCCTCGATACGTACGGCGGCACCCGGGTGGTTCACGGGCACAGCCCGATTCCCTACCTCCTCGGTGAGGTCGGCTCCGAGGAGGGCGAGGAGGGCACCGGCCCGGCCGTCGTCGGACCGCACGTCTACGCCGACGGCCTCGCCATCGCCATGGACGGCGGAGTGACCATGGCCGGAAAGCTTCTGGTCCAGCAACTTCCCCTGGAGGACTGACCGTTCCCCGGGCATGGGTCACCCGGCCGCGTAAGCGCAGGCCGGGACGCAATTTCCGGCAACCCCTGTCACCGTGCGCCGTACCGGCTCTACCATCGGCTTATCCGTAGCAGGCTCCCCTCCGTTTCTGCCCGACGGCTCGCCGGCGTGCGAGCCCCAGCCCTACGGAGCACCGGGGGATGCACATGAACGCCGTTCCGCAGCACCTTCAGAGCGAGGACCGCCAGGACTTCGAGCGGCTCCTCGATGAGGCGCTGCGCTCCGCACCCGACCGACCGGAACTGGCCGCTGTGGGTCAGCGGCTCAGTCCCGAACAACTGCGCACCATGGCACGAAGCGCCAGCGCCCTGATCACGGCAGCCGCGGCGGCCGAGTACCAGCACTACGTCAAGGTCCGCGACGAACTGCGTCACCCGGCACTGTCCGTCCAGCCCGCCGCCGGCAGCCCCGGCGCGGTCGAACCGGGCCCGGACACCACGGACCTCGCCACCGCCCTCGGGGGGGCCGCCGAGAACACCGGTGCGGGCGCCGTCGCCGTCATCGCCGTCCTCGCTCCCCTCCTCTCCGGAACCGCGGCCGTCCTCTTCCTGCTCGTCGGCTACATCCTGAAGGTGCTGGATCCCGGGCATGCCTTCGCCCGGACCATGCTCACCACCGGCTGGGTGTTCGGCGCTCTGACGGCGGCCGGGATCCTCGTCGCCGCCGTCGGACTGCTGCTCACCGCCCTGCGCAACAGCACCTCGGCAGAGGCCCGCGCCCAGGAGGCGGCGCACGAGGAGCTGGCCAGGGCCAGAGAGGCGTGGCGGGAGGCACTGCTGGAGCGCGGCATCCTGCCGTTCCTGCGGGAGGCGCACACCGAACCGGGGCCGCCCGCCGTGCGCCACACGGCCCCGCCCGCCGCGCCGACCGGGCGCATCCCGCGCCTGGGCTACGACCGCCCCGGCTTCAGCAGCCCCGGGGACGACGGCACCGAGACCGGCCGCCCGAGCTTCACCAGTCCCGACTACACGAGCCCGGACTACGGCGGCCCGGAGCACCAGCCCGACTGACCGCATCCGCGGCGGTTCCCTCTCGTGCGCCGGACGACTCCGGCCCGCCGCACCAGCCGTCCCCTCACGGGCCCGGCCGGCGCGGCGGGTTCACCGCGCCTTTCAGTCGGCGACCGGCAGGTACACCCGGTTGCCCGCCGCCGCGAACTCCTGTGACTTCTGGGCCATCCCCTGCTCGATCTCGGCCCGGTCGCCACCGTGTTCGCGCCGGATGTCCTGCGAGATCTTCATGCTGCAGAACTTCGGCCCGCACATGGAGCAGAAGTGAGCCGTCTTGGCGGGTTCCGCGGGCAGGGTCTCGTCGTGGAACTCCCGTGCCGTGTCCGGGTCCAGGGCGAGGTTGAACTGGTCCTCCCACCGGAACTCGAAACGGGCGTCCGACAGCGCGTCGTCCCACTGCTGAGCGCCCGGGTGCCCCTTGGCGAGGTCGGCCGCATGCGCGGCGATCTTGTAGGTGATGACACCGGTCTTGACGTCGTCCCGGTTGGGCAGGCCCAAGTGCTCCTTGGGCGTGACGTAGCAGAGCATCGCCGTGCCCCACCAGGCGATCATCGCGGCACCGATGCCGGAGGTGATGTGGTCGTACGCCGGCGCGATGTCCGTGGTCAGCGGGCCGAGCGTATAGAACGGGGCCTCATCACAGATCTCCTGCTGGAGGTCGATGTTCTCCTTGATCTTGTGCATCGGGACGTGCCCGGGGCCCTCGATCATCGTCTGTACATGGAACCGCCTGGCGATGCGGTTGAGTTCCCCGAGCGTCCTCAGTTCCGCGAACTGCGCCTCGTCGTTGGCGTCCGCGATCGAACCGGGCCTGAGCCCGTCGCCCAACGAGTACGTGACGTCGTAGGCGGCGAGGATCTCGCACAACTCTTCGAAGTTCTCGTACAGGAACGATTCCTTGTGGTGCGCCAGGCACCACGCCGCCATGATCGAACCGCCGCGCGAGACGATGCCCGTCTTGCGGTTGGCGGTGAGCGGGACGTACGCCAGCCGGACGCCCGCGTGGACGGTCATGTAGTCCACGCCCTGCTCGGCCTGTTCGATGACGGTGTCCTTGTAGATCTCCCAGGTCAGCTCCTCGGCCCTGCCGTCGACCTTCTCCAGTGCCTGGTAGAGCGGCACCGTGCCGATGGGGACGGGGGAGTTGCGCAGCACCCACTCGCGGGTGGTGTGGATGTTGCGGCCGGTGGAGAGGTCCATGACCGTGTCGGCGCCCCAGCGGGTCGCCCAGGTCATCTTCTCGACCTCCTCTTCGATGGAGGACGTCACCGCGGAGTTGCCGATGTTGGCGTTCACCTTCACCAGGAACCGCTTGCCGATGATCATCGGCTCGATCTCCGGGTGGTTCACGTTGGCCGGCAGCACGGCTCGGCCCGCCGCGATCTCCTCGCGTACCACCTCGGCAGAGACGTTCTCCCGGATGGCCACGAACTCCATCTCCGGCGTGATCTCGCCCCGTCGGGCGTACGCGAGCTGCGTCACCGGCCGGCCGCTCCGGCCTCGCCGCGGCTGACGCGGGCGGCCGGGAAAGACCGCGTCCAGGTTGCGCAGCCCGCCGCGCGGCGAGGTGTGCCTGACCCCGTCGTCCTCGGGACGGACAGGACGGCCCGCGTACTCCTCGGTGTCCCCGCGGGCGATGATCCAGTTCTCCCGCAGCGGTGACAGGCCCCTGCGGACGTCCGTGTCGGCGAGCGGATCGGTGTACGGCCCGGACGTGTCGTACAGCGTGACCGACTCCCCATTGGTGAGGTGCACCTGACGGACCGGCACGCGCAGGTCGGGGCGCGAGCCCTCGACGTACGCCTTGTGCCAGCCGATGGACTTCCCGGCCTCCTCGGACTTCTCGTCCCGAACGGAGGCAGGCGTGCGTGCGTCCTTGTTGGTCATCGGACCTACTCCCTACGCCGGCATTACCCGGTAACAGGTTCGGCGGTCGACGCAGCGATTCCCGTGTGCCGATGTCCTGCGTGGCACCTGTTGGTTCCACGTGAAACATCGCGTCTACGGAGGTCAGCGCCCTCTCAGCCCGGTGCTCCGAGCTCCCGCGTGTGCAAAGGTGCCTCCACGCTAGCGTTACGGGGGCCACGGTGAACAGTGGGCCCCCACCGTTCTTGCGATGATCGGGCGGTGACCAGGATGGAGCAATACCCCCACCAGCCGCCCGATCGACCCCGCATGGACGGCCCGGGGCAGGACCACGCGCACGGCCACAGAACCGGCGAGGGCGGCCACCACGGTCACGCGCACGGCCACGGCCCGGCCGCTCCGGTCTCCCAGCATCTACGGAAGGTCATCGCGGCGATCCTGATCCCGTTCACCGTGGCGGTCGTCGTCGGTCTCGTGGTGCTCTGGCCCGGCGGAGCCCCGTCCCACCCGCGCACCGGCGTCGGCTTCGACCGGCAGACCCAGCAGGCCACGGTCACCCGGGTGACCGAGGTCAGCTGCGCGTCGGTGCACGCGTCCGGCGGCGCCCCCACCGGTGCCCCCGCCGTCACCGGGGGCGCCCCTGGGAAGCAGGAGGCCGGCAGAAGCTGCAAGAAGGCGACCGTCCGCGTCGACACCGGCGAGGACAAGGGCCGTACGTTCACCGAGATCGTGCAGCCGGATCAGACGCGGCAGCTGCACCAGGACGAGAAGGTCGTCGTCGCCTACGAGCCCTCGGCACCGAGGAACCTCCAGTACTCGGTGACCGATGTGAGCCGCACGTTCCCCATGGCGTTGCTCGCGGGGATCTTCGCCGTCGCCGTCGTCGTGGTCGGCCGGCTGCGCGGTGTCATGGCCCTGGTCGCCCTGGCGGTGAGCTTCCTGGTGCTGACCCTGTTCATCCTGCCCGCCATCCTCCAGGGCTCCGATCCGCTGGTCGTGGCCGTGGTGGGAGCGAGCGCCATCATGCTGATCGCGCTGTACATGTGCCATGGCCTGTCGGCCCGTACGTCGGTGGCGGTACTGGGCACGCTGATCTCCCTGTCACTGATCGGCCTGCTCGGCTCGCTGTTCGTCGGCTGGTCCGCGCTGACCGGCAACACGGACGACAACACCGGTCTGATCCACGGTCTGTATCCGTCGATCGACATGAGCGGTCTGCTGCTGGCCGGCGTCATCATCGGCTCGCTCGGCGTCCTGGACGACGTGACGGTGACGCAGACATCCGCCGTCTGGGAGCTGCACGAGGCCAACCCGGCGATGGGCTGGCGGGGGCTGTACCGGGCGGCCATCCGTATCGGCCGCGATCACATCGCCTCCGTGGTCAACACGCTGGTGCTCGCCTACGCCGGCGCCGCGCTGCCGTTGCTGCTGCTGTTCTCGATCGCGCAGAGCAGCGTGGGGACCGTGGCCAACAGCGAACTGGTGGCCGAGGAGATCGTGCGCACGCTGGTGGGGTCGATCGGCCTGGTCGCCTCGGTACCGGTCACCACCGCGCTGGCCGCGCTGGTGGTCTCGGCCGACCGGCCGGGGCCGGCTGCCCCGGTGCCGGCCGCGGGACGGCCCGCACCGGCGCGCGGCGGCCGGGGCCGGCGTCGGAAGCGGTGAGCTCGGTGAGGTGTGGGCGGCGATGCCGCCCACCGGTTGCAGAAGCGTTCCTGCACGAACGCGGGTGAGCTGACGGTGCGTCGGCGTCTCGTGGCCCGGACCTTCAGCCGGCGCTCTGTTCCTCGGCCAGGATGCGGTCCAGGGCCTCGTCCAGATGGGCGTCGAAGTCGGCCAACGCGCCCTCCTGACCGAGGGGCACGAGCTTGTCCGTCCGGTCCAGGAAGGCCACCAGCGGCGGCGCGGACGAACGGAACAGCGCCTGGTCCCCGCCGACCTGAAGCCGGATCAGCACCTCGCCCAGCACTTCGGAATCGGCCGGAGCGATGCGCACATCACCTTCCCCACAGGGGCGCCCGACCCCGTCGATCAGCAGCTCGCGTCCGAAGGCCCAGGTCACCGGGGCGTCACCGGGCAGGTGAAAGGTGAGCCGCACCGCGTACGGATCACAGGTCTCGTAGCGCAACTCCACCGGGATGCGAAAGGAGAGCTCCTCCGACACGAGAAAGCTCATCATGACTTCTGCCTGTACGGACTCGCGCATCGCCTACCCCGTCGTATGACGTCGACTGGCCGGGATTGATCCCTTTAGCCATGGTCAAATCTTGCTGAAAGTGCGCAACAGATCACAAGGAGTAAGTTTTCACATACTGATAGAGAGCGTGAGTGACCCGACGTGCCGCCCGATCTCCGTCTGGAGCCGGCGGGCGGCGGGCAGCAACCGGTCGGCCCGCTGGGCGGGCAGGGAGATGGCCATGGTGGCCGCGGTGGTGCCGACCGTGATGGGGACCGCCGCACAGACCGTCCCGAGCGTGTACTCCTGACGCTCCACCATCAGTTCCATCCGCCGTGTCCGGGCCAGCCGCCGCAGCAGCGCGCCGTGATCCCGCACCGTGTACGGCGTGAGGGGCTCGGCCGGGTAACGGGCGAGGTGGTCGCGCCGGGCGTCCTCGTCCAGCTGGGACAGCAGGCACTGCCCGATGGCATGGGCGTGGCCGGTCTCGCGGAAGTCGGCCCACTCCTCGACCGCGGGTGCCTCGCGGGAGTCGGAGACGCACATCACGTCGATCTCGCCATCCCGGTACATCGCGTAGTACACCGGTACACCGATCGAATCCCGCCAGTGCGCGAGTATGTCCGCCACCGAGCTGCGACGCTTCTGCTGTGCTCCGCTGCTCGCGAGCCGCGCGGCGGCGTCGCCGAGGAAGAACAGCCCCTTCTCGCGGTACAGATAGCCCTCGTGCACCAGGGTGCGCAGCAGGTGGTACGTCGTGGGCAGCGCGAGGCCCGTCTCCCGGGCGAGCTGTTTGGCGGGGGCCCCGTAGGCGCGGGCGGCGACGGCCTCGAGCAGGCGCATGGCGCGCTGGACGGATCCGATGAGCGTCGCGCCGGCCGGTGGTCCCGGGGCGGCGGCCGTGGGTTGCCCGGGGACGGCCAGGGGGGCCGGTCGCTGGGCGGGCGGCTCGCACGAGCGCGGCGGGACGAGGGGGGCGTGGGGTTCTGCCGGTGCGGTGTCGACCGTGGCCAAGGGGTACTCCCGTAGCGCGAGGGGGCAGCCCGTGCGGGGAAGAGCACGGAGGGGGGTCTGCGCCACCCACGGGGCCGGACCCGTGGGGAGTTCCGGACTCTAACCGTCGGCCACCGCGTGCAGACGGCTCGCGGGGAAACTTCCCTCCCCCGAGGGAACCGGTGGCCCCGTCACCGGCCGCCGGGCCCCTTCGGGCTCACCAGTCGCTGCGCGACGAGGAGCTCGTCATGAACCTGCGTACGACGTAGATCAGTCCGGCGACCAGGGCGACGAAGACCAGCGCCTTGAACAGCAGGCCGATCACGAACCCGACGACGGTCGCTATGAGGCCGCCGAACACGACCAGGGCGATGACCGGCACCGCGACCCACTTCACCCACCACGGCATTCCCGCGAAGATCTCCCGCATCGTCCTCGTCCTTCGTGTTCTCGTGCGCTGTTGATGTCCTGCACCCGATGCTAGGGCCGTGAAGGGGCCGGACGGCGGTCGCGCATCCCTTGTCCTCCCCTGATCCGTCCCCTAGGGAGTCCGGGGTCCGGGCTCACGCCTCGGGCGGAGAGAACACGACGAGAACCCTGAGGTCCTCGCTGATGTGGTGGAACCTGTGCGGCACCCCGGCCGGCACGTACACGACGCTCCCCCGCGCCACCTGCGTCGTCTCCGGACCGACCGTGATCGACGCCCGGCCGCTGACGACGAAGTACACCTCGTCCTGGTGGTGGGGCTTCTGCGGGTCGTGCCCACCCGCGTCGAGGGCGTACAGGCCGACCGACATGTTCCGCTCGCGCAGGAACTGAAGGTAGGCACCCTCGTGGGCGGCGCGCTCCGCCTCCAGTTCGTCCAGCCGGAATGCCTTCATCGCCGCCGCCTTCGCCTCACTGCTCGCCCGTGCCCCTGCTCGCCGACCGTACGGTCTGCCACGATCAGACACATGAAGAATTTCGTAGTCAAGACGATCGCCAACGCGGGCGCCCTGGCGGTCGCCGTGTGGCTGCTCGACAAGATCACCCTCACGGGTGACAGCACCGCGAAGAAGGCCGGCACGCTGGTCGTCGTCGCGCTGATCTTCGGTCTGGTGAACTGGCTGGTCAAGCCGGTTGTGAAGCTACTCACCCTGCCGCTGTTCATCCTGACGCTCGGCCTGATCACCCTGGTCGTCAACGCGCTCATGCTGCTGCTGACCTCCTGGCTGTGCGGCAAGCTCGATCTGAGCTTCCACGTGGAGGGCTTCTGGACGGCCGTGCTCGGCGGCCTGATCATCTCGATCGTCTCCTGGGCCCTGCACCTCGTCCTGCCCGACGAGGACTGAGCCCGCCATGACCTACCGCGTCTGCTTCGTGTGCACCGGCAACATCTGCCGCTCCCCGATGGCGGAGTCCGTCTTCCGCGCACGTGTGGTGGAGGCCGGACTCGAGGGCCTGGTCGCGGTCGACAGCGCCGGTACCGACGGCTGGCACGAGGGCGAGCACGCCGACCCGCGCACCGTCTCGGTCCTGGAGGAGCACGGTTACGACGGTGAGCACGTCGCACGTCGGTTCGAGCCGTCGTGGTTCGCCCGTCTCGACCTCGTGATCGCCCTCGACTCCGGTCACCTCCGGGCCCTGCGCCGCCTGGCGCCGACCGGGGAGGAGGCGCGCAAGGTCCGCCTGCTCCGCTCGTACGACCCCACCGCCGGCGACGACCTCGACGTACCCGATCCTTACTACGGACACCGGGACGGCTTCGAGCGGTGTCTTGAGATGGTGGAGTCGGCAAGCACGGGGCTGCTCGCCGCCGTACGAGCAGAGCTGGAGGGACGGGCCGCATGAGCGACGCCACCAAGGACGAGGGCCGCGCCGGCGACGGCACGCGCGCGGTACGGGCAGGGTTGCCCGAGCCGGTCAAGCACGAGCCGACCCATCCCGGACCGGTGTTCGCGGCGCACTTCCATCTGCCCGGCGATGTGACGGGACCGTACGCGTACGGCCGGGACGACAATCCCACCTGGACGTTGCTGGAGCGCGCCGTCGGCGAGCTGGAGGCACCCGGGCGGGAGGACGTCGAGACCCTGGTGTTCGCCTCCGGGATGGCGGCGATCTCCGCCGTGCTGTTCTCCCAGCTGCGCTCGGGTGACGCGGTCGTGCTGCCGTCCGACGGCTATCAGGTGCTGCCGATGGTGGGCGCCCAGCTGGAGGCGTACGGCATCGAGGTGCGCACCGCACCGACCGGCGGCGACGCCCAGCTGGACGTGCTCGACGGCGCCCGGCTGCTGTGGATCGAGTCCCCGTCGAACCCGGGGCTCGACGTCTGCGACATCCGCCGGCTCGCGGAGGCGGCACACGCGCGTGGTGCTCTGGTGGCCGTCGACAACACCCTCGCCACCCCGCTCGGGCAGCGCCCGCTGGAGCTGGGCGCCGACTTCTCCGTGGCCAGCGGCACCAAGCAGCTGACCGGCCACGGTGACGTCCTGCTGGGCTACGTCACCGGCCGGGACGCCGAGGCGATGGCCGCCGTACGCCGCTGGCGCAAGATCGTCGGGGCGATCTCCGGGCCCATGGAGGCCTGGCTCGCGCACCGGTCCATCGCCACGCTCCAGATGCGTGTCGACCGGCAGAACGCCACCGCGCTCGCCCTCGCCGAGGTGCTGCGTCAGCGGCCCGAGATCTCCGGCCTGCGCTACCCGGGGCTGCCCGACGACCCCTCCCACAAGATCGCCACACAGCAGATGCGCCGCTACGGCTGTGTCGTCTCCTTCACCCTGCCCACGCGCGCGCGTGCCGAGCGTTTCCTCGAGGCCCTGCGTCTGGTGGAGGACGCGACCAGCTTCGGCGGAGTGCGGTCGACGGCCGAACGTCGGCGCCGCTGGGGCGGGGACGCGGTCCCGGAGGGCTTCATCCGGATGTCCGTGGGCGCCGAGGACCCCGAGGATCTCGTGACCGACGTCCTGCGCGCCCTGGACGAGTCCGCGGACTGAGCCGGACGGCACCGTCGCCCAGGTGCGGAGTGGCCCCGAAGGGGCGCGCCGGATGTTGCGGTGGCAGGTGACGCTTCGGGCCCCGGCCTCGGGGGGCACGCCGAGCAGGTCTTGATGACGGTCCGAGCCTCCCCCCCTCGTGGCTCGGACCGTCCGCGGCTTCGCTGACGAAGAGCCGCGCGAACCAGGCTAGTTGACTCAGCGTCAGTGTCCAATCACGCTAGCGACAGGAGCCTATCGACATATTTATAGTTGGTGCCTGCCCTGGGGGCCGGAGGAGGCAGGTACAGGGAGGCATGCCATGGATCTGGCCCTGCTGCGGACCTTCGTCACCGTGCACCGGGCCGGTTCCTTCACTCGTGCCGCCGCACTGCTCGGCCTCTCCCAGCCCGCCGTCACCTCGCAGATCCGCACGCTCGAACGCCAGCTGGGCAGACCTCTCTTCCTCCGTCAGGCGCGCGGCGTCATCCCTACGACGATCGGTGACGAACTCGCGCACAAGGCCGCACCGCATCTCGACGCCCTGGTGGAGATAGCCGGGAGCGGCCTGGACGAGGAGTCCTCACCCCGGACTCTGCACCTGGCCGGTCCTCCGGAGTTCACCGCCGAACGCGCCCTGCCCGCCCTCACCGGGCTGACCGGGGAGGACGGCCGCCGACTGGCGTTGCGTGCCTCGTTCGGCACCGCCGAGGAGGTGTTGGAGGGACTGGCCTCCGGCCACCACGATCTGGCCATCAGCACGGCACGGCCGCGTGGGGCCCTGCTCAGCGCCACTCCGCTCTGCGACGAGGAGCACGTCCTGGTCGCCGCGCCGCGCTGGGCCGAGCGCATCGGCTCGGAAGCGCTGCGGCTGAAGGGCGCGTCGGCCCTGGACCACCTGCCCGTCGTCGAAGTCCACGAGTCGCTGCCGTTCGTCGCGCGCTACTGGGCCTCCGTCTTCGACTCCCGCCCGGCCGCCTCGGGCACGGTCGTCGTTCCTGATCTGCGTGCCGTCCTCTCCTGCGCGATCGCGGGAGCCGGACTTGCGGTGCTGCCCCGCTATCTGTGCGCCCCGGCCCTCCGCCAGGGCACTGTCGTCGCCCTGCACGACCCGGCGGTCCCACCGCTGCGCACGTACTTCCTGGTGGTGCGCAACGGCACCCTCGCCCTGCCCCTTGTCGCACGGGCCTGCGAGTGGCTCCAGCGTGCCGCCACGGCCTGGTGGTGACGCCGTCCGGCAGATCGTGCACGCCCTGTGGTCATGTCCTGGCGCTTTGCGATGTTTCACGTGGAACCAGCCGGGCCACATTCCTCCCATGACCGTCCGACCCGTGGTCAAGCGCACCGCCCGTGCTGTTCTCCTGGACGGTGACAGCCTGATCCTCATCAAGCGCACCAAGCCCGGCCTGGATCCCTACTGGGTCACCCCCGGTGGCGGAGTCGAGCCCGGGGACTCGACTGTCGTGGACGCCCTGCACCGGGAGGTGTACGAGGAACTCGGCGCCAAGATCGCCGATGTCGTGCCGTGCTTCGTGGACACCGTCGAGCACATCGGCGAGGACAGCAGCACGACCGGCGTGAAGGTGCAGCACTTCTTCGTCTGCCGGCTGGAGTCCATGGACCCCTCGTTGCGTCACGGCCCCGAAGTGGAGGAACCGGCAGGGGAGTACGAGATCGTCCGCGTCCCGTTCACCCGCGTCGGCATCGCCTCCGTCCATCTCGTCCCGCTGTCCCTGCGCCACTATCTCGACGGCAACATCGAGGGGGTGCGCGCCATGCACGCCCCCGACCTCGGCTGAACACGATCAGTCCGTGACGGCGAGCCGTTCCTCCACCGCGTCGTGCCGTATGCGGCTCCGCGGCATACCGCGGACAGTGATGACGGGAGGCCGGCCGACTGCCGATGTTCCACGTGAAACACGCACAGCTGCCCACACGCTGTCCACGAGGCCACGAGATGGCCAAAAGCGCGTGCGTCCGCATCGAAACGGGTGGACGGCGAGGGTGTCGGTCGGACAGCCTGACCTGCGTGCCGACTCCTTCCCTCGCCGCTCTGCCCATCCGTCGTCTGACGCTCCGCGATCTCACCGCGTGCGCTGATCTGTCCGAGGACCGGGGGTGGCCCCGCGAGGAACACAAGTGGGGCTTCCTCCTCACGGCCGGGAAGGGTCTGGGCATCGACGACCCCGAGGGCGGCCTCGTCGCCGCGTGCGTGGTCACGGAGTACGGTCCGTGGGGGCAGCCGGATCTCGGCGCCATCGGCATGGTTCTGGTGGCCGGACGCCACGCCCGCCGGGGCGTCGGGCGCCGCTTGATGCAGCACGTCGTGTCGACCATGGGAACCACCCCCCTGACCCTGCATGCCACGCCCTTCGGCCGCCCCCTGTACGAGGAACTGGGGTTCAAGGTGACGGGCCGGGCGGAGATGCTCACGGGCAGCTTCGTTCCGGGCGGACCCGAGCCGAGGGTCGCCACCCGTGCTGCCACCGCGGACGATCTCCCGGCGATCCTGCGTCTGGACGAGGAGGTGTTCGGCACCGACCGCACGCCCCTCGTCACCCGGTTGCCCGCGTTCGCCGATCAGCTGCGGGTGGCGGAGGAGGGTGGCCGGCTCATCGGCTACACGGCCGCGTGGCCCAACATGAACACCCATGTCGTCGGTCCGCTGATCGCCCGGGACACCGAGACCGCCAAGGCGCTCATCGCTTCGCTGGCGGCCCACACGGACCGTCCGCTGCGCACCGACATCGACGTGCGCCATGAGGAGCTGCTGGCCTGGGCGAAGGCACGTGGGCTGGCCTCCGTGGCCTTCAACGTCGTGATGACCTACGGCATCGCGGATCTTCCGGGGGACTGGACCCGGCGGTTCGCGCCGCTGACGGTGGCCGCGGGCTGAACCGGCGTACGACGCACGCAGGCCCCGCCGCTCGAAGCGGCGGGGCCTGGTCACCGGCTTCGGCCGTGTGCTCAGGCGAGTGCCTGCACGGCCGCGACGGCGAACCCGTGGTCCTGCTCCGGTGCGCCGCCGCCGACGCCGATGGCGCCGATCAGCCGGCCGTCCCGGTGGACGGGGGCACCGCCCGCGATGAACAGCAGGGGTCGGTCCAGCGCCGTGGGCAGCGTGTGGAAGAGGCCGCCGGGCTGGACGGCATCGACGAGGTCCGCGGTGGGCGCGTTCAGCTGGAGCGACGTGTAGGCCTTGCGGGTGCTGGTCTCGCCGGAGATCAGCACGGCCCGGTCGTCCCGGCGGAAGGCGAGCAGGTTGCCCCCGGCATCCAGGACGGTGACGCTGACGGTGACCCCGGCGTCCTCGGCCGCCCGACGGGCCGCGCCGATGAGCAGCTCGGCGTCCTCGATGGTCAGCGGGGCGACGGCGGTGGTGCTCATGGAACTGTCTCCTTGGTAGGTGCTGCGGTGGATGTGCGCCGTACCGGGGGCGCACCCCGGTACGGGTGTCCGACGGGCCGGACGGCTCAGTGGTGGACGGGCGTCCGCTGCCCGGCGGCCGGTCCGGAGGCGGCCACGGTGGTGCGCGCGCCGTCGCGACGCTCCAGGGCGGCCGAGAGGACGGCGAGCACCAGAGCCGCGGCGGCGAGGGCGGCGCCGACCCAGTTGGGGGCCGTGTAGCCGAAGCCGGCCGCGATCACGAGACCGCCGAGCCAGGCGGACAGGGCGTTGCCCAGGTTGAAGGCTCCGATGTTCACCGCCGACGCGAGCGTCGGCGCGCCGTGCGCCTGGTCGAGGACGCGCTTCTGTAGTGGCGGCACGGTGGCGAATCCCAGGGCACCGATCAGCGCGATGGTCACCGCAGCCGCGATCTTGTTGTGGGCGGTCAGCGTGAAGAGCGCGAGGACGACGGCCAGGGCGCCCAGGGAGACGTACAGCATCGGCATGAGGGCACGGTCGGCGAACCTGCCGCCGAGGAGGTTGCCGCCGACCATGCCGAGGCCGAAGAGGACCAGCAGCCAGGTGACCGAGCCGTCGGCGAAGCCGGCGACATGGGTCATCATCGGCGCGATGTAGGTGATGGCCGCGAAGACGCCGCCGAAGCCGAGAACGGTCATAGCCATGGCGAGCAGGACCTGGGCGTTCTTGAACGCGGCCAGCTCGTGCCGCAGGTGTACGCCCTGCGGGCGTGGCAGGTCGGGCACGAGCTTGGCGATGCCGGCGAGACCGATGACACCGAGGACGGCGACGATGCCGAAGGTGACACGCCAGCCGACGGTCTGTCCGACGAGTGTGCCCAGCGGGACGCCGACGACGTTGGCGACGGTCAGACCGGTGAACATCATGGCGATGGCGCCGGCCTTCTTGTGCGGCGCGACCAGCTCGGCGGCCACGACCGAGCCGATGCCGAAGAAGGCGCCGTGGGCGAGCGAGGCGACCACGCGTCCGATCAGCATGACCGAGAAGGCCGGGGCCACGGCGGAGAGCAGGTTGCCGGCGATGAACAGGCCCATCAGCAGCATCAGCATCCGCTTGCGCGGGACTTTGGTACCGAGGACGGTCATCAGCGGGGCACCGACGACCACGCCGAGCGCGTAACCCGTCACGAGCAGGCCCGCCGTGGGGATGGACACCCCGAAGTCGCCCGCGACCTCGGGCAGCAAGCCCATGATCACGAACTCGGTCGTTCCGATTCCGAAGGCCCCGATCGCGAGGGCCAGAAGCGCGAGAGGCATGAGGGGGGTACACCTTCCCAGACGATTGCAGGAGCGCTTTACGTTCGTCCACAATAATTGCATGCGCGGGTTACTCGCAAACGCCGTCTATTGCGGCCGTGCTCTATCCTGGTGGTGCAGCCGCTCCGGGACGGAGGAAACGCCAATGACAGCGACAGACCCCGCGCTCACCGCGCTCGCTCAGGGCTGGTGCGCCCTTTCTGCGCTGCACGGGAGGATCGAGGCGCACATCGAGCGCGCCCTACAGGCCGGGCACGACCTGAGTGTGCGCGAGTACTCCCTGCTCGACGTGCTCAGCCGACAGCACGACGGCGAGGGCGGGCACCTGCAGATGAAGCAGGTCGCCGACGCGGTCGTGCTCAGCCAGAGCGCCACCACACGCCTGGTGACCCGGCTGGAGGACCGTGGCCTGCTGGAGCGGTATCTGTGCCCCACCGACCGGCGCGGCATCTACACCAACGTCACTCCGGCGGGTCTGCGCCTGCTGGACGAGGCGCGGCCCACCAATGACGCCGCACTGCGCGAGGCCCTGGACGAGGCCTCCAGAAGTGCCGAACTGGCCCCGTTGGTCCGGGCGGTGGAGTCCCTGAACGTGCCCACATAGGGTGCAGGGATGGGAGATCTTGAAATAAGGGACGCGACCGCAGCCGACCTCCCGGCGATCGTCGCCATGCTCGCCGACGACCCGCTGGGCGCCCAGCGCGAGTCACCCGACGATCTGACGCCGTACCGGGCCGCGCTGGAAAACCTCGACGCCGACCCGAACCAGCATCTCGTCGTGGCGGTGCGCGAAGGCCGTGCGATCGGGACCCTCCAGCTCACGATCATCCCGGGCCTTTCGCACAGGGGAGCCACCCGCGCGCTCATCGAGGCGGTCCGGATCCACGCCGACGAGCGGGGCGGCGGGCTGGGCAGCCTGCTGATCGAGTGGGCGGTCGACACTTCCCGGCGGCTGGGCTGCCAGTTGGTGCAGCTGACGTCCGACAAATCGCGCACCGACGCCCACCGCTTCTACGAGCGGCTGGGCTTCACCGCGTCGCACGAGGGCTTCAAGCTGCGCCTCTGACCGTCGTACCGGGCGGATGAAAGGTGCAAAAACCGAGCATGGGGTGTGTTTCACGTGAAACACACCCCATGGACATCTCAGGGCCTAACCGACGCCCCGCCACCCCTCCGCGTCGACCCCGCCAGGTACCGGGGCCTCGGGATCGTACGGTTGCCGCGTGAACACGAACGAGCCGAGGTCGAGGTGGCTCACGGTTCCGTCCGAGCGCCTCACCGGCCGCAGCGGTTCGCCGGCGTAGTAACCCTCCACACCCGTCCACGTGCCGTCGCCGTTCGCGCGGAAGCGGGCACGACGGCCGCCGCCGGTCAGCGGTGCCAGCACGAGGAGGCCGTCGGCGGTCGCCCGCAAGGCGAAGGCATGCGTGCCCCAGTACCACTGCCCCGTCAGCGCCAGCACCGCCGGATCCACTTCCCGCAGGGGTCGCCAGGGCTCGGGGATTCGTGGCTCCGCCTCGGCGACGATCCGAACGAGGTCCGCTCCCACCGCACCCAGCAGCGGTCCGCTCGTGCAGTTGGCGAGCACCACCGCGGCGACGTCGTCCTCGACGCTGAGGGTGAGGTTCGCCAGGAATCCCGGCAGGGAACCGGAGTGCCCCACGAGGAGCCGGCCGTCGCGACACTGGATCTGCATGCCCAGGCCGTAGGTGGCCCCGTCCATCACGTCCGCGGCCTCGGTGGGTGCCGCAGGGGTCCGCATCTCCCGCACCGACTCCGCACTCAGGACCCGGCCGTCTCCCCGGGCCAGAAACGCGGCGAACCGCGCCAGGTCCCCGGTGGTCGACCAGAGCTGGCCGGCCGGCGCCATCCGGCCCAGGTCCTCCAGCGGCTCGGGCAGCAGGGCGTCGGCCCACGGATGCACCGCCCAGCCACCCGCGTGCGGGGCCCGCGGCTGTGCGCTCGTCCGGTGCAGACCCAGCGGCTCCAGGATCTCGTCACGCAGCACTTCCTCCCAGGACGCGCCACGCAGCTTCTCCACCAGGGCGCCGAGCACCGTGTAACCGGGGTTGGAGTAGTGGAACCGCCGGCCGACGGGATGGAGCAGCGGCTGGTCACCGAGCACATCGCTCAGCTCGGGCCGCAGCACACCGGGAGTGCGCTCCCACCACGGCGCGGGCGACTCGGCCGCCAACCCCGCGGTGTGCGCGAGCAGCTCCGCGATCGTCGCCTCCCCCACTCCGGTATCCGGCAGATGCCTCTCCAGCGGATCACCGAGGTCGAGCACACCCTCGTCGCGCAACCGCATCACCAGCACGGCAGTGAAGATCTTGGTGAGGGAGCCGATCCGGTACTGCACGGTCTCGTCCGGCCCGTGCCCGTCCACCGAGGTCCGCGCGCCGTGCCACACGGCCTGCCCCTCCCGAACGACGGCGGCCACCAGCGACGGAGCCCGCCCCTCGGCCTGCGCGACAGCGATCCGGTGCAGCAAGGCACGCCGGGTGCCGGGGAGCAGTGCTTCCTGAGAAGTCGTCATGAACACAGTCCACCGGTTGCGGCGCCCGACGTCGAATGTGGGCCTGTGCGGTGCGAGGGCACGGCCTGCGGACGCGCGGACCGCACAGGGACTGTACCGGCAGGGGCGGACAGTGCCATGGTCGTCCCCGGGGCGTTGGACCAACGAGCGCGGGGGCGGCCGGCCTTCGCGCATCGGTGATCAACGAAACCCGCTCGCACCGCTCCGATAACATGTTCTAACTTACGACGATCGCCCCTTCACCCGCCCTTACCGGAAAACCATGCCATCCAGCACGACGAGTAACTCATTCCGCCAATCCCTATCAAATCGGCCAGAGCATTGACATTCATGGCATCGCGGGTATTTTCGCGAATAAAGTGCGGAATTACATCTTCCGCGTGGCGTCGTCCACGGGTCGTGCTGTGGGCCGTAGTGAGCGTGGTGGCCCTCGGGTTCCTCATCGCGCTGGAGATCGCCGCTCGTCACTACGGGCTGCCGGGGCCGATCACCAACCAGGCGAAAGAAGTCGTGGTCGCCCCGAAATCAGGGCCTCTGCTGTACGCCAGCATGGCGTTGATGATGGTGGTGCTCACCTGGCGGCAACGGATGATCGCCGCCGGTGTCGCGGTCGGCATCGACGTCGTCTTCCTGCTGGTGCGCTGGGCTGCCGACGCCAAGATGGGCTTCGGCAACGGCGCGTTGTGGGTGGTCCTGGGCTATGCGGTCATCGCTGTCACGCGTCGCACCGGACGCGAACGTGTCCTGCTGCTGAAGGGCGTCGGGCTGGGCCTGCTGCTGGTGGCCGGCCGCAAGACCGGTGACACCTGGCTGCTCATCACGTCGAAGACCCGGCCGACGGTGCTCGACCAGTACGTGGCGACCGCCGACCACGCGCTGGGCAACCCGTCCTGGGTGGCGGGCCGGATCGTCAGGGCCACCGGCACGATCGGCGACCATGTCCTCGACTACGTCTACATCCAGCTCGCGGTGGCCGCGGTCGTCGTCGCGCTCTACCAGCTGCGTAACGTGGCGGTCGAGCGCCGATTCCCGCGCCATCATCTCGTGCGCACCTTCCTGGTGATCGGCCTCCTGGGGCCCGGCATCTACATGCTCTTCCCGGTGGTCGGACCGATCTTCGCCTACGGCGCGGACGGCGGGCACTGGGCGGTGGCCCACCAGTGGCCGCACACGCCGCCGGTCATGGCGACCCCGCACCACATGCCGTTCGACGAGATCACCCCGCGCAACTGCATGCCGAGCCTGCACACCGCGTGGGCCACCGCCATCTTCATCCATTCCCGCAAGGGCCCGCGGCTGCTGCGCTTCGCCGGCACGTTCTGGCTGATCGCCACGCTCGGCGCCACCCTGGGCTTCGGCTACCACTACGGCACGGACATCATCGCCGGCGTGGTGTTCACCCTCACGATCGAGGCGGCTCTGCGCTCGCTCGAACGCGGCTGGGACCGGTCGGGAATCCAATTGGTGGCTTACGGCACGACGGTCTTCGCCGCGCTCCTGGTGTCCTATCGCTATCTGCCCGCGGAAATGGCCGGGCATCCGTCGGTGTTCGGGCCCCTTCTCGTTCTGGCGATGGTCTCCGTGATCTACGGCTACGTACGGACCACCAGACCGTGGGAACCGAGAATCGCACCGGCTCCCCAAGCGGAACCCCAGCCAGAACTGGTCTGAGACACGCAGCGAGGCCGAGGGCTGCCGCACAGACGCTGCCAGGGGTGTCACTCGATCGAGTGGCACCCCTCCTGTGCCCGGACCCACGCCCGCGCTGTTCCGCCGACGGCGAAGACGAGCCCGCCCGGGCTCGACGATCACTACAGTCCCGTCTCATGGGGACAGTCACCACACGCACAGTCGCATACCCTGCCGACGGCCTGACCATGATCGGGCACCTCGCGCTCCCCACGGGTGTCGACCGCCGGCCCGCGGTTCTGATCGGACCGGAGGGCCCAGGACTCACCGACGTCGAGCGCCGTCGGGCCGATGCGCTGGCCGAGTTGGGATACGTGGCGCTGGCCTTCGACATTCACGGCGGGCGCTCGTTCACCGACCCGGCGGAGATGCTGGCGCGTTGCATGCCGCTGCTCGCCGACCCCGACCGCATGCGGGGGATCGGCCACGCGGCACTGGACGTACTGCGTGCCGAACCGCGGACCGACCCCGGCCGGATCGCCGCTGTCGGCTACGGCACCGGGGGCGCGATCGCGCTGGAACTCGGGCGCGACGGCGTCGACCTGCGCGCGATCGGGACCGTCAACGCCCTGACCACGGGCCGACCGGGCGAGGCGGCGCGTATTCGCTGCCCGGTGTGGGCCGGGGTCGGGTCAGAGGACCCCATCATGCCGCCCGCGCAACGGGATGCGTTCACCGCCGAGATGCAGGCCGCGGGTGTCGACTGGCGCCTCGTGGTCTACGGCGGAGCCCTGCACGCCTTCCACCACCCGCCGGTCGACCACACCGTTCCCCCCGGCGTCGGCTACCACCCGAAGCACGCGCAGCGGGCCTGGCGCGACGTCCTCGGCCTGCTTGCCGAGTGCCTGCCCGTGGCGGGGTGAGCTGGATCGTCAGGAACGCCGTCGCCGACGGTATCCGCCAGAGACCACCGTTCTCCCTGGTGCTGCGATGTGGGACCCCGAACCCGCCCTCGCCGCCTCGGATCTGCACGTGGTGATGTGCTGTGCGATGTGCACCGTCACCTGTACGCGGTACTGAGCTGCACTGTTAACGGGGAGTCGAACCCCCGCGTTGCTCTTCACGCGCCAGGAGTGGGCTGGAAAACCGCCGGCCCTCGGTGTGTGCACGCCTCCGAAACCGCTACCTGCTCCACATCGTCCCAGGTCGCTGGACTTCTCAGTCCAGCAGATCGACCTCCCAGTTCGTACGTTGGATCCGCACATCGACCTCCCGGATCTCCCGGGCGAGTGCATCCGCCTGACCGCGCAGTTCCGCGACCGGAAGCGCGGAGAGCATCATCAGCTCGGACCGAAGCTGCCGGCCGTATCCCCGCTCGCCCTTACCCGCCGCCGCGTCCGCCGCCGCGGTGACCACGGAGTGACGCAACCGCAGAACATCCCGGCGCGCGAGGGCATCGGTGAGCGTGCCGTCCGGACCCATCTCCACGGTGGCATTGGTCCGGTTGATCCGCCGGATCAATGTTTCCAGAGCGTCCAGCACCTCACCGGCTTCAGCCAACAGCTGAGCTGCATCCTCGGCGGGTGTCTCCCCCTCCTGGTACCGCGCACTGTCGACGACGCGCGCTCGCAGCTGTTCCACACGGCGCGTCGCCTCCGCACGTTCCGCCAGTGCCTCAGCAAGCTTCACTGTCCCCACCTCCCCCTCCATGAGCTCGCACGAGTATACGAATGCGAATCAGCTCATAGCACTCGCATTTCGATCCGCTGGAGCCCTGACCAGCCACCGGAGTGAAAGCGGGCAGCCGCTCAGCGCCACGAAAGAGGATCCGACAGGACGAACGAGAACGATGGAGGAGTCGATATCTCGGATCAGGTCTGGGCCATGTCCACGAAACGGGAGTAATGGCCCTGGAACGCGACCGTGATCGTGGCGGTGGGGCCGTTACGGTGCTTGGCGACGATCAGGTCGGCCTCGCCCGCGCGCGGGGACTCCTTCTCGTACGCGTCCTCGCGGTGCAGCAGGATGACCATGTCGGCGTCCTGCTCGATGGAGCCGGACTCACGCAGGTCGGAGACCATCGGCTTCTTGTCGGTGCGCTGCTCCGGGCCACGGTTGAGCTGCGAGAGGGCGATGACCGGAATCTCCAGTTCCTTCGCGAGCAGCTTGAGGTTACGGGACATGTCCGAGACCTCCTGCTGACGGCTCTCGGCGCGCTTGGAGCCGCCGGACTGCATCAGCTGGAGGTAGTCGATGACGACCAGCTTCAGGTCGTTGCGCTGCTTCAGACGCCGGCACTTGGCGCGGATCTCCATCATCGACAGGTTCGGCGAGTCGTCGATGTACAGCGGCGCGGCCGAGACGTCCGGCATACGGCGGGCGAGCCGGGTCCAGTCCTCGTCGGTCATCGTGCCGGAGCGCATGTGGTGCAGGGCGACCCGGGCCTCGGCGGACAGCAGTCGCATCGCGATCTCGTTGCGGCCCATCTCGAGCGAGAAGATGACGCTCGGGAGGTTGTTCTTGATCGAGGCGGCCCGCGCGAAGTCCAGCGCGAGCGTCGACTTACCCATGGCGGGACGGGCCGCGATGACGATCATCTGCCCCGGGTGGAGGCCGTTCGTCAGCGAGTCGAAGTCGGTGAACCCGGTGGGCACGCCCGTCATCTCGCCGCTGCGTGAGCCGATCGCCTCGATCTCGTCGAGGGCGCCCTCCATGATGTCGCCGAGCGGCAGGTAGTCCTCGCTGGTCCGCTGCTCGGTGACGGCGTAGATCTCGGCCTGGGCGCTGTTGACGATCTCGTCCACGTCGCCGTCGGCCGCGTATCCCATCTGCGTGATGCGCGTGCCGGCCTCGACCAGGCGGCGCAGGACGGCCCGCTCGTGGACGATCTCCGCGTAGTACTCGGCGTTGGCCGCCGTCGGCACGGTCTGGACGAGGGTGTGCAGATAGGCGGCCCCGCCCACCTTGTTGATCTCGCCGCGCTTGGTGAGTTCGGCCGCGATGGTGATCGGGTCGGCCGGCTCGCCCTTGGCGTAGATGTCCAGGATGGCCTGGTAGATCGTCTCGTGCGCGGGCTTGTAGAAGTCGTGGCCCTTGAGGATCTCCACGACGTCCGCGATGGCGTCCTTCGACAGCAGCATGCCGCCCAGCACCGACTGCTCGGCGTCCAGGTCCTGGGGCGGCACCCGCTCGAATGCCGAACCCCCGCCTTCCCAGGCGCCGGTGTCCCGGCCCCGGTCGTGCTGTTCGTCACGGCTCCGTCCACCGTCACCGCGCCGTCGGGAGGCAGGCAGACGATCACTGGGCCCGCTGTCGGCCCACGGATCGTCCAAGGGCTCGGAAATGCTCACCGAGCTACCTCCTCCCGTCCGCACGGCGGACCTAGCCGTGCCTCTTTTCTACGGCACGACACTGACAAACAAGAGGCCCAACTCCGCTTCTGCCGCGTCGGATCTGTGACGCTTCCCGGGCCGGAAGAAGGGTGCTTCCGGGGCCGCGGAAAGGAGCGGGCGCCGGACCACGGTAGGCCCGTCGGCACCGTCAGCCAATCTGGTTATCCACAGGCCATGTGGACGACCGCCCGGATGCTGTGGAGAACTCGCCGAAACCTGTGCACGACCCGGTGGACAGCCCTGTGAACAAGCCCTCGATCCCCTCAGGGATATCCGCCTGACCTGCGCCTTTGCCATCCACTGGCTGTGCAGAAGAAAAACTTTCCCCATCGGGCCAAGATCGCTTCGAACGGTTCCCGAAAGGACAGGCCACGAGACGGCAAGTAAGGATCACTAGCTATTTGCATCACTTACCTGTGGATGATTAGATTGATGCTCATGACACAGGCTCCAGCGACCCCCCGCGCCACCCGGCGGCGGCACGACCGGGACATCGTCGCTCTGGCCGTCCCGGCCTTCGGCGCCCTCGTCGCCGAGCCCCTGTTCGTCCTGGCGGACAGCGCCATCGTCGGCCACCTCGGCACCGCTCAGCTCGCCGGTCTCGGCGTTGCCTCGGCGCTCCTCACCACCGCGGTGAGCATCTTCGTCTTCCTCGCCTATGCCACCACGGCCGCCGTCGCCCGCCGCGTCGGAGCCGGTGATCTCCAGGCAGCCATCCGGCAGGGCCTGGACGGAATCTGGTTGGCGCTGCTGCTCGGTGCCGCGGTGATCGCCGTCGTCCTGCCGCTCGCCCCGGGGATCGTGGACCTCTTCGGCGCCTCCGCGACAGCGGCCCCCTACGCCACGACGTATCTGCGCATCTCCTCACTCGGCATCCCCGCCATGCTCGGGGTTCTGGCTGCCACCGGTGTCCTGCGCGGCCTGCACGACACCCGCACTCCTCTCTACGTCGCGGTCGGCGGCTTCGTCGCCAACGCCGGACTGAACCTGGTACTGGTCTACGGCGCCGGACTGGGCATCGCCGGCTCCGCCTGGGGCACGGTCATCGCGCAGTGCGGGATGGCGGCCGTCTACCTGGTCGTCGTCGTGCGCGGGGCCCGACGGCACGGCGCTTCACTCCGCCCGGACGCCGCCGGCATCCGGGCCTCGGCCCGGGCAGGAGTCCCCCTCCTTGTCCGCACCCTGTCCCTGCGAGCGATCATCATGATCGCGACGGCGGTCGCGGCACGACTCGGTGACGCCGACATCGCCGCACATCAGATCACCCTGTCACTGTGGAGTCTGCTGTCCTTCGCGCTCGACGCGATAGCGATCGCGGGTCAGGCCATCATCGGCCGGTATCTGGGCGCCGAGGACGCCGAGGGCGCACGCGAGGCGTGCCGCCGCATGATCCAGTGGGGGATCGCGACCGGTGTCGTACTCGGCCTGCTCGTGGTGGCCGCCCGGCCGCTGTTTCTGCCGCTGTTCACCGGCGATCCCGTGGTGCAGAACGTCGCCCTGCCGGCTCTGCTGCTGGTGGCTCTTTCCCAGCCTGTCTGCGGGATCGTCTTCGTCCTGGACGGGGTTCTGATGGGCGCGGGCGACGGCCCGTACCTGGCCTGGGCCATGGTCATAACCCTCGCGGTGTTCGCCCCGGTGGCCCTGTTGGTGCCGGCTCTCGGTGGCGGGCTCACCGCGATATGGGCGGCGATGGCGCTGATGATGACGGTGCGCATGCTGACCCTGTGGCTGCGGGCACGCTCGGGCCGCTGGATCGTGACGGGCGCGGCCCGCTGACCGTTTCACGTGAAACACGGGGCGCCCGGCCACGGGAAAGGGGCCGCACCCATGATGGGTACGGCCCCTTTCACCGGCTCAGCTGAGCACAGTGATCACGCGGCGATCAGGCCGCGACGACCTCGATGTTGACCTTGGCGGCAACCTCGGGGTGCAGACGCACGGACGTCTCGTGGGCGCCCAGAGTCTTGATCGGAGCGGTCAGCTCGACGCGGCGCTTGTCGACCTCGGGGCCACCGGAAGCCTTGATCGCGGAAGCGATGTCGGCCGGGGTGACGGAGCCGAAGAGACGGCCGGAGTCGCCGGAGCGGACGGCCAGACGGACCTTCACGCCCTCGAGCTGGCCCTTGATCTGGTTGGCCTGCTCGATGGTCTGGATCTCGTGGATCTTGCGAGCGCGACGGATCTGCTCGACGTCCTTCTCGCCACCCTTGGTCCAGCGGATAGCGAACTTCCGCGGGATCAGGTAGTTGCGAGCGTAACCGTCCTTGACGTCGACGACGTCGCCCGCGGCACCGAGGCCGGAGACCTCGTGGGTGAGGATGATCTTCATGAGTGCGTCACCCTTCCCTTATCGCGCGGTGGACGTGTAGGGCAGCAGCGCCATCTCACGGCTGTTCTTGACGGCCGTGGCGACGTCACGCTGGTGCTGCGTGCAGTTGCCGGTCACGCGGCGGGCACGGATCTTGCCGCGGTCGGAAATGAACTTCCGCAGCATGTTCGTGTCCTTGTAGTCCACGTACGTGACCTTGTCCTTGCAGAATGCGCAGACCTTCTTCTTCGGCTTGCGCACAGGCGGCTTCGCCATGGGTGTCTCTCCTGTGTGATCAAGAAGTTGGGGTACGACCCACCCTCAGCCCGAGGGCCTAGAAGGGGGGCTCGTCCGAGTAGCCGCCACCGTTGCCGCCGGAGCTTCCGCCCCAGCCACCGCCACCCTGGCTGCCACCGGCGGGAGTGCCGGTCGCCCACGGGTCGTCGGCCGGAGCGGCGGCACCGCCGCCCTGCTGGGCGCCACCGGAGCCACCGCCCCAGCCGCCGCCCTGCTGGCCGCCGCCACCACCGCTGTAACCCCCCTGGCCACCGCGGCCGCCACCGGCGGTCTTGGTGACCTTGGCCGTGGCATTGCGCAGGCTGGGGCCGACTTCCTCGACGTCCAGCTCGTAGACCGTGCGCTTGACGCCCTCACGGTCCTCATAGGACCGCTGCTTCAGCCGGCCCTGCACGATGACGCGCATGCCTCGCTGGAGCGACTCGGCGACGTTCTCCGCCGCCTGACGCCAGACCGAGCAGGTCAGGAAGAGGCTTTCGCCGTCCTTCCACTCGTTCGTCTGGCGGTCGAAGGTGCGGGGAGTGGACGCGACGCGGAACTTCGCGACCGCCGCACCGGACGGGGTGAAGCGCAGCTCGGGGTCGTCGACAAGATTGCCGATGACCGTGATGACGGTCTCGCCTGCCATGGGGGAACCTCTCGGCGGGTTTGCTGCTGGCTGCTTGGTGCTGCTACTCGAGTCCCGGGATCAGCTGAGCGGAAGCTCAGTGCATCTCGGGACGGAGGACCTTGGTCCGGAGGATCGACTCGTTCAGGTTCATCTGGCGGTCGAGCTCCTTGACGACCGCAGGCTCGGCCTGAAGGTCGATGACCGAGTAGATGCCCTCGGGCTTCTTCTTGATCTCGTAGGCGAGACGACGACGGCCCCAGGTGTCGACCTTCTCGACCTTGCCGCCGCCATCACGGACGACGGACAGGAAGTTCTCGATCAGCGGGGAGACAGCACGCTCTTCGAGATCGGGGTCGAGGATGACCATCACTTCGTAGTGACGCATGTGGAACCCACCTCCTTCGGACTCAGCGGCCACGGTCGTTCCGTGGCAGGAGGGTTGTGATGCGTACGCAACGGTATCGGCCACCACTGACAGTCGAGGGCCCCTGGGGGCACCCGGCGAGCGTGGGCAGACACCGTGCAGACGGTACAGACTACCCGCACACCGCTTCCGGTTGAAATCCTGCCGCCGACGCCGTCAATCTGTACACATCGGGTGTCTACGGCGCTACGATGCGCCGCTTCCGCAGGAGGTGCCCCATGGCACAGGCATTGCAGCCCAACACAGCCGGATCCCTGTTCGCGACGGACGGCAAAGCCCATCCACTCCAGGACGCCCTCATGGCGGCGACGCTGGTCCTGGGTCTGCTGTCCTTCATCACGTCGTTCTTCCACGGCCTCCACCTGCTGACGTCCTGGGCCGGCCTGGCCGGGCTCCTCGTCGGCGCGTACGGACAGTGGATCTCGGTGACCACTCGCGAGCGTTTCGGTCTGATCCTGGGCCTCGGTGCCTCGGGAATCGGTTTCCTGCTCGGCATGGCACACGGCGGACTGTTCGGCGGGCTCATCAGCTGACCCGTCCGGGTTAAGCCCGTACGCCCAGTCGGGGCGCTCGCGGGGCGCAGTAGGCTTCGGCGCGAGAGCCGGAGCCCCTGTACCCATGGGGACACACCAGCCCGAGGAGCGCCCCGACATGAGCCTGACCCTGAGGACCATCAGCCGTGAGCAACATCTGGCTTACATCCAGAGTTTGCCGGCGGCGAGCCACATGCAGGTCCCGGCATGGGCCGATGTGAAGGCCGAGTGGCGCTCGGAGAGCCTCGGCTGGTTCGACAGGAGCGGCCAGCTGGTCGGCGTCGGCCTGGTCCTCTACCGCCAGCTGCCCAAGATCAAGCGCTATCTGGCGTATCTGCCCGAGGGCCCGGTCATCAACTGGTACGCGCCGAACCTGGACGACTGGATCCAGCCGATGCTGGCGCACCTGAAGCAGCAGGGTGCCTTCTCCGTGAAGATGGGCCCGCCGGTGATCATCCGTCGCTGGAACGCGGACACCATCAAGCGGGGCATCCAGGACCCGGACATCAAGCGGCTGCGCGACCTGGAGGCCGACTTCATCGAGCCGCGCGCCTTCGAGGTGTCCGACAAGCTGCGCCGCATGGGCTGGCAGCAGGGCGAGGACGGCGGTGCCGGCTTCGGTGACGTGCAGCCCCGCTACGTCTACCAGGTGCCGCTGGCCAACCGCTCCCTGGAAGAGGTCCACAAGAACTTCAACCAGCTGTGGCGCCGCAACATCAAGAAGGCCGAGAAGGCCGGCGTGGAGGTCGTCCAGGGCGGCTACCAGGACCTGCCCGAGTGGCAGCGGCTGTACGAGATCACGGCCGTGCGCGACCACTTCCGGCCCCGCCCGCTGTCGTACTTCCAGCGCATGTGGACGGCCCTCAACACCGAGGACCCCAACCGCATGCGGCTCTACTTCGCCCGGCACAACGGGGTGAACCTGTCCGCGGCGACCATGCTGATCGTCGGGGGGCACGTCTGGTACTCCTACGGCGCCTCCGACAACATCGGCCGCGAGGTCCGGCCGTCGAACGCGATGCAGTGGCGGATGCTGTGCGACGCCTACGCGCTCGGCGCCACCGTCTACGACCTGCGCGGTATCTCCGACTCGCTGGACGAGACCGACCACCTCTTCGGCCTCATCCAGTTCAAGGTCGGTACCGGCGGTCAGGCCGCCGAGTACCTCGGCGAGTGGGACTTCCCGCTGAACAAGCTGCTCCACAAGGCGCTCGACATCTACATGTCGCGCCGCTGAGCCGCGCGGGCGTTTGATTCCATAGCCTTCACAGTTCTCACCTCACCGATCCACCGCAGTCACGAGAAAGGTCCCGGGTCCGGCCATGGCGCTCACGCTCTACGTCGACACCGCGCGCTGGCGTGCGCACCACAAGCACGTGCAGGAGCAGTTCCCGGGGCTGGTCCCGGTCTGCAAGGGCAACGGCTACGGCTTCGGGCACGAACGGCTGTCGGAGGAGGCCACGCGGCTCGGTGCCGACCTGCTCGCCGTCGGCACCACGTACGAGGCCGCGCGCATCAAGGACTTCTTCAGCGGTGATCTGCTGGTGCTGACGCCGTACCGGCGCGGCGAGGAGCCGGTGCCGCTGCCCGACCGGGTGGTGCGCTCGGTCTCGTCGATCGACGGCGTGTACGGCCTCGTCGGCGCCCGTGTCGTGATCGAGGTGATGTCCTCGATGAAGCGGCACGGCGTCAGCGAGCAGGAGCTGCCGCACCTGCACCAGGCCATAGAGAACGTCCGGCTGGAGGGTTTCGCCATCCACCTGCCCCTGGACCGCACCGACGGCTCGGACGCCGTCGAGGAGGTCATCGGCTGGATGGACCGGCTCCGCGCGGCCCGGCTGCCGCTGCACACGATGTTCGTCAGCCACCTCAAGGCGGACGAGCTGGCCCGCCTTCAGCAGCAGTTCCCGCAGACCCGGTTCCGTGCCCGCATCGGCACGCGGCTGTGGCTGGGTGACCACGAGGCCACCGAGTACCACGGGGCCGTCCTGGACGTCACACGCGTGGCGAAGGGCGACCGGTTCGGCTACCGGCAACAGAAGGCGGCCTCCGACGGCTTCCTGGTGGTCGTGGCGGGCGGTACGTCGCACGGGGTGGGCCTGGAGGCCCCGAAGGCCCTGCACGGTGTCATGCCGCGGGCCAAGGGCGTCGCACGGGCCGGGCTCGCCACGGTCAACCGGAACCTCTCGCCTTTCGTCTGGGGCGGCAAGCAGCGCTGGTTCGCCGAGCCGCCGCACATGCAGGTGTCCATCCTGTTCGTCCCCGCGGACGCCCCCGAGCCGAAGGTCGGCGACGAGCTGGTGGCGCATCTGCGGCACACCACCACCCAGTTCGACCGGATCGTGGACCGCTGAGCCGTCCGGACAGCGCGAAGGCCGTACACCGGAACACCGGAGTACGGCCTTCTGCATGACCTGACGAGCGAACGTGACGGCTGTTCGCTCAGAGCGAACGGTCGTTGCCGGCCGGTGTCCCGGGGCTGCCCCAGTCCACCTGCGGCCTCTCGGAACGGGCCGCGTGCAGCGGCGGACGGGCCGCCGCACCGAACACGAAGGCGTCCTCCGCGCCGTCGAGCACCCCGCCCGAGGGATCGTCGTCACCGGCCCGGCGCACGACGTCCCGCTCCGGCATGAGGATGTCCCGTACGACGACGGCACACAGGTACAGCGTGCCCAGCAGGTGGACGACGATCGTCCAGTGGTAGCCCTGCGTCGGCAGGCCCTTGTGGGCGTCTCCGCTGGTCGTGTAAGCGAGGTACAACCAGATGCCCAGGAAGTACGCCACCTCGCACGCCTGCCAGACCAGGAAGTCGCGCCATCTGGGCCGGGCGAGGACCGCCAGCGGCACCAGCCACAGGACGTACTGCGGGGAGTAGACCTTGTTGGTGAGGACGAAGGCCGCCACCACCAGGAAGGCCAGCTGGGCGAAGCGCGGGCGGCGCGGAGCCGTGAACGCCAGCGCGGCGATGCCGAGGAAGCACAGCACCACCAGCACCATGGCCGCGTTGTTGACGAAGCCGGTGGTGGGCGGGTTGCTGGAGTTCTGCGACCAGATCAGCCAGAAGGAACCGAAGTCGACCCCGCGCTCCTCGCTGAAGGTGTAGAACTTCGCCCAGCCTTCGCGGATGTGGAAGCCGGTCGCGTCGTGCGTGAGCATCACGGGCAGGTCCACCACGAGCCAGGCGCCCACCGCGCCGGCCACGGCCTGGCCGAACTGCCGCCATCTGCCGGCCCGCCAGCAGAGCACCAGCAACGGGCCCAGCAGCAGGACGGGATACAGCTTGGCGGCCGTGGCGAGCCCCAGCAGGACGCCGAAGGCTAGGGCCCGGCCCCGCGACCACATCAGCATCGCGGCGGCCGTCAGAGCCACCGCCAGCAGGTCCCAGTTGATGGTCGCGGTCAGGGCGAAGGCGGGCGCCAGGGCGACCAGCAGGCCGTCCCAGGGGCGTCGGCGGTGGGTGCGGGCCACGCAGACGGCGACGACCGCGGCGCACACCATCAGCATCCCGGCGTTGACGAACCAGTACCACTGCTCCTGGTGCTGGATGCTGCCGCTGTGCGGGGTCAGCCAGGAAGCCACCTCCATGAACAGACCGGTCAGCACCGGGTATTCGAGGTAAGCCATGTCGCCCGGCAGCTTGTCGAAGTACGGCACGAGATGGTCGGCGAACCCACGGCCCTGGTAGAGGTGCGGGATGTCCGAGTAGCAGGCGTGCGTGTACTGGCTGCTCGCGCCGAAGAACCAGGCACTGTGGTAGCAGGGCGCCTTCTGGACCAGGCCGAGGGCGAACATGCCGATCGCCACGAGCACCACGACCCGTACGGGCGTCCACCAGGAGGTGCCGGGCAGGGCGCGCTGCCCCAGCGGGCCGCCGATCAGCTCACTGCCGGCGGCGGCGACCTCGTCCTCCCTGGTCGGCTGCACCGGTTCTGCCGTGGCGGCCGGCACGGGCTCGGGCTCGTGCGTGCTCGCTGGCGTCATTTCTGCACTGGGCATGAGACACATCCTGCCGTACCTGCCCGGGAACACGCCGAGGGCCGCCGCACCTCGCGGGTGCGGCGGCCCGTGTTTCACGTGAAACACCCATGACGGTCGGTATGGCCGCCAACCGGGCAGATCGCCTCGTCAACCGGCCGGGCCTCCGAAGAAGCCGCCGTTGCCGTTGCCGTTGCCCCGGGTGTTCCCGTTTCCGGTCGTTTCCGTGACCGTCGGCGTCGGGGTGGTGCCTCCGTCGGCGCCCCCGCCCGTGTCCGCGCCACCGGTGCCGGTGCCGGTGGTGTTCCCGTCGCAGGTGTTGCCCCACCCGAAGGTGCAGGAAGCGCTGGCCGAGGGAGTCGGCGTGGGCGTCGTCTCGCTGGGCGTGGGACTCGGCGTGGCGCTCGGGGTCGGGGTCGTCGGGGTGAAGGTGACGCTCGGGGTCGGGGAGGGGGCGCCCACCTCGTTCTGGACCGTGCCGATCTCGGTGGCGGCCGGGAAACCGGGATCGTTCTTGCCCTTGAGCGCGGTCTTCATGTACTCGGTCCACACCGATGTCGGGATGTCACCACCGTGGATGGAGTCCACACCCGCCGTGCCGTTCATGGACAGCAGCTTGTGGTCCTTGGGGTTCTCGCGGAACATCGCCACCGAGGTCGACAGCTGCTGGGTGTAACCGACGAACCAGGCCGACTTGTTCTCGTCGGTGGTACCGGTCTTGCCGGCCGCCGTACGGCCGAGAGCCTTGGCGTTGGTGCCCGTGCCGTTCTGGATGACGTTCTCCAGGACGTCCGTGACGTTGTTGGCGATGTTCGGGTCCAGTGCCTGCTTGGGGGCCGGCCTGGGCTTGACGAAGCTGGGCGCGTCCGCGCCGTTTACCTTGACCGCGGTCACGGAGTACGGGTCCGTCTGCTTGCCCGACGCGGCGAACGTCGCGTAGGCGTCGGCCATGCGGATCGCGCTGGGCGTCGACGTACCGATGGCGAAGGACGGGTTGAGGTCCTGCGACATGCTGTCACCGAGGATGCCGGCGGATTTGGCGACGTCGCGTACGTGCGTCATCCCCACGTCGACGCCGAGCTGCACGAACGGCGTGTTGACGGACTGCTCCATCGCCTTGCGCAGGGTGATGTAACCCCACGGGTGGTCACTCTCGTTGTTCTGGAAGAAGTACGAGTTGTCCTTGTTGAGGTAGAACGACCCGTCCGGCTTGTGGACCTTCAAGTGGTCGTTGCCGTTGTACTTGCTCAGCGGCGAGACACCCTCGCCCTTGGAGTCGTACGTGCCGTACTGCATGGCCGCGGCGAGCACGAACGGCTTCCAGGTCGAACCCACCGGGACGCCGGAAGTGTCCGCGTTGTTCGTGAAGTGCCCGTTCTCGTAGCCGTCACCGCCGTAGAGAGCGACGATGGCGCCGTCCTTGGGCACCACCGAGGCCGCGCCGAACTGGACGTACTTGTCGAGGTCGCGGTGCTTCGGGTCGAGACGGTCCTTCTGGACGTTCTTGACGGCCTTGGTCAGGGCGTTGACCTTGCCCTTCTGGAACGTCGTGTAGATCTGGTAGCCACCCCGGTCGAACTGGGCCTCCGTGATGTCGGAGTGGGCGAGGACGTACTTCTTCGCCGTGTCGGCCAGGTAACTGATCTGACCGGTCATGCCCTTGGTCGCCTTACGGCCGTCCGGCATCGGGTACTTCCTGATGGCCTTCTGGTAGTCGGCGTCGCTGAGGTGCTTGTCCTTGTGCATCTCGCCGAGGATCCAGGCCCAGCGGTCCTGGGACCGCTTCTTGTTGGCATCGGCGGTCGCCGACCTGTCGAGATCCGGGTTGCCCGCCGGGTCGTAGTACGTCGGACCCTTGAGCAGCGCCGCCAGGACGGCGCACTCGCTCGGCTGGAGGTCGACCGCGTCCTTGCCGTAGTAGGTCTGCGCCGCGGCCTGGATGCCGTACGCGCCCCGGCCGAAGTACGAGGTGTTCAGGTAGCCGCGAAGAATGACGTTCTTCTTCAGCTTCGTGCCCACCTTGATGGAGATGAACATCTCCTTGAACTTACGGGTGAGCGTCTGGTCCTGGCTGAGGTACGTGTTCTTCACGTACTGCTGGGTGATGGTCGAGCCACCCTGCGTCTGCCCGCCCCGCGCCATGTTGGCCACGGCGCGAGCGATACCCATGGGGTCGATACCCGAGTCCTGGTAGAACGACTTGTTCTCGGCGGAGATCACGGCGAAGCGCATCGCCTCGGGGATCTGCTCGATGTTGACGTTCTGCCGGTTGACGCCGGTGCCCGTGGCGACCATCTGCTTGCCGTCGGCCCAGTAGTAGACGTTGTTCTGGGACTTGGCCGCGTCGTTCTCGTTGGGGATGGAGACCATCGCGTAACCGATGCCCACCATCGCGACCAGGCTGCCGACGAAGCCGATGAACAGGCCACTGACCAGCTTCCAGGACGGCACCCAGCGCCGCCAGCCGTGCCTGCCGCCTCGGGGGTAGTCGATCAGCCGCTTCTTGCCGGGTGCCGTCGTCGTCCGCCCCCTGCCGCGTCCGGGCCCGGTCGGACCGCCCGGGCCGGTGGCGTCGGCCGGTCTGCGGCGGCCGCCCTTCTGCGCCGCCCGGCGGGCCTCGGCACGGCTGCCGTAGACATCGCCTCCCGAGTCCTGGGAGTCCGGCCCGTAGGAACCGGACGCATAGAAGTCGGCAGGGGACCCGGTGGCGCCTCGCGGTGCCGCACGGCGGCCGGGGGACGAACCGGACTGGCCGCGTCGGGCCGCGGCACGTCCGCCTCCCTGCGGCTGCGGCGGTTTGCGACGGTGCTCGCTCATCGAACGATTACTCCTCGGGCAGGCGCACCCGTGCGCGCCTGGAACGGCGGCTGGTTTCCGGTCCCCCCGAAGTACGGATGTGGTCGGTTCCGCATTCACCCGTACTCCACCTGGGACGACGACGCGTCCCAGGCGCCACGTGGTTCCCGGTGGTGTGCATGCCGCACAGACTACGCACCGCGAAAACCCCCCGAGCCCCGAAGTTCATCCCAAAACAGGCAAGTTGCCTCCAACGAATCGGTGATGTGATCCCGTTCACCGTCGTCCCCCTTGTCGCCCACAGTGCGTCGTTCTATCGTGCTGATGTATCGAGTCGATACATCAGCACGGTATAAAGACACGGACAGACACTGCGCGACCTGCGGGATCGGCCTGCGGAACCGAGAGGAGGCGACGATGAGCCGGCGTTCCGGCATCCTCGAGTTCGCCGTACTCGGCCTGCTCCGCGAATCCCCGATGCACGGGTACGAGCTGCGCAAACGTCTGAACACGTCACTGGGTGTGTTCCGTGCGTTCAGCTACGGGACGCTGTACCCCTGCCTGAAGACGCTGGTCACCAACGGCTGGCTGATCGAGGAACCGGGAAGTACCCACGAGGATGCGCTCGCCGCTCCCCTCGCCGGCCGCCGCGCCAAGATCGTTTACCGGCTGACGGCGGAAGGCAAGGAGCACTTCGAGGAGCTGCTCTCACAGACCGGCCCCGACGCGTACGAGGACGAGCACTTCGCCGCACGGTTCGCCTTCTTCGGGCAGACCTCGCGCGATGTGCGCATGCGCGTGCTGGAGGGCCGGCGCAGCCGCCTGGAGGAGCGCCTGGAGAAGATGCGCGCCTCGCTGGCGCGCACCCGGGAACGCCTGGACGACTACACGCTTGAGCTACAGCGCCACGGCATGGAGTCCGTGGAGCGCGAAGTGCGCTGGCTGAACGAGCTCATCGAGAGCGAGCGGGCCGGGCGGGACCTGAAGGGTTCCGCTTCCGGGGGATCCGCTCAGCAGGACACCACCACAGGATCGACGGGCGTCCTGCCCCGTCCCGGGGACATCTCCGGGACGGATACGCCCGACGACACCGCCACGTGAGCGCCCAGTCAGGGCCTCACTCGTACACACAGGGAGCAACCGGAATGGGTTCGGTTCGCGTAGCCATCGTCGGCGTGGGCAACTGCGCGGCGTCGCTGGTGCAGGGAGTCGAGTACTACAAGGACGCCGACCCGGCGTCCAGGGTCCCCGGCCTGATGCATGTGCAGTTCGGTGACTACCACGTGCGCGACATCGAGTTCGTCGCCGCGTTCGACGTCGACGCCAAGAAGGTCGGCCTCGACCTCGCGGACGCGATCGGCGCCTCCGAGAACAACACCATCAAGATCTGCGACGTTCCCACCACCGGTGTGACGGTCCAGCGCGGCCACACCCTCGACGGTCTCGGCAAGTACTACCGCGAGACCATCGAGGAGTCGGACGCCGAGCCGGTCGACATCGTCCAGACCCTGAAGGACAAGCAGGTCGACGTCCTGGTCTGCTACCTCCCCGTGGGCTCCGAGGCCGCGGCGAAGTTCTACGCGCAGGCCGCCATCGACGCCAAGGTCGCCTTCGTCAACGCCCTCCCGGTCTTCATCGCCGGCACCAAGGAGTGGGCGGACAAGTTCACCGAGGCCGGTGTGCCGATCGTCGGTGACGACATCAAGTCCCAGGTGGGCGCCACCATCACGCACCGCGTCATGGCGAAGCTGTTCGAGGACCGCGGTGTCGTCCTCGACCGCACGATGCAGCTGAACGTCGGCGGCAACATGGACTTCAAGAACATGCTCGAGCGTGAGCGCCTGGAGTCCAAGAAGATCTCCAAGACGCAGGCCGTCACCTCCCAGATCCCCGACCGGGAGCTCGGCGAGAAGAACGTCCACATCGGTCCGTCGGACTACGTGGCCTGGCTGGACGACCGCAAGTGGGCCTACGTCCGCCTCGAGGGTCGTGCCTTCGGTGACGTCCCGCTGAACCTGGAGTACAAGCTCGAGGTCTGGGACTCCCCGAACTCCGCGGGTGTCATCATCGACGCCCTGCGCGCCGCGAAGATCGCCAAGGACCGCGGCATCGGCGGCCCGATCCTGTCGGCGTCCTCGTACTTCATGAAGTCCCCGCCGGTCCAGTACTTCGACGACGAGGCCCGCGACAACGTCGAGAAGTTCATCCGCGGTGACGTCGAGCGCTAGTCGCGGCTGATCGCCGGCTCGGCACAGCGGCGCATCGCACAGAACGCTCCTGCCAGGGCGGTGAAGGTCCCCGGGTCCGCTGACCCGGGGACCTTCCTCGTGTGTGAGGCTGTGCCCCATGCCTGTCGTACGAGACCTGCGCTTCCTGTCGCGTCTGCGGTACTTCCGGCGTCTGCTGTACGTCCGTCTCCTGTCCCAGGGAGCCGACGGCGTCTTCCAGGTCGCGCTCGCCGCTTACGTCGTCTTCTCCCCGGAGAAGCAGACCTCGGCCGCCGCGGTCGCCTCCGCGATGGCGGTCCTGCTGCTCCCTTATTCCCTGGTGGGACCGTTCGCGGGGGTGCTGCTGGACCGCTGGCGACGACGGCAGGTCTTCGTGTACGGCAATCTGCTGCGGGCCCTGCTCGCCGCGGCCACCGCCGTGCTCATCATCGGCCGTGTCCCCGACTGGCTCTTCTACGTCTCCGCCCTCTGCGTCACAGCCGTCAACCGCTTCGTCCTCGCCGGGCTGTCCGCCGCCCTGCCCCGCGTGGTGGACGCCGAGCGCCTTGTGCTGGCCAACTCCGTCTCACCCACAGCGGGCACGCTCGCCGCGACCGCCGGCGGAGGCCTGGCCCTCGGCGTACGGCTCCTGGCCTCGGGATCGGACGCCGCGGTGGTACTGCTCGGCGCGCTCCTCTACCTGTGCGCGAGCCTGGCGTCGCTGAACTTGGCTCCCGGCCTCCTCGGCCCCGACCGGCATCCGGCTCGACCCCGCCTCGGTACGGCGTTCGCCGAGACGGCACGCGAGCTGGCGGCGGCCGTCCGGCACCTGGCCGCGCCCCAGCGCCGGGAAGCCGCTTGGGCTCTGACCGCGATGACGCTGATGCGCTTCTGCTACGGCGCACTCCTCGTGATGCTGCTCATGCTCTGCCGCTACGCCCTCTCCGAGACTTCTGAAGAAGGACTGCGCCTGCTCGGTCCGGCGCTGGCGCTGTCCGGCGCGGGATTCTTCGCGGCGGCCGTGGTGACGCCCTGGGCGGCGGGGCGGCTCGGTCCCGGCCGCTGGATCGTGGTGTGCTCCGGCACAGCGGCGGTGCTGGTACCGGCTCTCGGGCTCCCTTTCGCCACCGCCCCGCTCCTGGCCGCGGCCTTCGTGCTGGGCGTGATCACCCAAGGCGCCAAGATCGCCACGGACACCATCGTGCAGGCCGGTGTCGACGACGGCTTCCGCGGCCGCGTCTTCTCCGTGTACGACGTGCTCTTCAACGTGGCCTTCGTCGGCGCGGCAGGCGTGGCGGCCGTGATGCTGCCACCGGACGGCCGCTCGACCGTACTGGTGGTACTGGTCGCCCTGGTCTATGTCGGGATCGCCGTCGCCATGGCCCGCTTCGAACGGCAGGAGGCCGGAGACGACGAGGAGCGGTGTTTCACGTGAAACACCGCCCCGCATGCCGTCGCCGCGCGTTGGTGTTTCACGTGAAACACCGTCGAAGCGCGTCTCAGCTCAGCTGTGCGCGGCCCACCATTCCTTCAGAGCCTCCACCGCGGCGTCGTGCCCCATCGGGCCGTTCTCCAGGCGCAGCTCCAGCATGTGCTTGTACGCCTTGCCGATGACCGGGCCGGGCCCGACGTCCAAGATCTTCATGATCTGGTTGCCGTCGAGGTCGGGGCGGATGGCGTCCAGCTCCTCCTGCTCCTGCAGCTGGGCGATACGCTCCTCCAGACCGTCGTAGGCCCGGGACAGTGCGGCTGCCCTCCGCTTGTTGCGGGTGGTGCAGTCGGAGCGGGTCAGCTTGTGCAGGCGTTCCAGCAGGGGGCCCGCGTCACGGACATAGCGGCGGACCGCCGAGTCCGTCCACTCCCCGGTGCCGTACCCGTGGAAGCGCAGGTGGAGTTCGACCAGCCGTGAGACGTCCTTCACCAGCTCGTTGGAGTACTTCAAGGCGGTCATGCGCTTCTTGGTCATCTTCGCGCCGACCACCTCGTGGTGGTGGAAGGAGACACGGCCGTCGTCCTCGAAGCGGCGGGTGCGCGGCTTCCCGATGTCGTGGAGCAGCGCCGCCAGGCGGAGCGTGAGATCCGGTCCGTCCTGCTCCAGCGCGATCGCCTGCTCCAGGACGATCAGCGTGTGTTCGTAGACGTCCTTGTGCCGGTGGTGCTCGTCGCGTTCGAGGCGGAGCGCCGGCAGTTCGGGCAGGACGTGTTCGGCGAGCCCGGTGTCCACGAGCAGGGCCAGTCCCGTGCGCGGATGGGCGGAGAGGACGAGCTTGTTCAGCTCGTCGCGGATCCGCTCCGCCGAGACGATCCCGATGCGCCCGGCCATCTCCGTCATGGCGGTGACGACGTCGGGGGCGATCTCGAAGTCGAGCTGGGCGGCGAACCGGGCGGCCCGCATCATGCGCAGGGGATCGTCCGAGAACGACTCCTCGGGTGTGCCCGGGGTCCGCAGTACGCGCGCCGCGAGGTCCGCCAGGCCACCGTGCGGGTCGATGAACTCCTTCTCCGGCAGTGCCACTGCCATCGCGTTCACCGTGAAGTCACGCCGGACCAGGTCCTCCGCGATGGAGTCGCCGTACGACACCTCGGGCTTGCGCGAGGTGCGGTCGTAGGCCTCGGACCGGTAGGTGGTGATCTCGATCTGGAAATCCCAGTCGGTGTCACCGACGCGGGCGCTCTTGTGTGCGCCTACCGTGCCGAACGCGATCCCTACCTCCCACACCGCGTCCGCCCACGGCCGGACGATCTTCAGTACGTCCTCAGGGCGGGCGTCGGTGGTGAAGTCCAGGTCGTTGCCGAGCCGGCCGAGCAGCGCATCGCGGACCGAACCGCCGACCAGGGCGAGTGAGAACCCGGCCTCCTGGAATCGGCGGGCGAGCTCGTCGGCGACGGGAGCCACCCGCAGCAGCTCGGCGACCGCGCGCTGCTGCGCCTGGCTCAGGGCAGAGGGAGTGTCTTCGTTGGGGTTCGGCACAACAGAAAAGGGTACGTGCCCGCGCGACCGGGGCGCCCCCGCCAAGCGGCGCGGACAGCTCCCTGCATATCCGCCGCAAGCGCTGCTCTTGCGGCGTACAGCTGCTCTCCCCTCGATACTGGAGATAGAGGACGGGTCGCCTTTGGCCTGCCGATCTTGTGGAGGAGACCGCGGCACTTCCCCTCGGCGCGCATCGTTACCATGCGTGGACGCACATTCCGACGACCACTGACGACGACGAGGGACGGGCGAGCGCGTGGCCGAGGCGGCTGACTTCCAGGGGACCAGTGCCTCACCTGCCCGCCGGTGGATGCGACGCGCGGGATCACTGCTCGCCGGGGCGCCTCTACTGGCCGGTCTGCTTCAGCTTCCCGCCGCGGCGCCCGCGCAGGCCGCGTCCTCGGACACGGTGTCCGTGTCCCTGGACACACTGAGCCCCAGCGTCCCCACGGACGGCGACACGCTGACCGTCTCCGGCACGGTGACCAACAACGGCAAGCGGACCATCACCGGCGCCCACGTGAACCTGCGGGTGGGGCCCCAGCTCACCACCCGGTCGGCCATCGACTCCGTCGCCCGGCACTCCGACGAACCGCAGGGCGGCGCCGGCTCCGAGGTCGACGGCAAGTACGAGGAGAAGTTCGCCACACTGACGCCGGGCGTCGCCGAGCACTTCAGCATCTCCGTCCCCGTGGACAAGCTCGGCCTCGGTGAGGACGGTGTCTACCAGTTCGGGGTGTCGCTGTCCGGGCAGACCTCCGCGCAGCCCTGGGACCAGCTGCTGGGCATCCGGCAGACGTTCCTGCCGTGGCAGTCGTCCGAGGCCGACACCCGGACGAGGACGACGTTTCTGTGGCCGCTGGTCTCCACCGTGCACATGACTGCGAAGACGGGCGCCGGCGACCTTCAGACGCCGGTGTTCCTCGACGACGACCTGGCCAGGGAGCTGGCACCGGGCGGCCGGCTGGCCCAGATGGTGGATCTGGGCAAGGACCTCGACGTGACCTGGGTGATCGATCCGGACCTGCTGGCCTCGGTCGACGCGATGGCCACGGGCAACTACCGGCTCCCGGGCGCCGACGGAACCACCACGCCCGGCTCCCGGGAGCACCAGGCGGTCGCCAAGCAGTGGCTGGCCGGGCTTCAGAAGGCGGTGGCCGGCAAGGAGGTCGTCGCCCTGCCCTTCGCCGACCCGGACCTGGCCTCCCTGGCGCACAACGGCACCAGCGTCACCGGCTCGCTCAGCCACCTCAAGGACGCCACCGACGTCGCCGCGACCACGGTGAAGACGGTGCTCCACGTCACGCCGACCACCGACTTCGCCTGGCCCGTGAACGGCGCGGTGGATCCGTCGATCATGAAGGTCGCGACGTCCGCCGGTGCCGACCGGGTGATCGCCCGCAGTGACAGCCTCCAGGAGACCGCCGGACTGCCGTACACGCCGTCCGCGGCCCGCCCGGTCGGCGGGGGCACCACGGCGGTGGTCGCCGACGCACGGCTGTCCAGGGCGTTCGAGGGCGACCTGACGAAGGCGGGCTCGGCCACACTCGCCGTACAGCGGTTCCTGGCGCAGAGTCTGGAGCTCAACGCGCAGACGGACAAGGAACGCAGCATCGTCGTCGCCCCGCAGCGCGTGCCCACGGCGAGCCAGGCCCAGGCGATGGCGGCAGCGCTGAGGACGCTCCAGGGCAGCGGCTGGTCCCAGCCGCAGGACCTCACCTCGGCGGCCAAGGCCAAGCCCGACCCGGGTGCCACCACGCGCATCCCCTCGACGTCCGCGTACCCCTCCTCGCTGCGCCGGCAGGAGCTGCCGCGGACGGTCTACGGGCAGATCGCCCGTACCCAGGACAAGCTGGACAACTTCCAGGTGATCCTCACCGACCGGTCCCGCGTGGCCACTCCGTTCGGGCTGGCCATACACCGGGAGCTGTCCACGTCATGGCGCGGTAGCGGTGGCGAGGCGGCCGGCTACCGGGACGGTGTGGAGGCGTGGCTCGACGAGCTGGCCGACCAGGTCAGGCTGATCGACAAGTCGGAGACCAAGCTCTCGGGCCGCAGCGCCACCATCCCGGTGACCGTCCAGAACCGCCTGGTCCAGCCGGTCGGCCACCTGGTGCTGCGCCTCACCTCGACCATGCCGACCCGTCTGGAGATCGGCGGCAAGGCCTACTACGAGCAGCGGGTGGACGTATCCGGCGGGCACAGCCAGTCGGTGAAGTTCACCACCTCGGCCAACGCCAACGGCCGGGTGGCGGTCGTCGCCCAGCTGTTCACCGAGGACGGTCAGGAGTACGGCGACGCCGTCACCTTCGACGTGAAGGTCACCGAGGTCACGCCCACCGTGATGCTGGTCATCGGCGGCGGCGTGCTGCTCCTCGTCCTCGCCGGTTTCCGGATGTACACCCAGCGCAAGCGCGCCGCCGCCCGGCAGGCCGACGAGGACGGTCCCGGGACGGCGGAAGGGGACACGGACGAGCCGGGGAACCCCGGGGCCCCTGGGGACCGTCTCCCGGAGGAACCCGACTCCGCCTCCGGGGCAGGCGGCCCGGAGCAGCCGAGTGACCCTGCGCCGGACACCGCACCGGAAAGCGCCGACCCGTCCGGGACGGGTGAGAGAGTGGACCGTTGAGCGATGTCGTGGCCGGTGGGCCCGGGACGATGAGGTGGGGTAAGCATGAGCGCGCCGTACGACGGTGACCGCGGCGAGGGCGCTGCCGGTTCGGGCTACCCCGAGCCGCCGCCCGAGCCTGGCCAGGTGCCACCGCAGCACGCGGCGGACATGTACCTCCAGGACGCCTACGAGCAGGATCCCTACCGAGCGCACGACCTGTCCGCGCAGGACCCGGTCGCCGAGGCGCTCTACGACCGCGCCGCTCACCCGCCGCCGCCCCCGGGCACCCACGACCCGCAGCAGCCGCTGTACGCCCCGCCCGCCCAGTCGCCGTACTCGCCCGACCCCCACGTGTGGGCACAGACACCGGCGCCCGAGCCGGAAGCCCCGGCCCCGTACCTGCCGTACGGCGACGACCCGCGCACCACCCAGTTCGTGGGGGTGGACGACCTGGTCACGCACTCCGGCGAGGAGTACCACGAGCCGGACGCCTTCGCGCATCTCTTCCGGGACCAGCAGCACAGCGGCGGACACTCGCCCATGGCCCCACCGGCCGTCCCCGGCCCGGCGGCCACGCCGGACGGCGGGCACGGCGGTCCGTACGGCCAGGGACCGCAGCAGGGCGACCCGTACCCCGGGGGCGCCCACCCGGCCCACGCCACGTACGCGGCCGGTCCCGTCGCCGGACATCCGGCGCAGTCCCCGGTGCCCGCGCCGGCTCCCGCCGCAGTCGCGGGCGGTCCCCGGACCGCCGGGCCGGAGGGCGGCGCGACCGACGCCGCTTCCGGTGCTCCCGCCGCGCCCACCAAGAAGGGCGGGCGGGCCACCGGACTGCTGAAGTCCAGTGCCGTGATGGCGGCGGGCACGATGGTCTCCCGCCTCACCGGCTTCGTCCGCTCCGCGCTGATCGCCGCCGCACTGGGCCTCGGCTTTCTCGCCGACTCTTTCCAGGTGGCCTACCAGCTGCCGACGATGATCTACATCCTCACCGTCGGCGGTGGCCTGAACTCCGTGTTCGTGCCACAGCTGGTGCGCTCGATGAAGGAGGACGAGGACGGTGGCGAGGCCTTCGCCAACCGGCTGCTGACCCTGGTCATGGTGGCACTGGCGGCGCTGACCGGTCTCGCGATGTTCGCCGCGCCCCTCCTGGTGCGCCTGCTGTCGAACCCGGTCGCCACCAATCCGGCGGCCAACGACGTCGCCGTCACCTTCACCCGCTACTTCCTGCCCTCGATCTTCTTCATGGGTATCCACGTGGTGATGGGTCAGATCCTCAACGCGCGCGGGAAGTTCGGCGCGATGATGTGGACCCCGGTCCTGAACAACATCGTCATCATCGTGACGCTCGGCATGTTCATCTGGGTCTACGGCACCGCGGCCAACTCCCACATGACCGTCACGAACATCCCGCCGGAGGGGCAGCGCCTGCTCGGCGTCGGTGTGCTGCTCGGTCTGGTCGTCCAGGCGCTGGCGATGATCCCGTACCTGCGCGAGACCGGTTTCCGGGTCCGGCTGCGCTTCGACTGGCGCGGCCACGGTCTGGGCAAGGCCGCGATGCTCGCCAAGTGGACGGTCCTGTTCGTCCTCGCCAACCAGGCGGGCGCCATGGTGGTGACGCAGCTGTCCACCGCCGCCGGCAAGGACTCCGGCATCAAGGGCGCCGGCTTCGCCGCCTATGCCAATGCCCAGCTCATCTGGGGTCTGCCGCAGGCCATCATCACCGTTTCCCTGATGGCCGCCCTGTTGCCGCGCATCTCGCGCTCGGCCGCCGAGGGTGACGGCGGCGCGGTCCGTGACGACATCTCGCAGGGTCTGCGCACCACCGCGGTCGCCATCGTCCCGATCGCCTTCGGCTTCCTCGCGCTCGGCATCCCCATGTGCACGCTGATCTTCGGTTCCGCCGGCACCAGCGCCGCCGTGAACATGGGGTACATGCTGATGGCCTTCGGTCTCGGCCTGATCCCGTACTCGGTGCAGTACGTCGTCCTGCGCGCCTTCTACGCGTACGAGGACACCCGTACCCCCTTCTACAACACGGTCATCGTGGCCGCGGTCAACGCGAGCGCCTCGGCCCTCTGCTACTTCCTGCTGCCGCCGCGCTGGGCGGTCGCCGGCATGGCCGCCGCCTACGGCCTCGCCTACGCCATCGGTGTGGGCATCGCCTGGCGGCGGCTGCGCAAGCGGCTGGGCGGCGACCTGGACGGGGCCCGGGTGCTGCGCACGTACGCGCGGCTGGGCATCGCCTCCCTGCCGGCGGCCCTGCTCAGCGGCGCGGTCTGCTACGGCATCGGCCACACCCTCGGCCAGGGCGTCGGCGGCTCGTTCGCCGCGCTGCTCGCCGGCGGTGCCGTCCTGCTGGGTGTCTTCTTCGTGGCGGCCCGGCGGATGCGCATCGAGGAGCTCAACTCGCTCGTGGGTATGGTGCGCGGGCGTCTGGGGCGTTGAGGCGGGGGTACGCGCACAACCATCGTCCGCCGCTGTGTGTCGTGCATAGCGGCGGACTGTGGGCACAATTGGTTTCGGCGTCGGACAGCGTGCAACGGATGGGGAGGCAGGGACGACGGTGGCGGAACGGAGCACGGCTGCCGTCGACGTGGCAGACACCAGCGGTGAGCAACCGCTGACCGCCAAGGCGGACCAGTCCACGGCCGACGGGGTGGCCAAGAACCCGGAGCGGGACACGGACAGCGACCAGGCACAGGGGAGTGGCGGTACCGAGAGTCCCGCACAGAAGGCTTCGCCTCCGGAACTGCACAGTGGCCACAAGCTGGCCAGACGCTACCGGCTGGAGGAGTGCGTCACCCGTCTGGACGGCTTCAGCAGCTGGCGTGCGGTCGACGAGAAGCTCCGCCGCGCCGTCGGCGTCCACGTACTGCCCGCCGACCACGTCCGGGCCCGCTCCGTCCTCGCCGCTGCCCGTTCCTCCGCACTGCTCGGCGATCCGCGCTTCGTGCAGGTCCTCGACGCCGTCGAGGAGAACGACCTCGTGTACGTCGTGCACGAGTGGCTGCCCGACGCCACCGAAATGACCACCCTGCTCGCGGGCGGCCCGCTGGAACCGCACGACGCCTACCAGATGGTCAGTCAGATCTCCTCGGCCATGGCCGCGGCGCACCGCGAGGGCCTCGCCCATCTGCGGCTCAACCCCAACGCCGTTCTGCGCACCTCCAGCGGCCAGTGGCGTATCCGCGGCCTCGCCGTGAACGCCGCGCTGCGCGGCGTCAGCTCCGACACCCCGCAGCGCACCGACACGGAGGCCATCGGCGCCCTGCTGTACGCGGCGCTCACCCAGCGCTGGCCGTACGAGAACGACGCCTACGGCCTGTCCGGCCTCCCCAAGGACATCGGCCTCATCGCACCGGACCAGGTGCGGGCCGGAGTGCACCGCGGCCTGTCCGAGCTGACCATGCGTGCCCTGGTGAACGACGGGGCCACTGCCTCCCGTCACGAGGCTCCGTGCACCACGCCGGAGGAGCTGGTGAAGGCGATCGGCGAGATGCCCCGCATCCGCCCGCCCGAGCCGTCGTTCACGGCCCCGCCGGACTACCAGCGCACCACCTACCAGCAGGGCACCTACGGTCGCCCGGCAGCGCACCCCGGAGCCGGTCAGCCGATCACGGCCCCGCCGCCCCCGCTCCAGAGCCGCACCGGCAAGGCCCTGAAGTGGGCGGTGTCGGCACTCCTGATCGCCGCCCTGGGCCTGGGCAGCTGGCAGCTCGCGGATGCCCTGATGGACCGGGACCGCACGTCGGACGACACCAACAAGAGCCAGACGACGGACGACGGCGACAAGAGCCCTGCGAAGACGAAACCGGTTCCGATAAAGATCCAGCACAGCCAGGAGTTCGTCGCCGAGGGGGCGCCCCAGCGCCCCGCCGACGTGGCCAAGACGTACGACGGGGACGCGTCCACCTACTGGAGGACGAGGAGTTTCAACGAAGGCCCCACGATCGCGCCGTTCAAGCCGGGGGTCGGCATCGTCTACGACCTCGGCTCGGTCAGCAAGCTCAGCACCGCCACCATCGACATGCGCTACGCCGGTGACCACACGACGGTCGAGCTGTACGCGGCCGACTCGCTGACGCCGCCCTCGCTGGACTCGATGGACCAGATCGGCAAGGTCACGACGACGGGCACCAGCGCTACGGTGAAGGTCACCAAGTCGGTCAAGACGCGGTACGTCCTCGTCTGGCTGACGGCTGTGCCGAATTCAGGGTATGACTCCGCCCTGTACGCCGGGGCCGGCTTCAAGCAGGCCATCGGCGAAGTGAAGTTCACGGGCTGACGTCTCACCCGGACCGGAGGGGGCAGATGGCGGAGGGCGCCGGATACGACGGAGCGAGCGACAAGGACCTGCTCGCCCGTCACGTGGAAGGTGATCCCGAGGCCTTCGGTGAGATCGTGCGGCGGCACCGGGACCGGCTCTGGGCGGTCGCGCTGCGGACGCTGGGAGACCGGGAGGAGGCCGCGGACGCGGTGCAGGACGCCCTGGTGTCCGCCTACCGGGCCGCCCACACCTTCCGGGGGCAGTCGGCCGTCACCACGTGGCTGCACCGGATCACCGTGAACGCCTGCCTGGACCGGGTCCGCAAGGCGGCCTCGCGCAAAACCGCACCGGTCGACGACACCGAGCGGCTGGAGCAGCTGCTGGAACCGTACGAGTCCGCCTCGGCACCGGCCGAGCGCAAGGACGTGCACCGCCAGCTCCTCGAAGCGCTCGGCACCCTCCCGCCGGAGCAGCGGGCCGCTCTGGTCCTGGTGGACATGCAGGGATATCCGGTGGCCGAGGCCGCGCGGATCCTGGATGTGCCGACGGGGACGGTGAAGAGCCGGTGCGCCCGGGGCAGAGCCCGGCTGCTGCCTCTGCTGGCTCATCTACGGCCCGAGGGCAGCGCGGATCCGCGGACCGCCCGTACCCGGAGCGGCGAAGAAGCCGATGGCGCGGGAGGGCGGAAAGAATCCGGCCCGGGGCGGAACCGGGGGGCGGGGACATCCGTCCCACCGGCAACGGGATCACCGAGCGGACGCCCCCTGGACACGGGGCCGAGCGATTCAGCCGCAGTGAAGGGCGGAGGTGGGCGAGCGTGACTTCCAGGACGGACACGGCCGGGCACCCGGACGTCGCCGAGATCTCCGACCTCACCGAGGGCCTGCTGGCGCCGGACCGGAGCACCGATGTGCGGCGTCATCTGGGCACGTGTGAGGCGTGCGCGGACATGTACGCCTCGCTGGAGGAGATCCGGAGCCTCCTGGGATCCGTACCGGAGTCGGAGCGGATGCCGGACGACGTGGCCGAGCGCATCGACATCGCCCTGGCCGCCGGGGCCCCACCGCGCGCCGGCGGCGAGGTCACCGCCGGTCATGTTTCACGTGAAACAGCGCCCGTGGTGCATCGTCCCGGCGGACGACCGCGTGCGACGACCGGGCCCGGACGCAAGCCGTCCGAGCGCGGGCGGCGCCGTGGCCGGTTCGTGCTGGGTGCCGTTCTCACGGCCGCGGTGCTGGGCGGCGGTGGCCTGGTCGTGACGTCACTCGGTGACAACTCCGGCGACACGACAGCCCACGGGACGCCGACCACCTCCGCCGGCGCCTTCTCCGGTGACAGCGTGCAGAACCAGGTTCATGGCCTCCTCGCCACGAAGAAGGGGCTGCCGCAGGACAGCGAGAAGCCCCGGCTGCACACCGAGGGCGGGTCGGACACACCAGGGGCGACCCGGGGCCCGAACACCTTGATCCAGACCGCTGTCCCCGTCCCCGACTGTGTCCGGCAAGCGCTCAGCCGAGGCGCTGACGTCTTGGGCGCCAAGACGGGCACCTATGCGGGGAAGTCCGCCTACCTCGTCGTCGTGGCCGATGCTCACGACAGCAAGCGGGTCACCGCGTACGTGGTCGACGAGGCCTGCGTGCGGCAGCGGAGCACCGCGGCCGGCGAGGTCCTGCTGAAACAGTCCGTCGTGCGTCCCTGAGTCGGCTGGAACACTCCTTCGGCCGCCGGTGCGTTTGCGTGTGCCCGGACACACCGGGAATGCACGCCCCGTAGGATCCGTTGGGTGGGTGAGAGTCCTGAAAGGGGCTCTCACCGGTCGACTGACGCTGACCAGAGACGAGGAATCAAGCCGTGAGCGACGTCCGTAACGTGATCATCATCGGCTCCGGGCCCGCCGGCTACACGGCGGCGCTCTACACCGCCCGTGCGTCGCTGAAGCCCCTGGTGTTCGAAGGCGCCGTCACCGCGGGTGGGGCCCTGATGAACACCACCGAGGTGGAGAACTTCCCCGGCTTCCGCGACGGCATCATGGGCCCCGACCTCATGGACAACATGCGTGCGCAGGCTGAGCGCTTCGGCGCCGAGCTGGTTCCGGACGACATCGTCTCCGTCGACCTGACCGGTGAGATCAAGACCGTCACCGACACCGCGGGCACCGTCCACCAGGCGAAGTCCGTCATCGTGACCACCGGGTCCCAGCACCGCAAGCTGGGCCTCCCGAAGGAGGACGTGCTGTCCGGTCGCGGTGTCTCCTGGTGCGCCACCTGTGACGGGTTCTTCTTCAGGGACCAGGACATCGCCGTGATCGGCGGCGGTGACACCGCGATGGAGGAGGCCACCTTCCTCTCGCGGTTCGCCAAGTCCGTGACGGTCGTGCACCGCCGGGACACCCTGCGTGCCTCGAAGGCGATGCAGGAGCGTGCCTTCGCCGACCCGAAGATCAAGTTCGTCTGGGACAGCGAGGTCGCCGAGATCCAGGGCGACCAGAAGCTCTCCGGACTGAAGCTGCGCAACCTCAAGACCGGCGAGTTGTCCGAGCTGCCCGTGACGGGTCTGTTCATCGCGATCGGCCATGACCCGCGTACCGAGCTGTTCCAGGGGCAGCTGGACCTGGACGAGGAGGGTTACCTGAAGGTCGCCGCTCCGTCCACGCGTACCAACGTGACCGGTGTCTTCGCCGCCGGCGACGTGGTCGACCACACCTACCGCCAGGCGATCACCGCGGCCGGCACCGGCTGCTCCGCCGCTTTGGACGCCGAGCGCTTCCTCGCCGCTCTCGCGGACGAGGACCAGGCGGAGCCCGAGAAGACCGCGGCCGTCTGATCTTCCCCTTCTCCCCTCGCCCCACCGCACGACCAAGGTAAGGAGCCCGCCGTGGCCGGCAACCTCAAGATTGTGACCGACGATTCCTTCGACCAGGACGTCCTGAAGAGCGACAAGCCTGTTCTGGTGGACTTCTGGGCGGCCTGGTGCGGCCCGTGCCGCCAGATCGCCCCGTCGCTGGAGGCGATCGCTGCCGAGTTCGGCGACAAGATCGAGATCGTCAAGATCAACATCGACGAGAACCCGGGCACGGCCGCCAAGTACGGCGTCATGTCCATCCCGACCCTGAACGTCTACCAGGACGGCGAGGTCGCCAAGACGATCGTCGGCGCAAAGCCCAAGGCCGCGCTTCTGCGCGACCTCGAAGAGTTCATCACCAAGTGACGTTTCACGTGAAACACGAATGGGCCGACCCTCCGGGGTCGGCCCATTCGCATGCGACGGCCCTCTGCTGACGGCCGCCCCGTCGGCACCCGGCCGACCGCTACAGCGGCCTCAGCGCGGGTTCCTTCTGGACCGCTCCCAGAAGACGGTCGAGTGCCATCTCCACGTCTTCCTTCCAGGAGACCGTGGACCGCAGCTCCAACCGCAGCCGGGGATGTGCGGGGTGCTGACGGACCGTCTTGAAGCCCACGGCCAGCAGATGGTCGGCGGGCAGCAGGCAGGCCGGTTCCTTCCAACGGGCGTCACCGAACGCCTCGATCGCTTTGAAGCCCCTGCGCAGCAGGTCCTTGGCAACCGCCTGCACCAGCACCCGACCCAGTCCCTGCCCCTGGTAGCCGGGCAGGATGAAGGCCGTGATCAGCTGCACCGCGTCCGGTGAGACCGGGCTCGTGGGAAAGGCCGTGGAGCGCGGCACGTAGGCCGGCGGGGCATAGAGCACGAAGCCCGCCGGCACGTCATCGACGTAAGCCACCCGGCCGCACGATCCCCAGTCCAGCAGGACGGCGGAGATCCAGGCTTCCTTCTCCGTCGCGGATGTGCCCGCTGTCACCGCCGCTTCGCCGCTGACAGGGTCCAGTTCCCAGAAGACGCATGAGCGACAGCGTTGGGGAAGGTCCTGAAGGTTGTCCAGCGTGAGCGGCACGAGCCGACGCCCCATGAAGGCTGATCCTCGCTTCCTTCGCCCGCCGCATCGTGTGCGGCTGTCAGAGCGCTCCGCTCCCTGAGCAGGCTGCCGACGAACCCGCCGACCGCGCCGAGGCCCAGGCCCGCGCTCACCAGTCCGGTGCGGCTCATCGATCGCATGGCCCCGACTCCCCGCTCAGAGATGCAGATGCTGTCCGGTGGATGCGCCATACCTGTTGGCATCGTATCCACCATGGGATTCACTCGATACCGCCCTAAAGCAAAGAGCGGACCGTGTTCCGGCACACACCGGACACGGCCCGCTCCCCTGCACAACGGGGCGGATCCGCCCGAGGCTCAGTCGTGCGTCTCCTGGCTGTCGCCCTCCCGAAGACCGCTCTGAAGGGCCAGCTTCTCGCCCGGAGCGAGCGCGCTGAGGATCCGCTCAAGGTCGTCCGGCGAGGCGAACTCGACGGTGATCTTGCCCTTCTTCTGGCCCAGTTCGACCTTCACCCGCGTCTCGAAGCGGTCCGACAACCGGGTGGCCAGCTCGCTCAGTGCCGGAGAGGGCACCGAACCGGCCCGGGGGCCCCGCGAACGCGAGGCCTTCTGAGGCCGCGAGCCCATCAGCGTGACGATCTCTTCCACGGACCGCACCGACAGCCCCTCGGCCACGATCCGGTGTGCCAGCCGGTCCTGCTCCTCGGAGTCCTCGACAGCCAGCAACGCCCGGGCATGACCGGCCGAAAGCACTCCGGCGGCCACCCGCTTCTGCACCGTCGGCGACAGCTTCAGCAGACGCAGGGTGTTGGAGACCTGCGGACGGGAGCGCCCGATCCGGTCCGCCAGCTGGTCGTGCGTGCAGTTGAAGTCCTTCAGCAGCTGGTCGTAGGCAGCGGCCTCTTCGATCGGGTTCAGCTGCGCCCGGTGCAGGTTCTCCAGCAGTGCGTCCAGGAGGAGCTTCTCGTCCTCCGTGGCCCGGACGATGGCCGGGATGGCGTCCAGGCCGGCCTCGCGGCAGGCGCGCCAGCGGCGCTCGCCCATGATCAGCTCGTAGCGGGCCGGTCCCAGCTGCCGCACCACGACGGGCTGGAGGAGACCGACCTCCCTGATGGAGGTGACCAGCTCCTGAAGCGCGTCCTCGTCGAAGATCTCGCGCGGCTGCCGCGGGTTCGGCGTGATGTCGTCCAGCGGGATCTCGGCGAAGTGGGCACCCACCGGAGGCGTGGGCACCTCCACGGCGGGGCTTGCCGGGGCCACCTCGGCCTCGTGCACGACAGGCGGCAGCGTGGCCACCTTCGCCGCGGCCACCCCCCGGTCGGTCGTCAGCACCGGGACGGCGGCGGGGGAAGTCGATGCTCCGCCGCCCACCGTCGCCGGCGCCGGGGTCTTCTCGGTCGGGGCAGCGGGGATCAACGCGCCGAGTCCACGGCCCAGTCCCCTCCGTCGCTCACTCACTGGGTGCCCTCCACCATGCTCGGGTTGTTCTGGGCGCCGATGTGGGCGTGGCCGGCGTCGTAGCTGACACCGATGCCCCTCAGCGCGATTTCTCGGGCCGCCTCAAGGTAAGAGAGGGCGCCGCTCGATCCTGGATCGTAGGTCAGCACCGTCTGCCCGTAACTCGGCGCCTCCGAGATACGGACGGAGCGGGGAATGCTCGTCCGCAGCACCTCGTCGCCGAAGTGGGTGCGCACCTCTTCGGCGACCTGGGAAGCGAGACGCGTCCGGCCGTCGTACATGGTGAGCAGAATGGTCGACACATGCAGCGTGGGGTTGAGGTGCCCCCGCACCAGGTCGACGTTGCGCAGCAGCTGGCCCAGTCCCTCCAGCGCGTAGTACTCGCACTGGATCGGGATGAGTACCTCCTGGCCGGCGACCAGTGCGTTGACCGTCAGCAGGCCGAGGGAGGGCGGGCAGTCGATGAGGATGTAGTCCAACGGCTGCTCGTACGCCTGGATCGCCCGCTGGAGCCGGCTCTCCCGGGCCACCAGGGACACCAACTCGATCTCCGCACCGGCGAGATCGATGGTGGCGGGTGCGCAGAAGAGGCCCTCGACGTCGACGACGGGCTGGACGACCTCGGCGAGAGGCCTGCTCTCCACCAACACGTCGTAGATGGAGGGGACCTCGGCGTGGTGGTCGATCCCCAGAGCCGTCGATGCGTTGCCCTGCGGGTCGAGGTCGACCACCAGGACACGGCTGCCGTGCAGAGCCAGCGAGGCGGCAAGGTTGACGGTCGTCGTCGTCTTGCCCACGCCACCCTTCTGGTTGGCGACCACGATCAGTCGGGTCTGCTCCGGTCGCGGCAGGCCTTCGCCGGCGCGACCGAGAGCCTCCACCGCCAATTGGGCCGCTCGACCGATGGGAGTGTCGTCCATCGGGGGCGGTGTTTCACGTGAAACATCCGCCCCCATCGACTCGGTGCGGGGACCGGGGACCGGATCGGTCATCGGTCCCGCGATGTTGGCGTCGGACCGCACGGATTCACTCTCCTCGACATCAGGCTCGCAATGAACAGAGCCTCCCATGCCGTCGGGGTCATGAACCAGTGAGGCCTGTCGTTCTGTGGAGAAATCCACCTCTGTGGACAACTCCGTGCCCCGGGAGGGGGCCGGGGTGCCCGGTGAGGGGGGTTCCTGTCCGAGCGAGCCGAGAGAAGCCCGGTCGCGGGGCTCGGCCGCGGCGCGACCGCGGCCGATGATGCCGTGCAGCAATGGGCGACGTTTCACGTGAAACACGATGCACAGCGCCCGCGACCGGACCTCCGCGACACTCCGGAGTATGGCGGAGGGGCAGCTTGTGTGGAGTACGGCTCGTCGTCAGGACGGGTCAGCGACGGCGACGAACACGACCGGTACGGGCCGCCTTCGCCCGCTTGGCCGCGAAGCGCACACCGCCCGGGCTCTCCCCGACCTCGACCCGCACCACGGTGGACATGGGATCCACGACGCCCTCACCCACATGCAGGATGGATGTCTCGACCGCACCGAGCTTGCTGAGAGCGGAGGCCGCGGCCTTCAGCTCCTCCTCGGCCGTGTCACCCTTCAGCGCGAGCATCTCGCCGTACGGACGCAGCAGCGGAATGCCCCAGGTGGCAAGGCGGTCCAGCGGAGCCACGGCACGAGCGGTCACCACATGCACGGGCGGCAGCTTGCCCATGACCTCCTCGGCACGACCGCGCACCACGGTGACGTGGTCCAGGCCGAGCAGTTCGACGACCTCGCTGAGGAAGTTGGTGCGTCGCAGCAGCGGCTCCAGCAGGGTGATGTTCAGATCGTCCCGGACCAGGGCGAGCGGGATACCCGGCAGGCCGGCACCCGAGCCGACGTCGCAGACCGTCACGCCCTCCGGGACGGCCTCGGACAGCACCGCACAGTTGAGCAGGTGCCGCTCCCACAGGCGGGGCACCTCCCGCGGACCGATGAGGCCACGCTGCACGCCCGCCTCGGCGAGCAGCTCCGCATAGCGCACCGCATCCGCGAAGCGATCACCAAACACTTCCCGCGCCTGCGCGGGCGCGGGGGGAAGCTCCGCTGCCTCCGTCACGGGGACCGTCCTTCCGTACAGCGCCGGCGCTTCACGCACCGGCCACCAGAACTACCAGGCTGACAAATATTCGGCCCCGCCTGCTCAACAGACGGGGCCGGTGAAGCGCGAGGGTCCGATCAAGCGGGCAGTACGACGACGAACCGCTGCGGCTCCTCGCCTTCGGACTCGCTGCGCAGTCCCGCGGCCTTGACCGCGTCGTGCACGACCTTGCGCTCGAAGGGGCTCATCGGCACGAGCTTCACGGGCTCGCCGCTGCTCTTCACCTCGGCGACGGCCTTGGCACCCAGCTCGGACAGCTCGGCCCGCTTCCTGGCCCGGTACCCCGCGATGTCCAGCATCAGCCGGCTGCGGTCGCCGGTCTCCCGGTGCACCGCCAGGCGCGTCAGCTCCTGAAGCGCCTCCAGCACCTCGCCGTCCCGGCCGACCAGCTTCTCCAGGTCGCGGCTGCCGGTGTCGCTGATGATCGACACGGCGGCGCGGTCGGCCTCGACGTCCATGTCGATGTCGCCGTCGAGATCGGCGATGTCCAGCAGACCCTCGAGGTAGTCCGCCGCGATCTCACCCTCCTGCTCCAAGCGGGTGAGGGTGTCTGCACCCTCGGCAGCGGCGGAGGTGGTGCCTTCCGTCACGGGATGGGCTCCTTCTTACTTCTTGGACGGGGACTTGGGCCGCTGCGGGCCACCCTTGCGCTGGCCGGACTGGGCCTTGCTGCGGGTGCCGGAGCCGGGCTTCTGGGGCTGCTTGGGCTGCTTGGCAGCGGCGGGCTTGGCGTCCTGCGGCTCGTCGGTCTTCTCCAGCGACAGCGAGTCGTCACCCACTTGCCTGGACCCGCCGGACTGACGCTGGGACTTGCTCTGACGCTTGGGCTGCTGGCGCCGGCCGGCGGTGTCGGTACCGGTCACGCCCGTGGTGGTGGTCACGCCGTCCTCGGTCTGCGCCGCGGCCTGGGCCGTGCTCCGCACCACGGTGCCGTCGGCCTGGGCGGCGAGACCGGCCTTGTTCAGCGCGTTGACGAACTTGCGCTCGAACTCGTTGCGGTCACGGCCCTTGGCGACGATCGCCTTGACGATGGCCTTCTCACCACGCCGGCGGATCTTGCCGTGCTGGGTGACGTGCTTGGTCAGGCGTTCCAGGTAGGCGGCCTGCGCCTTGGAGCCCGGCGTCGGGTTGTTGCGGATGACGTACATCTGCTGGCCCATGGTCCACACGTTGGTGGTCAGCCAGTAGACGAGGACACCGACCGGGAAGTTGATGCCGAAGACGGCGAACATGACCGGGAAGACGTACATCAGCATCTTCTGCTGCTGCATGAACGGCGTCTTCACCGTGGTGTCGACGTTCTTCGTCATCAGCTGACGCTGCGTGTAGAACTGCGAGAACGACATCATCACGATCATGACCGCGGTCACGACCCGGACGTCGGTCAGCGTGGCGCCCAGCGCCTCGACCGTGGCCGCGCTGTCCATGAACTTCGCCGCGAGCGGGGCGCCGAAGATGTGCGCCTGACGGGCGCTGGCGAGCAGCTGCTCGTCGATGACGCCGATCTTCTTGCCCGAGGCGATGCCGCTGAGCACGTGGTACAGGGCGAAGAAGAACGGGGACTGCGCCAGGATGGGAAGGCACGAGGAGAGCGGGTTGGTACCCGTCTCCTTGTACAGCTTCATCATCTCTTCGGACTGGCGCTGCCGGTCGTTCTTGTAGCGCTCCTGGATCTTCTTCATCTCCGGCTGGAGCGTCTGCATCGCGCGCGTCGACTTGATCTGCTTCACGAAGAGCGGGATCAGGCAGATGCGGATCAGGATCACGAGGGACACGATGGACAGGCCCCAGGCCCACCCGGTGTTCGGGCCGAAGATGGCGCCGTACACCGTGTGGAACTGGACGATGACCCATGAGACGGGTGTCGTGATGAAGCTGAAGAGGCTGGCAATCGTGTCCACTAATCATGCTCCTTGGGCATGGGACGAGGTCTCTGCGGCCGGGCTCGGGGGAAGCTCGGAAGCAGGCTTCTCGGGCTTCGCTTCGATGGCCGGTGCGGCGGAGGGCCCGCCCTTGCGTGCGCGCCAGGCGTTGCGCAGCCTTTCGTGCCACCGCGGGCGCTTACGCGGAGGGACATGGTCCACACCGCCGAGCGACCACGGATTGCACCGGAGGATGCGCCAGGCGGTGAGTGCCGTTCCCTTGACCGCACCGTGCCGGTCGATGGCTGTGTAGCCGTAGTGGGAGCACGACGGGTAGTACTTGCACACCGGCCCCAGCAGCGGACTGATCGTCCACTGGTACAGCTTGATCAGGGCCAGTAGCGGGTACTTCATCGCGCGCCCCCTCCCAGCAACCGCTGTAGGGCGGCGTCCAGGTCTTGGGCCAGCTGTGCGTGGTCCGCGTCGCCCGCTCCGGGCAGCGCTCGTACGACTACCAGGCTACCGGGGGGGAACAGGGCGACTCGGTCACGCATCAGATGACGCAGTCTGCGCTTCACTTTGTTGCGCACGACCGCACCACCCACGGCCTTGCTCACGACGAAACCCGCACGCGTCGGGGGAGCGCTCTCCCCAGGCGCGTGCGGGTCCGTGGCACCGCTACGAAGGTGGACGACGAGGGTTGGGCGACCTGCCCGGCGCCCTCGTCGTACCGCGGTCGCGAAGTCCTCGCGCCGCCTCAGCCGGTTATCGGTGGGCAGCACGATGGCATGACCTGACCGGGATCAGGCGGACAGACGGGCGCGACCCTTGCCACGGCGGGACGCGAGAATCGCGCGGCCGGCACGGGTGCGCATACGCAGCCGGAAGCCGTGGGTCTTCGCGCGACGACGGTTGTTCGGCTGGAAGGTGCGCTTGCTCACTCGGGGGCTCCAGAAGAAATCGGTAGTGGCGGGGTGCCGTCCTGGCTGTCACCGTGCGCCCACGAGTAGCTCGCTTCACGCCCGAGTGCACCGCTTCCCGATCACCCAAGTGATCTGTGCCCATCGGAGGCAGGCGGCAGCAGCCATCGACAACTCGACCTGGTTACGGTACGCGCGGCCGGCCCGTCCGGTCAAACCGGGGGTCGCCGAGAGACACTGTCCACAGGCTGGGGACAACAACTTGAACCCTACCCGCCGCGCTGACTACCGTGGCTGGACTCCGATTCGTTCCCTTGTCCCACTCACCACCCGATTCAGACCCCGACCCCTCCCCCCGGACCACACGTTCGTGGGACCTGTGAAAGAGCGTGCCCTGTGGCTGACGTACCTGCCGATCTTGCCGCAGTGTGGCCACGCGTACTGGAGCAACTGCTCGGGGAGGGCCGCGGTCAGGGCGTCGAGGCGAGGGACGAGCACTGGATCCGGCGCTGCCAGCCGCTGGCGCTGGTCGCCGACACCGCGCTGCTCGCCGTACCGAACGAATTCGCGAAGGGCGTACTGGAGGGCCGTCTCGCGCCGGTCGTCAGCGAGACCCTGAGCCGCGAGTGCGGCCGGCCGATCCGGATCGCGATCACCGTGGACGACTCGGCGGGCGAACCGCCGGCGCCCACCGCGCAGCAGGCGCCCGCGTCGCGCTACGAGGAACCGGAACCGTCCTCGGGGTCGTACGAGGGCTACGGCCGCCACCGCGCGCCCGACCAGATCCCGGGCACCGAGCCGAGCGGCGAGCAGTCCCCGCAGGGCCGCTCGGACCAGCTCCCGACCGCCCGCCCGGCCTACCCGTCGGAGTACCAGCGCCCCGAGCCCGGCGCCTGGCCGCGCCCCGGGCAGGACGACTACGGCTGGCAGCAGCCGCGGCTCGGCTTCCCCGAGCGCGACCCGTACGCGTCGCCGTCGTCCCAGGACGGTTACGGCTCCGAGGCGGACACGTACGGCTCGCCGTCGCAGGACTACCGGCCGCAGGGCAGGGAGCGGCCGTCGTACGGGCAGCAGCGCGGTGACTACGACGCCCGGCGTGCGCCCTACGAGCCGTCGCGCCCGGACTACGACTCCTCCCGGACCGAGTACGACCAGCGCGACCCGGTCCGCCGTGAGCCGCCCGACCCGTCGGCGCACCGCGGCGGCCACGGCCGCCCGGCCATGTCCGGCCCGGGCGTCCCCGGTCCGCCCGCCGGGCAGCCGGCGAAGGGGAGCGGGCCCGGCGAGCCGACCGCGCGGCTGAACCCCAAATATCTGTTCGACACGTTCGTCATCGGCGCGTCGAACCGGTTCGCGCACGCGGCGGCGGTCGCCGTCGCCGAGGCGCCCGCCAAGGCGTACAACCCCCTGTTCATCTACGGGGAGTCCGGGCTCGGCAAGACGCATCTGCTGCACGCGATCGGGCACTACGCGCGCAGTCTCTACCCGGGCACGCGTGTGCGCTATGTGAGCTCGGAGGAGTTCACCAACGAGTTCATCAACTCGATCCGCGACGGCAAGGGCGACAGCTTCCGCAAGCGGTACCGCGAGATGGACATCCTGCTCGTCGACGACATCCAGTTCCTGGCGGACAAGGAGTCGACGCAGGAGGAGTTCTTCCACACGTTCAACACGCTCCACAACGCCAACAAGCAGATCGTGCTGTCGAGCGACCGGCCGCCCAAGCAGCTGGTGACGCTGGAGGACCGGCTGCGGAACCGTTTCGAGTGGGGTCTGATCACCGATGTCCAGCCGCCGGAGCTGGAGACCCGGATCGCGATCCTGCGCAAGAAGGCGGTGCAGGAGCAGCTGAACGCGCCGCCGGAGGTGCTGGAGTTCATCGCCTCCCGCATCTCGCGGAACATCCGTGAGCTGGAGGGCGCGCTGATCAGGGTGACGGCGTTCGCCTCGCTCAACCGGCAGCCGGTGGACCTGGGCCTGACCGAGATCGTCCTGAAGGACCTGATCCCCGGCGGTGAGGACTCGACGCCGGAGATCACCGCGCCGGCCATCATGGCGGCGACCGCGGACTACTTCGGGCTCACGGTCGAGGACCTGTGCGGCAGCTCGCGTGGCCGCCAGCTGGTCACGGCCCGGCAGATCGCCATGTACCTGTGCCGCGAGCTGACGGACCTGTCGCTGCCCAAGATCGGCGCGCAGTTCGGCGGCCGCGACCACACGACCGTCATGCACGCCGACCGCAAGATCCGCGCGCTGATGGCCGAGCGCCGCTCGATCTACAACCAGGTCACCGAGCTGACGAACCGCATCAAGAACGGCTGAGGCAGGCCGTACGCAGGCCGGCACGGAGGGCGCCCCGGGACACACCCCGGGGCGCCCTCCGCCGTTCCAGGGGGCCGTCCCGGCGGGGCCGGAGCCGTCCCCCGGTGGTCCTCGCCGCCGCGGAGCCGTCCCGGCGGGGCGCGCCCGCCGGGAGCGAGCCGTTCCGGCGGGCCATGCTCGGCGGCCAGGCTCGCGGACCCACTCGGCCCCCTTCAGGCGGGCGCTCCAGGCGTCCAGGAGGTCGCTCGCCGGGGTCGTCGGTCTGGGGTCCGGCCCTCCGGGCGCCGCGGCACGGCCCGGTGAGCCGTTCCTCCCGTGTCATCCCGTGTTCGAATTCATGCCGGGTTACGGCCACTCTCCACAGATTCGGTGACTTTCTTCCGTCCACACCCTGGGGACCGGGGAGTTGTCCCGAACCGCGTCCACAGGGAGGCTGGCCCCACGACCTCCGCCCAGCTCAGGGGCCTGTGGATTGGTGGACAAAGGATCTCCACAGCCTGTGGACAACCCAGGGGTCCCCAACCTGTGGACGAAGTTGTCCACGGGTAACCCACAGGCTGGGGGCGGTTGTCCCCAGCGATCCGCCGCTTCTCCACATGGCTGTCCACTGTTCGGCAACCTGTCGGCCCCGGTCACCACGTCGAGTGAAAGGCGTCACACGAGGCCGCTGGATTGGGGTGTGGGAAACCCGGGTATTCCTGGGGACACAGCTGGGGAGAACTGCCCTCACCCTGTGGGCGCTGTGTGCAGAACTTTTTGTTCTCCACAGACAGGCCTGGTTGTCCACCGGCTCCACCCACAGGCCCGGTGGATAAAATTCCCGCGCTGAACTGGGCAAACGTAGTTATCCACGGTATCCACAGCCCCTACTACTACTCCCGACTAGAGATAGCTGGGAAACCGCTTCGAAGTGGGGCCTGTGCACAACTCGCCGCCTCGAGCCCGGCTGCCCCCCGGACCGACTTGACCCCGACGGGCACCTACTGTCAGTGCTGTGCGTCAGACTGGTCCCCGGTGCTCCGCCCGTCGCAGTGGGCGGTGACACCGAGTCGGAGGACTCAGTAGCAACAGCAGGAGGCGGCTTACGGTGAAGATCCGGGTGGAACGCGACGTACTCGCGGAGGCAGTGGCCTGGGCGGCACGCAGCCTCCCGGCCCGTCCGCCGGCGCCTGTCCTCGCCGGCCTTCTGCTGAAGGCCGAGGACGGCCAGCTGAGCCTGTCGGGTTTCGACTACGAGGTCTCCGCCCGCGTGAACGTCGACGCGGAGGTCGAGGAGGAGGGCACCGTCCTCGTCTCCGGCCGCCTGCTGGCCGACATCTCCCGGGCCCTGCCCAACCGGCCGGTGGAGATCTCCACAGACGGTGTACGGGCGACCGTGGTCTGCGGCTCCTCGCGGTTCACCCTCCACACCCTGCCGGTGGAGGAGTACCCGGCGCTGCCGCAGATGCCGAACGCGACCGGCACCGTCCCGGGTGAGGTCTTCGCCGCCGCCGTGTCCCAGGTGGCCATCGCCGCCGGCCGTGACGACACGCTCCCGGTGCTCACCGGTGTCCGCATCGAGATCGAGGGCGACACGGTCACCCTGGCCTCCACCGACCGCTACCGCTTCGCGGTCCGCGAGTTCCTGTGGAAGCCGGAGAACCCGGACGCCTCCGCGGTCGCCCTGATCCCCGCCAAGACGCTGCTGGACACCGCCAAGTCGCTCGGTGCCGGTGACAGCGTCACGCTGGCGCTGTCCGGCTCCGGTGCCGGTGAGGGCCTGATCGGTTTCGAGGGCGCGGGCCGGCGTACGACCACGCGACTGCTCGAGGGCGACCTGCCGAAGTACCGGACGCTGTTCCCGACCGAGTTCAACTCCGTCGCCGTGATCGAGACCGCGCCCTTCGTGGAGGCCGTCAAGCGCGTGGCGCTGGTCGCCGAGCGGAACACCCCGGTGCGGCTGAGCTTCGAGCAGGGTGTGCTGATCCTCGAGGCCGGGTCCAGCGACGACGCACAGGCTGTGGAAAGGGTCGACGCCCAGCTGGAGGGCGACGACATCTCGATCGCCTTCAACCCGACGTTCCTGCTGGACGGCCTGAGCGCGATCGACTCCCCGGTGGCCCAGCTGTCGTTCACGACGTCCACGAAGCCGGCGCTGCTCAGCGGGAGGCCGGCGGTGGACGCGGAGGCCGACGACGCGTACAAGTACCTGATCATGCCGGTGCGGCTCAGCGGCTGAGCCGGTGGTCGTCCACAGGCCGGTGGAGAACCGTCCCGGCCTGTGGAGGGAATCCGCAGGTGAGGGGCTACGGATGAGCACCTATGCCCACAGCTGTGCGTGACCGGGCGGGTTTAGGCTCGGCACGGCACTCCGGTGCCTGTCACGCCACACAGCGACCTAAGGAACACAACTGATGGAGCTCGGTCTCGTCGGCCTCGGCAAGATGGGCGGCAACATGCGCGAGCGGATCCGCCGCGCGGGCCACACCGTCCTCGGATACGACCGTAACGCCGACCTCGCGGATGTCCACAGCCTGGAAGAGCTTGTGGGCAAGCTCAGCGGACCGCGCGTCGTCTGGGTGATGGTCCCGGCCGGTGAGCCCACGCAGTCGACCATCGACCAGCTCGCCGAGCTGCTGGAGCCCGGTGACGTGGTCGTGGACGGCGGCAACTCCCGCTGGACGGACGACGAGAAGCACGCCGGGGAGCTGGCCGCCAAGGGCATAGGCTTCGTCGACTGCGGCGTCTCCGGCGGCGTCTGGGGCCTGGAGAACGGGTACGCGCTGATGTACGGCGGCGACGCCGAGAACGTCGCCAAGGTGCAGCCGGTCTTCGACGCGCTCAAGCCGGAGGGTGACTTCGGCGCGGTGCACGCCGGCCGGGTCGGCGCGGGCCACTTCGCGAAGATGGTCCACAACGGCATCGAGTACGCGATGATGCAGGCCTACGCCGAGGGCTGGGAGCTGCTGGAGAAGGTCGACTCCGTGGACAACGTCCGCGAGGTCTTCCGCTCCTGGCAGGAGGGCACCGTCATCCGCTCCTGGCTGCTGGACCTCGCGGTGAACGCCCTGGACGACGACGAGCACCTGGAAGGCCTGCGCGGTTACGCACAGGACTCCGGTGAGGGACGCTGGACGGTGGAGGCCGCGATCGACAACGCGGTGCCGCTGCCCGCGATCACCGCCTCGCTGTTCGCGCGGTTCGCCTCCCGGCAGGACGACTCGCCGCAGATGAAGATGATCGCCGCGCTGCGCAACCAGTTCGGCGGCCACGCCGTAGAGAAGAAGTAGCCGCCACAGGAGCAGGGAGGTCGGCGGAACGACCATGCACGTCACGCATCTTTCGCTGGCCGACTTCCGTTCGTACGCCCGGGCCGAGGTCCCGCTCGACCCGGGCGTCACCGCTTTCGTCGGCCCCAACGGCCAGGGCAAGACCAACCTGGTGGAAGCGGTCGGGTACCTGGCCACGCTGGGCAGTCACCGGGTGGCCTCCGACGCGCCCCTGGTCCGGATGGGCGCCGAGCGGGCGGTCGTCCGGGCGCAGGTCCGGCAGGGCGAGCGGCAGCAGCTGATCGAGCTGGAGCTGAACCCGGGCCGGGCCAACCGCGCCCGCATCAACCGGTCTTCGCAGGTCAGGCCGCGGGACGTGCTGGGAATCGTACGGACCGTGCTGTTCGCGCCGGAGGATCTCGCGCTGGTGAAGGGGGACCCCGGGGAGCGGCGGCGGTTCCTCGACGAGCTGATCACCGCGCGGTCCCCGCGGATGGCGGGCGTGCGCTCCGACTACGAGCGGGTGCTCAAGCAGCGGAACACCCTGCTGAAGTCGGCGGCGCTCGCGCGCCGGCACGGTGGGCGGTCCATGGACCTGTCCACCCTGGACGTGTGGGACCAGCACCTCGCGCGCGTGGGCGCGGAGCTGCTCGCCCAGCGGATGGACCTCGTCGCCGCGCTGCAACCGCTGGCCGACAAGGCGTACGAGCAGCTGGCCCCGGGCGGCGGCCCGGTCGCACTGGAGTACAAGCCGTCGGCGCCCGGCGAGGCGCACGGGCGGGAGGAGCTGTACGTCCAGCTGACGGCGGCCCTCACCGAGGCGCGCAAGCAGGAGATCGAGCGGGGAGTCACGCTGGTGGGACCGCACCGGGACGACCTGCTGCTGAAGCTGGGGCAGCTGCCCGCGAAGGGGTACGCCTCGCACGGCGAGTCCTGGTCGTACGCCCTGGCGCTGCGGCTGGCCTCGTACGACCTGCTGCGCGCCGAGGGCAACGAGCCGGTGCTGATCCTGGACGACGTCTTCGCCGAGCTGGACGCCCGCCGCCGGGAACGGCTGGCGGAGCTGGTCGCGCCCGGTGAGCAGGTGCTGGTCACCGCCGCCGTGGACGACGACGTCCCGCACGTGCTGGCCGGCGCCCGGTACACGGTGGCCGACGGGGCGGTGGAGCGCGTATGAGCCCTGAAGGACCCGCCCCCAAGGAACCGGGGAAGAACCCGGGAGAGAACCCGGTGAAGGCCCAGGGGAGGACGGAGCCCTCCGGCGTCGACCTCGCGCGCGTGGCGTTGCGCGCGGCGAAGGAGCAGGCACGCGCGCGTGGGGACGCGGCACGGCAGAAGAAGCAGGCCCGGCGGGGCGGTGGTCTGCGCTCCGGCGCGCGCGCCGACGGCCGTGATCCGCTGGCGCTCGGCGCGGCGATCAACCGGCTGATCACCGAGCGGGGCTGGGAGACGCCCGCCGCGGTGGGCGGGGTGATGGGCCGCTGGCCGGAGATCGTCGGCGAGGACCTGGCCAACCACTGTGTGCCGCAGCGGTACGACGAGGACGAGCGGGTGCTCACGGTGCAGTGCGACTCGACGGCCTGGGCGACCCAGCTGCGGCTGCTCGCGCCGGAGCTGGTGGCCCGGCTCAACAAGGACCTCGGGCAGGGCGCGGTCCGGCTGATCAAGGTGCAGGGCCCGGGCGGCCCCGCCCGCCGCTACGGCCCCCTGCGGGCGCCGGGCAGCACGGGCCCCGGCGACACCTACGGCTGAGCCGGCGGCAGGGACGCCGCAGGGGTACCGGCGGGACACCGGCCCGGGCGCTCCGTGGATACGGGTGACACCCGGACGGGGCGCCGGGGGCGCGCCCGGGGGCGCCGGCGCCGGCTCGCCGGGGCACGGCCCGGACCACGGCGCACACCCCCTGTGGGCACGTCCGGGACCCCGGAGAAGCACCCCTTGAGTCCGGTCGGCGCCGAGGTGACGTACCTCACGTGCGGGCCGGACGTGCGGCGCCGTCGTGGCCCCGCGCCCGGGCCCGGATCACCCCCGTGCACAGGTGCGGACCGCCATCTGACCCGGGAGTGGCCAAGGGTTGAGGGCTCAAGGCTCTGAGTGCCGCCGTGAGCCCCCTGGAGCCCCCATCCGTATATCGGGACCCGGCGGAGACCGGTTGAGGGCGGCACATGGGGACTCAGGTACCGGCAAACCCCCAACGATGTCAGCGCTACCGGTAGACTGGAAGACAATCCCGCCCCCACGTGGGGACCGCCCGGGAAAAGCTGAGCAACGCTGATCAAGGCTTACCAACGCAACATGCCGCAGCCGCTCCGGCAACCTGCCGACGAGCCCGGCTCGTGCTGTGCCAGAAAGGGCGCTTCGTGGCCGATTCCGGCAACCCCAACGAGAACATCCCGTCCACCGACGCCGGCGTGCACCGCGAGGCCCCCCAGGTCCGCGCGAGCGGCGAGGCCACCGTCTCCGCCTCTTACGACGCCAGCGCCATCACCGTGCTCGAAGGGCTGGACGCGGTCCGCAAGCGCCCCGGCATGTACATCGGCTCCACGGGCGAGCGCGGTCTGCACCACCTGGTGTACGAGGTCGTCGACAACTCGGTCGACGAGGCGCTGGCCGGTTACGCGGACACCATCGACGTGACCGTCCTCGCCGACGGCGGTGTGCGCGTCATCGACAACGGCCGCGGCATCCCGGTGGGCATCGTGCCCTCCGAGGGCAAGCCGGCCCTCGAGGTCGTGCTGACCGTGCTGCACGCGGGCGGCAAGTTCGGCGGCGGTGGCTACGCGGTCTCCGGTGGTCTGCACGGTGTCGGTGTCTCCGTGGTGAACGCCCTGTCGTCCAAGGTCTCCGTCGAGGTCAGGACCGACGGCCACCGTTGGACGCAGGAGTACAAGATGGGCGTGCCGACGGCCCCGCTCGTCAAGCACGAGGCGACCGAGGAGACCGGCACCTCGGTCACCTTCTGGGCGGACGCGGACATCTTCGAGACGACCGAGTACTCCTTCGAGACGCTGTCCCGGCGTTTCCAGGAGATGGCGTTCCTCAACAAGGGCCTGACGATCCGGCTCACCGACGAGCGCGAGTCGGCGAAGGCCGTCACCGGTGCGGACGAGGCCGGTGCGGACGAGAAGGCCGAGGTCAAGACCGTCACGTACCACTACGAGGGCGGCATCGTCGACTTCGTGAAGTACCTCAACTCCCGCAAGGGAGAGGCGGTCCACCCCACGATCATCGACCTGGAGGCCGAGGACAGGGACAAGAGCCTGTCCCTCGAGGTCGCCATGCAGTGGAACAGCGGTTACAGCGAGGGCGTGTACTCCTTCGCGAACATCATCCACACCCACGAGGGCGGTACGCACGAGGAGGGCTTCCGTGCGGCGCTGACCTCGCTGATCAACAAGTACGCGCGCGACAAGAAGCTGCTGCGTGAGAAGGACGACAACCTCACCGGTGACGACATCCGCGAGGGTCTGACCGCGATCATCTCGGTGAAGCTGAGCGAGCCGCAGTTCGAGGGCCAGACGAAGACCAAGCTGGGCAACACGGAGGCCAAGACCTTCGTGCAGAAGGCGGTCTACGAGCACCTCAACGACTGGCTGGACCGCAACCCGGTCGAGGCCGCGGACATCGTCCGCAAGGGCATCCAGGCGGCCACCGCGCGCGTGGCGGCCCGCAAGGCCCGCGACCTGACCCGCCGCAAGGGCCTGCTCGAGTCGGCGTCCCTGCCGGGCAAGCTGTCGGACTGCCAGTCCAACGACCCGACCAAGTGCGAGATCTTCATCGTCGAGGGTGACTCCGCCGGCGGCTCGGCCAAGTCCGGCCGCAACCCGCAGTACCAGGCGATCCTCCCGATCCGCGGCAAGATCCTGAACGTCGAGAAGGCCAGGATCGACAAGATCCTCCAGAACCAGGAGATCCAGGCGCTGATCTCGGCCTTCGGCACGGGTGTGCACGAGGACTTCGACATCGAGAAGCTCCGCTATCACAAGATCATCCTGATGGCGGACGCCGACGTCGACGGCCAGCACATCAGCACCCTGCTGCTCACCTTCCTGTTCCGCTTCATGCGGCCGCTGGTCGAGGCCGGGCACGTGTACCTCTCCCGTCCCCCGCTGTACAAGATCAAGTGGGGCCGGGACGACATCGAGTACGCCTACTCCGACCGTGAGCGTGACGCGTTGATCGAGATGGGCCGGCAGCGCGGCAAGCGCATCCGCGAGGACTCGATCCAGCGCTTCAAGGGTCTCGGCGAGATGAACGCCGAGGAGCTGCGCGTGACCACCATGGACCAGGAGCACCGGGTCCTCGGCCAGGTCACCCTCGACGACGCCGCCCAGGCCGACGACCTGTTCTCGGTCCTGATGGGCGAGGACGTCGAGGCCCGCCGCGCGTTCATCCAGCGAAACGCCAAGGACGTCCGCTTCCTCGACATCTGAGTCGGTCTCAGCTGACCGCACCAGGAAGGATCTTCACCAGCAATGGCCGACGAGAACACTCCCGTCACCCCCGAAGAGGGCGGCGAAATCACCATGCGTGTCGAGCCCGTCGGGCTCGAGACGGAGATGCAGCGTTCGTACCTCGACTACGCGATGTCCGTCATCGTCTCCCGCGCGCTGCCCGACGTCCGCGACGGCCTCAAGCCCGTCCACCGCCGCGTCCTGTACGCGATGTACGACGGCGGCTACCGCCCCGAGCGCGGCTTCTACAAGTGCGCCCGTGTCGTCGGTGACGTCATGGGTAACTACCACCCGCACGGCGACTCCTCGATCTACGACGCGCTGGTGCGCCTCGCCCAGTCGTGGTCGATGCGGATGCCGCTGGTGGACTCCAACGGCAACTTCGGCTCCCCGGGCAACGACCCGGCGGCGGCGATGCGCTACACCGAGTGCAAGCTGGCGCCGCTGTCGATGGAGATGGTCCGTGACATCGACGAGGAGACCGTCGACTTCACGGACAACTACGACGGCCGCTCCCAGGAGCCGACCGTTCTGCCGGCCCGCTTCCCGAACCTGCTGATCAACGGCTCGGCCGGTATCGCGGTCGGCATGGCGACCAACATCCCGCCGCACAACCTGCGCGAGGTCGCGGCCGGCGCCCAGTGGTACCTGGAGAACCCCGAGGCGTCGCACGAGGAGCTGCTGGACGCGCTCATGGAGCGCATCAAGGGCCCGGACTTCCCGACCGGCGCGCTCGTCGTCGGCCGCAAGGGCATCGAGGAGGCGTACCGCACCGGCCGCGGCTCCATCACGATGCGCGCGGTGGTCGAGGTCGAGGAGATCCAGGGCCGCCAGTGCCTGGTGGTCACCGAGCTGCCGTACCAGGTGAACCCGGACAACCTGGCGCAGAAGATCGCCGACCTGGTCAAGGACGGCAAGATCGGCGGCATCGCGGACGTCCGTGACGAGACGTCGTCCCGGACCGGCCAGCGTCTGGTGATCGTCCTGAAGCGGGACGCGGTCGCCAAGGTCGTGCTGAACAACCTGTACAAGCACACCGACCTCCAGACCAACTTCGGCGCCAACATGCTGGCGCTGGTCGACGGCGTGCCGCGCACGCTGTCCCTGGACGCGTTCATCCGCCACTGGGTGACGCACCAGATCGAGGTCATCGTCCGCCGGACCCGCTTCCGGTTGCGCAAGGCCGAGGAGCGGGCGCACATCCTGCGCGGTCTGCTGAAGGCCCTGGACGCCATCGACGAGGTCATCGCGCTGATCCGGCGCAGTGACACCGTCGACGTCGCGCGCACCGGCCTGATGGGCCTCCTGGAGATCGACGAGATCCAGGCCAACGCCATCCTCGAGATGCAGCTGCGCCGGCTGGCCGCCCTGGAGCGCCAGAAGATCGTCCAGGAGCACGACGAACTCCAGGCGAAGATCGGCGAGTACAACGCGATCCTCGCCTCGCCGGTCCGCCAGCGCGAGATCGTCAGCCAGGAGCTGACCGCGATCGTCGACAAGTACGGCGACGACCGGCAGACCAAGCTGATCCCGTACGAGGGCGACATGTCCATCGAGGACCTGATCGCCGAGGAGGACATCGTCGTCACCGTCTCGCGCGGCGGTTACGTCAAGCGGACGAAGACGGACGACTACCGGGCGCAGAAGCGCGGCGGCAAGGGCGTGCGCGGGACGAAGCTGAAGGAGGACGACATCGTCGACCACTTCTTCGTCTCCACCACCCACCACTGGCTGCTGTTCTTCACCAACAAGGGCCGGGTGTACCGGGCCAAGGCGTACGAGCTGCCGGAGGCCGGCCGGGACGCGCGCGGACAGCACGTGGCGAACCTGCTCGCCTTCCAGCCGGACGAGGCGATCGCCGAGATCCTCGCGATCCGTGACTACGAGGCGGCGCCGTACCTGGTGCTGGCCACCAAGTCCGGACTGGTGAAGAAGACGCCGCTGAAGGACTACGACTCGCCGCGCTCCGGCGGTGTCATCGCGATCAACCTGCGGGAGCGCGAGGACGGTACCGACGACGAACTGATCGGTGCGGAACTCGTCTCGGCCGACGACGACCTGCTGCTGGTCAGCAGGAAGGCACAGTCGATCCGGTTCACCGCCTCGGACGATTCCCTGCGCCCGATGGGCCGCGCCACCTCCGGCGTCAAGGGGATGAGTTTCCGGGAGGGCGACGAGCTTCTCTCGATGAATGTGGTGCGACCCGGTACGTTCGTGTTCACTGCCACCGACGGCGGGTACGCGAAGCGGACCGCCGTCGACGAGTACCGCGTCCAGGGCCGCGGCGGCCTCGGCATCAAGGCCGCCAAGATCGTGGAGGACCGTGGTTCGCTCGTCGGCGCGCTGATTGTCGAGGAGCACGACGAGATCCTCGCCATTACGCTCTCCGGCGGTGTGATTCGTACGCGAGTCAACGAGATCAGGGAGACGGGCCGTGACACCATGGGCGTCCAGCTGATCAACCTGGGCAAGCGCGATGCCGTGGTCGGTATCGCACGTAACGCCGAGGCGGGACGCGAGGCGGAGGAAGTCGACGGCGACGTGGCCGTGGACGAGACCGCCGAAGGTGCCGCGACGACCGGCACGGACGAGGGTGAGGCGCCCTCGGCCGAGTAGCACGAGGAGAGAGTCATCGTGAGCGGAGCCACGGGCGCCGGATCGGCCGGTACCTCCACGGGTACGGGAACGGACGGCGGCGGCCGTGGCTCCGCCGCGCGTGCGGAAACCTCCGGCGACCCGCACACGACGAACCTGAAGCCGGTGAAGGCTTCCGCGCCGGAGGCGTCCGGCGCGCAGGAAACCCAGCAGGAGCCCCAGGGGGGAACCGTGACGGACACCCGAGGCCCGGTCCGGGCCGGTGAGGCGCAGCCGGCGTCGCCGCTTCCCGGTGAGCGGAGTCCGGAGCCGGACGGCGGGCCGTACCACCCGCCGCAGGCCTACCCGGCGCAGGCCCCCGCCGGTGCGATGCGCAAGCCCCGCACCGGGGTGGGGACGACGCCGCGCACCCGCAAGGCGCGGCTGCGGGTGGCGAAGGCCGATCCGTGGTCGGTGATGAAGGTCAGCTTCCTGCTCTCCATCGCGCTCGGCATCTGCACGGTGGTCGCCTCGGCGGTGCTGTGGATGGTCATGGACGCGATGGGCGTGTTCTCGACGGTCGGCGGCACGATCTCGGAGGCGACCGGCTCCAACGAGGCGAACGGCTTCGACCTCCAGGCGTTCCTGTCCCTCCCCCACGTCCTGATGTTCACGATCGTCATCGCGGTCATCGACGTGGTCCTGGCCACCGCGCTGGCGACGCTCGGCGCGTTCGTCTACAACCTGTCCGCGGGCTTCGTGGGCGGCGTCGAGCTGACCCTCGCGGAGGACGAGTGACCACCGGCGGTCGCACGGCCCCACGACCCCCGACAACCGATTTTGGGACTGACGCGGTCGTGCGCTAATCTTCAGGAGTCAGCGCGCGGGACATACACCGCAGAGCGCGGCGGGGCTATAGCTCAGTTGGTTAGAGCGCATCCCTGATAAGGATGAGGCCACAGGTTCAAATCCTGTTAGCCCCACATGCGAGAAGACCCCCAGCCGATACCGGCTGGGGGTCTTTGCCATCCATGGCTGACATCAGCCGATGCGTGGCTCTTCCAGAAGCTCGGCCGGCAGGGTCGCCGGGCCTGCCGAGGTGCGCCGGCCAGTAGGCCGGCCACTCGCCGGGCGTCCAGCCCACCGGGACGCCGTTCCGCTGCTGCTCCTGCTCCTGCTCCTGGAGCTTGCCGAGCCTCTCGCCGGCCTCGTCCCCGGTTGCGCGCTGCATGTAGTGTCGATGGTGATCAGTCGTCTCATGGCTTGGGGGAAGTACCGATGACGAAGGGCCCGTTCGTCGCCATGGCCGTCGCCACCGCAGCGTTTGGGACCGCGCTTGGTTCCCTCGCACTCCGGCTTCGCGCAGGCGGCTACGAGGAGTACGTCGAATCTGTAGCCACCTTCAGTGTCCTGATGTACGTCACCGCGGTTCTGACTTTGGTGACATGGGTCCGTGACGGTCGGCCGCACGCGAACTGAAGCGCGCCGGCGGGTGCGTCAGGGGCGTCCCCCTGCTCTGAGTCCCCCGGCCGATCGCGGTGGGGGGTTCTCGGTATCCGGGTCGCGCGGGGACCGTCGGCGGGCTCGTGCGGGCGTCGACACGCGAGTGCCCGACCGCTGGCGACGGGGGATGCACCAGCGATCGGGCTATGGCCAAGGGTAACAAGGTTGTCGGTTCCGTGGGGCAAGTCCGCTGGAATCCCGGTACGTTGGCCGATCATCGACCACACGGGGGGTCGTAGGAGAGGCGCGACAGGTACTCGTGCCATTTGTGTTCGGTCAGTACGTTCCGGGTGACCGAGCAGATGTGCCGGATCGCCGCGTCGGCGTCCAGGCTCCACAGGCGGACCGTGTCGGTGCCGCTGGAGACGCCGAGGACCCGGCTCGCGGGGCTGAAGGACAGGAAGTTGCCCGTCTTGGCGTTGGGGCTCATCGACTGGCCGATCGGGGTCGCCGAGGCGGGGTCGGAGACGTTCCACAGGCGGACCGTGTTGTCGTTGCCGCCGCTGGCCAGGGTGTGGCCGTCCGGGCCGAAGGTCAGGGACGTGACCGCCTCGGTGTGGCCGGTGAGGCGGGCGCCCCGCGCGCTGGCAGCGGCCGGGTCGGTGACGTTCCACAGACGCACGGTGTCGTCGTCGCTGCCGCTGGCCAGGGTGTGGCCGTCCGGGCTGTAGGCGAGGGCGTTGACGGGCCCGGAGTGCTCGGTGAGCGGGGTGCCGAGCCGCCCGGGGTGGCCGGGGTCGGTGACGTTCCACAGCCGGATCGTGCTGTCGGCGCTGCCGCTGGCCAGGGTGTGGCCGTCGGGCGCGAAGACCAGGGTGTTGACGAAGCCCCGGTGGCCGGTGAGCGGCTTGCCGAGGGGTACCGCACGCGCGGGGTCGGTGACGTTCCACAGCCGGATGGTGCGGTCGTCGTAGGCGGTGGCCAGGGTGTGGCCGTCCGGGCTGTAGGCGAGGGCGTCGGGGCCCATGAAGCGGGTCCGCAGGCGCAGCGGCGGGCCGGCGGGGACCGGGTGGGCGGGGTCGGTGACGTTCCACAGGTACACCGCCTCGTCGCCCGTGAGGACGGCGAGGGTGCGGCCGTCGGGGGAGAACACGGGGGAACGCTGGCCGCCGTCGGCGCGCATGAACGGCTCGCCGAGCGGGACGGGCCGGCCGGGCCGCGCCACGTTCCACAGCCGCAGCCGGCCGTCCCGGGCGGCCGTGGCCAGGACCCGGCCGTCCGGACGGAACGCCCCGCTCCGGCCGATCATGTCCGAGGTGGGGACCGACCACAGGCGCACCTTGCCGTCCCCGCTGCCGGTGGCCAGGGTCCGTCCGTCGGGGCTGAACCCCAGGGCGTACATCTCGCCGCTGCTGCCTGCGAGCGGCTCGCCGACCTGGGACGGGGACGCCGGGTCGCTGACGTTCCACAGGCTCGCCGTGCTGTCCGCGCTCGCGGCTGCCAGCCGGCCGCCGTCGGGGCTGAACGCGACGGACCAGATCGGCCCGGTGTGGCCGGTCAGCGGCGGGCCGGCCGCTGCCGCGTGGCCCGGGTCGGTGACGTGCCACAGCCGCACCGTGTCATCCGCGCTGCCGCTGGCGAGGGTGGCGCCGTCGGGGCTGAAGGCCACCGTGTGCACCAGGCCGGTGTGGCCCCGCAGGGCCCCGACCGGTTCGGGCCTGCGCGGGGTGGACACGTCCCACAGCCGGACCGTGTCGTCGTCGCCGCCCGTCGCGAGCGTCCGCCCGTCCGGGCTGAACGTCACACAGCGCACCGCGGCGCTGTGGCCGCGCAGCGTGGTCAGCGGGGTGGGCCGGTGCGGGTCGGCCAGGTTCCACAGCCGTACGGTGCGGTCCTCGCCCGCCGAGGCCAGCGTGTGCCCGTCCGGGCTGAAGGCGACCAGGTAGATGGTGCCCTCGTGGCCGGTGAGCGGCGTGCCGAGCGGTACGGGGCGGGCGGGGTCGGTGACGTTCCACAGCCGGATGGTGCCGTCGTCGCCGGCGCTGGCCAGGGTGTGCCCGTCCGGGCTGAAGACGGCGCTGCTCACCCAGCTGGTGTGCCCGGTGAGGGGCTTGCCGAGCGGGACCGGGCGGTGCGGGTCGGTGACGTTCCACAGCCGGACCGTGCGGTCGTAGCTGGCGGTGGCCAGGGTGTGGCCGTCGGGGCTGAAGGAGGTGAGGTAGACGGCGCCGGTGTGGCCGGTCAGGGGGGTGGCGAGGGGCGCGTTCACGATCGAGATCAGGCGGCTGTACGTGCCCTCGTCACCGGGACGCAGCTGATGGGCGACCAGGTCGAGCTGGGCGGCCAGGGACGGGTCCGTGTGCTGGACCCGGTCGGCCTCGGCGAGCACCTGCTCGAACACGGCGTCGTCGCGCTGCTTCCAGGCGATCACCGCGGAACCGGCCGCGAGCAACGCCAGTACCACCAGCGCCGCCACCGCGGCCCGGCTCAGCCACACCGTGCGCCGGTGCAGCCGTACCGACGCGGCCAGGAACTCCACCGCGCTGCGGGTCAGACTCGTGTCCCCCGTCGTACGGGCCCAGTCGCGGGTCTTCTCCAGCCGGGTCCCCCGGTACAGCAGTGAGCTGTCCCGGCCCGTGTTCTCCCAGACCTGGCCGTCCTCCTCCAGCCGCTGGCGCACCAGGTGGTCGCCGCGGCCCTCGTCGATCCAGTGCCGCAGCCGGGGCCAGGCGTGCAGCAGCGCCTCGTGGGTGATCTCCACGGTGTCCGCGTCCAGCGTCACGAGCCGGGCCTGGACCAGGGCCTCGAGGGACTCCTCCGTCTTGCCGGGGTCCGCGGACTCCTCCGCCAGCTGCCGTCGGGTGCCGCGCCGGCGGGTGGCCTGGATGTCCTCGCCGAGGCGGACCAGGCGCAGCAGGAGCAGCCGGGCGGCGGTACGGGCCGCGGGGTCCAGGCCGGACCAGGCGCGCTCGGCGGTCGCCGCCACCGCGCCCTGGATGCCACCCGCCGCGCGGTAACCGGCCAGCGTCAGCCGTCCGGCCTTCCGGCGCTGCCAGGTCGCCAGCAGGGCGTGCGACAGCAGGGGCAGCACGCCCGCGTCGTGCGCTCCGCGCGGTCCGTCGGCGCTCACCTCGCGCACGATCAGCTCGACGAGCCCGGACTCCAGCTCCAGACCCACGGCCCTGGCCGGACCGGTCACCGCGTCGCGCAGCTCACCGCTGGTCAGGGGGCTGAGCACCATGTGGCGGTGCTGGAGCGCCTCGGCGAGTTCCGGGTAGCCGAGGCACTGCTCGTAGAAGTCGGCGCGGATACCGAGGACGACGAGGACGGGCGCCGGCCCGTCGGAGCCGGCGCCGGGGGTGCAGGCCGCGTGCAGGAGCTGGATGAAGGTGCGCCGGTCCGCCTCGTCGGGGCAGAGGGTGAAGGCCTCCTCGAACTGGTCCACGATGACGACCGTCCGGGTGTTCCCGGGGGTCTCGCGACGTGCCCAGGCGGTGACCGCCTCACGGACGGCCCGGGTGAGGTGCGGGGCGTCGGAGCCGGGCGCCGCCGGGTTCTCCGTCGCCTCCTGCTCGGCCCGGCGCGCGTCGGCGGCGACGGGGACGAGGTCGGGGATCCGGCGGACCAGCTCCGCCAGCGGGTCGGCGCCCGGGACGAACTGGAGGACGGCGCCGGCCGGGTCGGCGCCCGCGGCGGGCGGTCCGGTGCCGGAAGCGGTGCGGGCGGCGGGGGTCGTGGGCGGCCCCGTGGGGGCGGTGGCTGACGTGATCTTTCCGGAAGCGGTCCGGGACGTGGCGGCGGGACCGGCCCCGGAAGCGGTCCGGGAAGCGGTCCGGGAGGCCGTGGCGGCGCCGTCGGCCACCGGCGTCCCGGCGGCAGGCGTCCCGTCGGTGTGCGTCCCGAGGGCGCCGGCGCGGACCGCGGGCACCAGGCCGGCGTTGAGCAGGGACGACTTACCCGCTCCGGAGGCGCCGACCAGCATCACCAGCCCGCCCGACCGCTCGGCGGCGCGCAGCTGGTCCACGAGTGCCCGCGTACTGCGCTCCCGGCCGAAGAACCACCGCGCGTCCTCCTGCCGGTAGGGGGCCAGTCCCCGGTACGGGCACACGACTTCGGCGACGGGCGGGGCCTGGGCCGGTGGCCGCCGGTTCTTCTCGGCCTCGGGCGCGGGACCGTCACCGACCGGGCCGGCGAGCGCGCGTTCCCACAGCCGCTGCCAGTGAGCGAGGTCGTACAGGCCGGCGGAGACGGGTGTGGGACGCAGGCGCCGGGCCTCCGGGATCAGGATCTGGAGGACCGCCGCGAGGGCGGCGAACTGGGCCGGTACGTTCCTGGCCCGGCGCCAGTCACTGATCCGCTGCGCGGACACCCGCACGGGACGGCCGCGTTCGTCGACCCGCCGGAGCCGTACGACAGCCTCGGCGACGCTCTTGAGGGGAGGGTTGCCGGCCTCCCTGTACAGCAGCGCGAGGCGTTCGGCGAAAGCTGTGCGTGCCCCTGAGTCGGAACTCAAGGTCCCACCCCTTACTTCCCCCCACCCCAGGACGTCCGGACCGGAAAACTCACCCTATACGTCTGACCTGGGGAGAAGGGCTGGAGTGGAGACCGGAGCCTCCTCGGAGGCGGTAACAGATGGCAGGATCCGAACCCGGTATCGGATCGGTCACACAGCGTCCGGACAGGCCACCGGCCCCGTACCCGGAGAAGGCGGCCCCTGGCGCCGAACGTTATCGGTCAACTTCCGCCCCAGACAGGGAACGGCGACGACACCGGCGGGTGAAAGACCCCGCCGGCGCTCCGCAACCGGCTCCCTTCTTCGACCCGCGCCGGTACGCCGTCCTGGCGCGGGCCGACAGCCCCGCACCGTTCGGCACCGGTCCCCACGAGGGGAGGGACCGGTGCCGGGCGGGCAGGGCGCGCGGACATGCCGTGGCGAGGGGCCGAGGGGTGCGGGGGCGGTTCGGCGGGTGCTCTGCCGGGCAGGGACGGGTCGGGGGTCGGGTCACCGAACGCACCGCTGACGGCTGGAGGACGTATGCAGGTCTTGGTCGACCGCTCCCTGTGCTACGGCTCGGCGGAGTGCGCGCACCGGGTGCCGGCCGTGTTCGCGTTCGAGGACGGCTACGGCGTCGTACGGCCCGGTGGCGCTCAGGCCGCCGCGGACCCGCGGAGCCGGGCGGCGATCCGGGAGGCGGCCGAGCGGTGTCCCTCGCAGGCGATCGTCTGCACGGAGCAGGACGTCACGTCGTAGCCGGGGCGGAAGGGGGCGGCGTCGGCGCGGCGGGCGGATAGCTCCAGCCCAGGTTGGCCAGGTCCCGGGCCCGGGCCTCCGCGACCGCCGTGCGGGCCGCGCGCTCGACGGGATCCCCGTGCGGCGCCTGACCCGTGACCTGCCCCTCCCACTTGCGGTACAGCAGGCCGGTCCGGGCCGAGAACCAGCCGCGGCTCACCGCGCTCAGCGCCAGGAGCAGGCCGGTGTCCTCGGAGGCCGGCAGTGCCATCCAGCCGCCCAGGGCGGTCAGCAGCTCCCGCCGGACGCAGAGGGTCGCGGGGTGGACCGGGGCGCGGAAGTCGTTGCGCCGCCAGTGGTCGAGGACGGCACCGCGTTCGAGCGGTCCGTCGTCCGGGTCGCCGGGGAAGCCGGCCGTGGAGCCGTCGGGCAGCAGGTCCAGGACGCGGGACGTGGTCCAGCCGATGGCCGGGTCCGCCTCCAGCACGGCCAGGTCGCGGGCGAGCGCGCCCGGTGTGAGCCGGTCGTCGGCGTCCAGGACCTTGACGTACGTGCCCTCGGCGCGGGCCAGCGCGATCGTCCGCGCGACTCCGGGTCCGCCGGGCCGTCCCTGACGGAAGGTCACGCGCGCGTCGCCGTCCGGGACGTACGGGCGGACCTCGTCCGTGAAGCCGTCCTCCTGGACGACCCACTGCCACTCCCAGCCGTCGGGGAGCCGCTGGCCGCACAGGGAGGCGTAGGCGTCCGGCAGGAAACGGGCGGACGGGCCGTGGACAGCGGTGACAACGGTGACGCGCCGGTTCACGGCGGCACTCACCACCTTCCGGGGCCGCGGGTCGGTGTCGTACAAGCATGACGTACGGGCCGGGCACGCCCGTGATGTGGGTCGGGAACAGCGCGAGACCCCCGGCCGAGCCCGGCCGGGGGTCTTCCGTGTCGACTGGTGCGTACGCAAGTCGCCGTGGTGTCGAGACGTTGCGGTACTGCGTCAGGACCGGATCAGCAGACGAGGAATTCCGCCGTGTCGTCGGTGGCCGTCGTGTCCGTACGCGTCTCGGTGCGGGGGCGCTGCCGGCAGCGCGGGGCCTTTCCGTGGGCCTCGGCCCGGATCCGCTGTTTCATCGTGGGGGGCAGGGCACTGCCGTGGGACCAGGCCCAGTGGCTCGTCACCGGAATCGTCGGTGCCGACTGCTGCGCGGAGCCGGTGCGGGGACTCTCGGTCCGGGGTCCGGCCGCGGCGGCCGTCGCGGTGCCGGCGGTGACGAGTCCGAGCGCCGTGCACAGCGCGAGAAAGGCGGTGACGATGGCGGTCCACAGCTTCATGACCTTGTTCTGGGTCATGGCCCCTCACTTTCGGGTCGGGCGATTTGCGTACTTTCCTCATGATGTGTATGAGGTTCGCGAAGTGGTGGACCGACGGCCGTGGCGCGTCGATGTTCCGATGAACACCACCCGGACGGGTGCACGGGGACGGAGAACCTCGGTGCTGCCGAAGGCGGGGAGTTGGGCCCCGACGCAGGTCACCGATCGATATCGGTCGGTGTGTATAGTCGGGCGCCAGAGGTCCCTTACGTCAAGGAAAGACGAGGTCGCGCGGTGAAGAAGCTGCTCCTGGTCGCACTGGCCGCCATCGGCGGGCTCCTCGTGTACCGGCAGATCCAGGCGGATCGCGCCGAGCAGGACCTGTGGACGGAGGCGACTGACTCCGTGCCCACGGGTTCGTGAGTCCCCCACACCCCAGCTGAACCGACCCCGGCCGCCTTCGCGGTCGGGGTCTCGCGTTCCCGGGGCCCGCGCTGCCGGGATCCGCGTGCCGCGGCGCCGGGCGGTGTCCCGTGTTGCGGGGTGCCGGCGCCTGGGGTAGGGCGATCCGGCGGGTGGCCCGGTGGGGCGCCGGGCGGCGGCGGGCTTTTCGGACGGCCGTACGCATGCCCCGGACGGCGCAGGCGCGGCCGGGGCAGGATGGGACGCGGACGGCGGGGACGGACCGAGAACCGGGGGTGGCGGCACGTGCGAGGACGTACGGCGCGGTGGCGGCTCGTGCCGGGGCCCACGGCGTGGTGGCGGCAAGCGCGCATGCCGGCCGCGTGGTGGCGGGGCGCGCGTGCGCGCACGGCGTGGTGGCGGGGCCCCCGCCGGTGCGTGCCGGCGGCCGTCCGTGCCGCCCTCGCTCTGCCGGCCGTCGGTGCCGCCCTCGTGCTGCCGGCCGCCCCGCCCGCGGCAGCCGCCGGGGCGCACCCGGGGCCGTACGCCTTCGCCCCGGGCGCCCGGGCGGTCGCGGGCGCGCGGAGCACCGCCGGGGCCGCCCTGCTGGACCCCGGCCGCACCTACCGCGGCACCCTCCCGCGCAACGGCAGGCTCTACTACCGGCTCGAGCTGGCCGCCGGGGACACCGCGTACGTCCCCGTCACCGCCGTCCCGCCGGCGGACGCCACCGTCTCGGCCACCGACGGCATCCGCGTCTCGGTCAGGGACGCGCACGGCACGTCCTGCTCCTACGCCTCCGCCCGCTTCGGCGCCGGGCTCAGCCCGCGCCCGGTCACGGCCCTGGGACAGCGTGAGGCCGGGAAATCGCTGTGCCAGGGCGCGGGCACCTACTACCTCCTCGTCGAACGCCTCGACGCCCAGGGCTCCCACGCGGCGGCCCCGGCGGGCGCGTGGGATCTGGAGATCGCGCCCGCCACGGAACCGGCCCTGGCGCGGACGGGTGCCACCACCGCCCCCCGGGCCTGGGACTCCGCCACCCCCGGGCCTCTCACCGCCACGCCCCGCGACCGCTCCGGCGGCACCGGCTTCGCCGCGGCGCGTCCGCTGGGCCAGGGCGTCTGGCGGACCCGCCTGGAACCCGGACAGACCCGGTTCTACAAGGTGCCGCTCGACTGGGGCCGGCAGCTGTACGCCTCCGCGTCCCTGGGTGACTCCCCGGGGCACGGTTACGTCGGCGGCGCCCTGAACCTCTCCCTGTACAACCCCGTCCGCGGCTACGTCGACGACGCCTCCGTCGGTTACACCGGCACCGCCGGGCCCGCCGCCCTCCAGCCGCTCCCGCCGGTGGAGTACGCCAACCGGTACGCCGTCCCCACCGCGGTGACCTCCGTCCGCTTCGCCGGTGACTACTACCTGGTGCTGCACCTCAGCGCGCGGACGGCCGGCACGTTCGGGCCGGGGCCGTTCGAGGTGACCCTGCGGGTCCGGACGGGCGGACAGGCGCACCCGGGACCGGGGTACGCCGGGCGGCCCGTCCCGGACGGCGTCCTCACGGTCACCGGGCAGGACCGGGCGGCCGCGCTGACCGGGGCGACGGGGGAGGGCGGTGACCTCACGACGACGCTGGTCGCCGTGGGCGGCATCGGCGGGGGAACCGCGCTGCTGCTGTTCCTCGGCGGCTGGACGGTGGCGGCCCGGCGGGCTCAGAGACGGGTCAGCGCCCAGAAACCGACCGCGTAGCAGACGAGCGCCAGCAGCAGGACCGGGAGCGCGACGCGGGCCGGGGGGCCGGGGCGGCGGGCCGCGCGCCGGCCGCGGTGCCGCCGGGCGGAGGGCGCCGCCGCTGCCGGGACCGGCGGAGGTGTCCGAGGCGGAGTCCGGGAATTGCGGGCGGTGTACGCGGCGGTGCCGGAGCCGGCACGTGGATCCGGTGCCGGGGGCTGCCGGGGAGGGGGCAGGCGGAAGCTGCCGGTGTCGGAGAGGGAGCCGGTGCCCGTCGAGCCGGTGCCCGCCGGTGTGCTCGCGTGCCGGGCGCCGGGACCGGTGCCGCCCGAGGAGGCCGCCGGGTGAGCCGCCTCGGGGACTGTCCGCGCGCCCGCCCCCGAGACCGTCTCCAGGACCACACCGGAGGCCTGAACCAGAGGGCCCTCGGGGCCGAAACCCGGGGGCAGCGGACCGAGTTGGTCGAAGATCTCGATGAGCTCGTCGTCGGGGCCGGGCTCCGGCAGGAGCTCCGCGGCGGCGACGAGCGCCTTGCGTGCCCCCGTGGCGGTGCGGAAACGGTCCGCCGGGTCGGGCTGGAGGAGCATGGCGACGACCTGCCAGAGCGGTTCCGGGACGCCCTGGGGCGGACCGGGCGTCCCGTGCTCCAGGAAGTACTGCACGAGCGCCTTGGCGTCGGGTCTGGCGCCCTCCAGGAGGTACAGGGCGACCAGGCCGACGGCGAACAGGTCGGCGGGGAAGCCGGGATCGGCGCCCAGCAACTGCTCGGGGGCGAGGTAACCGGGCGTACCCACCACGAGGTTGGTTTCCGTCAGCCGGGGCTCCCCCAGCCGCATGGCGATGCCGAAGTCGGACAGCCGCAGCCGCGGCCGGCCGGTACCGGTGGCTTCCAGGAGCACGTTGGCGGGCTTGATGTCCCGGTGAACGACGTCCTCGGCGTGCACGGCGGCGAGCCCGGACAGCAACTGGTCGAGCAGGGTGCACACGAACGCGGGCGGGAGGGGGCCGTAGTCGCCCACCAGGTGGACCAGGGAGCCGCCACCGACCAGCTCCATGGTGAACAGCACCTTGTCGTCGTCGGCGGCCCAGCTGGCCGGGGCGAGGACGTGCGGGTGGTCGATGCGCAGGGCCTGCTCGCGGACGAAGCGGAGCAGGGAGTGGGCGTCGCGCTGCTGGAGGACCTTGGCGGCCACGTACCGCCGCCGGCGGTGGTCCCAGGCCCGCCACACGGCGCCCACGCCACCGCGCCCGATCGGGTCGGCCAGCTCGTACCGGCCGGCGAAGACCTCACCCATGACAGCCGCCGCTCCTCCCCCTGGCCCTGCGAGGCCCCCGTGCCCCTCGCCCCCCTTCCCTACCCATGTGACGGCGGATACGCGCCTCGGCCCCGGCGCCTGTGCCCCGGACCTCCCGTCCCGGACGCCCCGCCGGTGGCGCGGACCGTGCCGTCAGTTCTGGTGGGACTGGTAGTGCGCGACGGCGTCGGAGGTGCGGCCGGCACCGTAGACGCGGAGGAACTCCGCCAGTTCGGGGTGGCTCGGGGCGAGGGTGTCCGCGGCGTCGATGATGTCGCCCGCGGCGGCCACCGAGCGGAGCAGCGACTGGATCTCGCGGACGACCCGCTTGACCGTGGGGGCGCCGGAACTGCCCGTGGTGTGCGTGGTGTTGCTGAGCACGGAGCCTCCCTGCGACTTCCTGATCTCGTCCATGCGCTCGGTCGCCTCGGCGGCGCTGACACTGCCGTCCGCCACCTGGGCCGCCAGTTCCTGGAGCAGCTGCACCCGCTGCACCACCGCGGGGTTGCCGATCTTCGCGCGCTGGCCGCTCATCAACTGCGAAAGCATCGGAGCGGACAGACCCAGGACCGCCGCGAGACGGGCCTGGTTCAGCCCGAGATCGTCGATGAGCTTACGGAAGAGCGCCCCCAACGGCTCCCCGTACCAGTTCCGCTGGAGCTCCCGCGCTCTGGTGGTGGCTTCCTGCTGTGCGGCGTCCATTGCGTCTCCCCATCGCTTCCCCTGAAAACCGCGGTTCGCTGTAGCGAACCACGCCGAGCATCCTACGGAGAGTGGTCATCCGCGGGGACCCCCAATCTTTTTGCGGGATACGGGGGGTGACCCGGTACTCTGGTCTGCGGCACCAGCCGGAACGAGGTTCCTCCGGCCGGTCGCTGCTTCCCGGGGCCTTAGCTCAGTTGGTAGAGCGCCGTCTTTGCATGGCGGATGTCAGGGGTTCGACTCCCCTAGGCTCCACGCGAAAAGACCCCTCCGACCTGCGGAAACGCGGTCGGAGGGGTCTTTTTTGTCCGGCTCGGCGGGTGCCGGAGCCCGCCGGTGGTCATGACGAGACCCCTCCGGCCCGCTCACTCGCGGGCCGGAGGGGTCCTCTGTCAGGTGCGGCGGGACCGCGCGGGTCAGGCCTGGTCGTCGCGGTCCGTCTGCTCGTCCTGCGTCTGCTTCGCCTCGACCTCCGGGTCCAGTGGCGCGGCGCCCGTGCCGTCCACGGAACTGAGGCGGCCCGCGTCGGGGACCTCCGTCGCCGCGGACGGTTCGACCAGCCAGTCGGGGTTGGCCTGCCTGTCCCACCACTTCCACGCGGCGAACGCGCCGCCCGCCAGGGCGCCGGCCACGAGCAGCGCCTTCACGGTGCGGCCGGTCCGGGAGCGCCGTTCGTTGCGCCGGGCCAGCTTCTGGATCTGCTGGGCCGTGACCTGACCGCGCAGCGCGGCCAGGGCGGCGGCGCCACGTGCGGCGGCCTCGTCGCGTACCGGAGCGGTGGCGGCCACGGCCTGTTCGATCCGGGGGAGCGAGTACTCGGCGGCCTGCCGGGCGGCCTTGCGGGTGAGTGCGGCGGCTTCGTGCGCGGCCTGGTCGACCTTCGGCGGTACGTGCGTCAGCGCCTGCTCCACGCGTGGGGCGAGCCGGGCGTCGTACTGCACGCGGGCCTGTCCGGCGGCCTGCGACACCACGGGCGCCAGCCGTACACGTGCCTCCTGCGCATAATGCGAGGCACGCTCCTTGGCCGTGTCGGCGTAAGGCGCCACCACTTCCGCGGCGTGCAGCACGCTGTCCTTCGCCGAACCGGTCGCGGCGCGCACGCTCTCGATGCGGGTCACGGGTTCCTCCTCCTCGGTGGCGTACGGTATTTCGACTTTCCACCCTTTTACGGATCATGCCTGTCAACGGCGACCGCAGCATGCGCGGACGCGCATACGGGTGCCCACAACCCTCTCCCGGCGGAAGTCGCGGCCGTGCGACGACGCGCGGGCGGGACCGTGCAAGGATCGAGTCGTCGCAGCGCACGACGACGGAAGGCACCTCGTGGCTGAGCAGCTGTATGCCACCCTGAAGACCACCCTCGGCGACATCGGGGTGCGGCTCTTCCCGCACCACGCTCCCGTCACGGTGCGGAACTTCGTCGAACTGGCCCGGGGCGAACGCGAGTGGACGCACCCCGGAACCGGTGAGAAGAGCCGGAACCCGCTCTACGACGGCACGGTCTTCCACTCCGTCATCAGCGGATTCATGATCCAGGGCGGTGATCCCCTGGGAAACGGCATCGGCGGTCCCGGCTACGGGTTCGAGGACGAGTGCCATCCCGACCTGACCTTCGGTGTCCCGTACCTGATGGCCATGGCCAACGCGGGTCCGGGCACCAACGGCTCGCAGTTCTTCATCACGGTCACCCCGAGCACCTGGCTGAACGGCAAGCGCACCATCTTCGGCGAGGTCACCGACCCGGCGGCGCAGAAGGTCGTCGACGCCATCGCGAGCGTGCCGACCGGACGCAACGACCGTCCGCTGGAGGACGTCGTCCTCGAGACGGTGGTCATCGAGACGCGCGAGGGCTGATCCCGGCTCCTCGGACCCCTTCACTCCCCGGACCCCCTCCCTGCACGGTCCCCGGCTCCCCGGAGAAACCCCGCCTACCCGGAAAATCCCCGCGGGGAACCAACCGCGCCGCCCGTCCGTAAGGATGAACGGGGCAGGATAGTGCCGTCAGGCAGGGAAACGACGACCAAGGGGACCCGATGGAGCAGGCCGCAGGCAGCGCACAGGACGCCGGGAGCGTGCCCGTGTGCTACCGGCACCCGGACCGCGAGACCGGCGTGCGCTGCACCCGTTGCGAACGCCCCATCTGCCCCGAGTGCATGGTCAGCGCCTCGGTCGGCTTCCAGTGCCCGGACTGCGTGCGCGACGGTTCGGGTACGGGGCACGCGCCGCAGGTGTCCCGGCCGCGGACGCTCGCCGGCGGCACGGTCACGTCCGACCCCCGGCTGGTCACCAAGATCCTCATCGGGATCAACCTCGCGGTGTTCATCGCCGTCCAGGCGGACCGGTCGCTCGTGGAGCACCTGGTCCTCATCGGCCAGTGGCCCCCCAGGCCGTTCGCGCCGACCATGGGGGCCGCCGACGGCGAGTGGTACCGCTTCGTGACGTCGATGTTCGCGCACGAGGAGTACTGGCACATCGGCTTCAACATGCTGAGCCTGTGGTGGGTCGGCGGTCCGCTCGAGGCGGCCCTCGGCCGCACCCGCTATCTGGCGGTGTACTTCGTCTCGGGTCTGGCCGGTGGCGCGCTCACCTACCTGATCGCCTCCCCGACCACCGCCTCGCTGGGCGCCTCCGGGGCGATCTTCGGTCTCTTCGGCGCCACCGCCGTGCTGATGCGCCGGCTGAACTACGACATGCGTCCGGTCATCGCGATGCTGGTGATCAACCTGTTCTTCACGTTCCGGTTCAGCAACATCGCCTGGGAGGCGCACATCGGCGGCCTGGTCGCCGGTGTCGTGACGGGTTTCGCCATGGTGCACGCCCCACGGGAGAAGCGGTCGCTGGTGCAGTACGGCACCTGTGCCGCCGTTCTCGCGGTGGCGGTGGCGCTGGCGCTGGTCAGGACCGCTCAGCTGACCTGACCGGGCGTGCGAACACCCGGCTACCGAACCGTTGTCCACAGAGGGTGGCGAAAGCTGTGCACGCTGTGCGAGCACAGCTGTGCCCCCTGCCGCTCGAATGTGTTTCCGCAGGTGGGGCAGGGGGCGAACGCATGTCTGATGGGTCGACCACCGGTCACACCGGCGTCAACACGCGATGGGTTATCCACAGATCGTCGTTCTTTTTCCCCACTGTGGAAAACGGCTGTGGATAACTCGGTGGACAGCCCTGGGGAGAGCTGTTCCGACCAGGGGCGGCCGGCCGCTACTTCCACTGCGTGGAGACACCGAAGCCGGCGGCGATGAAGCCGAAACCGACCACGATGTTCCAGTTGTCCAGGCTGTCGATCGGCAGCGATCCGTCGGTGACGTAGAAGACGACGATCCAGGCCAGACCGATCAGGAACATGGCCAGCATGACCGGTGCGACCCAGGCACTGTTGGTGAGCTTGATGGCCTGCGCCTGCTTCGCCGTGGGCGGCGTGTAGTCGGCCTTCTTGCGGATACGTGACTTCGGCACGAGGGTCTCTCCTGTCGATGCGCTGCGTGGCCGCGCAGGGAACTGGGTCGGGCTCGGGGCAGCGTACAAGGGGCCAACATGACGACTCTGTGTGCTCCCCCGGGCGTCCGTTAGCGTAGTGCTTCCGCGGCGCCGAAGGAGATAAGGGTACGTTGAGCAATTCTGCCGACTTTCCCGGGACGGGACCAACGGGCACCACCCCGGCCCGCCGGCCGCGCCCGCGGCCCGTGCGGATCCTCACGGCGGCCGTCTTCGCCCTAGCCGGGCTCATCTTCTTCACCAGCTTCGACACCGCCAGGGGCACCGACATCCGGCAGGACGGCTCCCTGCTGAAGCTGTCCGACCTGATCCAGCAGCGCAGCCGCAAGAACAAGGGGCTGGACGAGTCCAACGCGGCCCTGCGCGGCAGTGTGGAGTCGCTGGCCGAGAGCGACGACGGCAGCACCAGGGCCGAGGACGAGAAGCTCGGTGCCCTGGAGAACGACGCGGGCACCCGCGGTCTCACCGGCAAGGCGGTCACCGTCACCCTCAACGACGCCCCGCCCGACGCCACCGCCAAGCTCCCCGGCTATCCCGAGCCCCAGCCCGACTACCTGGTCATCCACCAGCAGGACCTCCAGGCCGTGGTCAACGCGCTGTGGCAGGGCGGCGCCCGGGGCATCAAGGTCATGGACCAGCGGCTGATCTCCACCAGCGCGGTGCGCTGCGTCGGCAACACCCTGATCCTCCAGGGCCGCGTCTACTCACCGCCGTACCGGATCACGGCGGTCGGGGACCCGGGGCGGCTCAAGCAGGCGCTCGCGGCGAGCAAGGCCATCCAGACCTACATGGTGTACGTCAACGTCTACGGCCTCGGCTGGAAAGTCGCCGACGACGGCACGGTGACCCTTCCCGGCTACTCCGGCACGGTGGACCTGCACTACGCCGAGCCCGTGCGGTGACCGGCCCGCGCCGGGGCCCGGCGGGCGCGTCCCGGACCCCACCGGGTCCGCGGAGCCAGCCGAACCGGGGGCGCCGCGCCGCTAGTCTGGTGACGTACGGCGTGGGTCTGGTGCCGTAGGGAACACGGAAGGGACGGCAGGGGACGGCATGTACGGCTGGATCTGGCGGCATCTGCCGGGCAACGCGTGGGTGAGGGCGTTCGTCTCGCTCGTACTGGTCCTGGCCGTGGTCTACGTCCTGTTCCAGTACGTCTTCCCGTGGGCCGAGCCGCTGCTGCCCTTCAATGATGTGACGGTGGACAACCAGTGAGTGCGCGGATTCTCGTCGTCGACAACTACGACAGCTTCGTCTTCAACCTCGTCCAGTACTTGTACCAGCTGGGCGCCGAGTGCGAGGTGCTGCGCAACGACGAGGTGTCGACCGCGCACGCCCAGGACGGCTTCGACGGCGTGCTGCTCTCGCCCGGGCCCGGGACGCCCCAGGAGGCCGGCGTGTGCGTGGACATGGTCCGCCACTGCGCCTCGGCCGGCGTACCGGTCTTCGGCGTCTGCCTCGGCATGCAGTCCATGCAGGTGGCGTACGGCGGCGTGGTCGACCGGGCGCCCGAGCTGCTGCACGGCAAGACCTCGCCGGTCGAGCACGAGGGCAAGGGCGTCTTCGCGGGCCTGCCCTCCCCCTTCACGGCGACCCGCTACCACTCCCTGGCCGCCGAGCCGGCGACCGTCCCGGCCGAGCTGGAGGTGACGGCCCGCACGCACGACGGCATCATCATGGGCCTGCGCCACCGCGAACTTTCGGTGGAGGGCGTGCAGTTCCATCCCGAGTCGGTGCTGACCGAGCACGGCCACCGGATGCTGGCCAACTGGCTCGCTCAGTGCGGCGACCAGGGTGCCGTGGCCAGATCGGCGGGGCTCGCCCCGGTGGTGGGCAGGGCCACGGCGTGACCGCGCTGCGCCCCGAGCGTGAGGACCTGTACGGCGGCGGCAGGCCGTACGAGTCCTCCGGCGGTGCGCGGCCGCACACGGGACGCCGCAAGGATCCGCCGACGGCCCCGATGCCCCGGCTGACGGAAGCGGGGCCGCCGCGGGGCGAGAACCTCATCGCGCCGTCGCCTTCCGCCGACGACGAGACGATGGCGCTGCGGATCCCGGTGCCGGCGGACACCGGCCCGTACCACGCGCCCCCGCGCCCGCCTGCGGCCTCCCCGGCCCCTTCCGCCACCGGAGTCGCACCGGGCGGCCGGGCGGCCCGCAGAAAGGCCGCCAAGCGCCGCCGCGGGCGCCACGGCGGCGCCCGCGGGGCGGCGGCTCCCCCGGCGGAGCGTGATCCGGGGAGCCCGCGGTCCCGGGTGGAGGCCCGGCGGCAGGCGAAAGCGCGCAGGCCGGGTCCGGCCGTCCTCGTGAGCCGGGCCGTCGGCGAGGTGTTCATCACCACCGGAGTGCTGATGCTGCTGTTCGTCACCTACCAGCTGTGGTGGACCAACGTCCGCGCGCACGCGCAGGCCGGCAGCGAGACGCACCAGCTCCAGGACGACTGGGCCAGCGGCAAGCGCAAGCCGGGCGCCTTCGAGCCCGGCCAGGGCTTCGCCATCCTGCACATCCCCGCCCTCGACGTGGTGGCGCCCATCGCGGAGGGCGTCAGCAACAAGAAGGTGCTCGACAAGGGCATGGTCGGGCACTACGGCGGACAGAGCGCGCTCCGGACGGCGATGCCCGACGCCCGGACCGGCAACTTCGGTCTCGCCGCGCACCGCAACACCCACGGTGAGCCGTTCCGGTACATCAACCGGCTCAAGTCCGGCGACGCGGTCGTGGTGGAGACACAGGACACGTACTTCGTGTACAAGGTGGCCTCGACGCTTCCGGTGACGCCCCCGTCCAACACGAGCGTGCTGGACCCCGTCCCGCCGGGCTCGGGCTTCACCGGGCCCGGCCGCTACATCACCCTCACCACCTGCACGCCGGAGTTCACCAGCAAGTACCGGCTGATCGTCTGGGGCAAGATGGTCGAGGAACGCCCGCGCAGCAAGGGCAAGCCGGACGCGCTCATCGAGTAGGGCTCACCGAGTAAGGGCAGACGAACTGTGGCAGCGACCACCGACGAGACCGAAGACACCACGGACGCGTCCGAACCGGACCCGGATCCGGCCTCGCGCGGCCGGCGCCCCGGGCGGATCGCGACGGCGGTCAGCGTCTTCGGTGAACTCCTCATCACGGCGGGCGTGCTGCTCGGCCTCTTCGTCGTCTACTCGCTGTGGTGGACCAACGTCATAGCGGACCGCAAGGCGGACCGGGAGGCCGACCGGGTCCGCGAGCACTGGGCGCAGCAGCAGGCGACCGGCCCCGGCGCGCTCGACACCAAGGACGGCATCGGCTTCCTGCACGTGCCGGCGATGAAGAACGGTGAGGTGCTGGTCGAGAAGGGCACGGGCACGGACGTCCTCAACGACGGCGTCGCCGGCTACTACACGGACCCGGTCAGGTCCTCGCTGCCCACCACCGGCAAGGCGGGCAACTTCGCCCTCGCCGCCCACCGCGACGGCCACGGCGCGAAGTTCCACAACATCGACAAGCTGCGCGAGGGCGACCCGGTCGTCTTCGAGACCCGGGACGACTGGTACGTCTACAAGGTCTACTCGATCCTGCCCGAGACCTCGAAGTACAACGTCAGGGTCCTGTCGTCCGTCCCCAGGGAGTCCGGCCGGAAGAAGCCCGGCCACTACATCACCCTGACGACCTGCACCCCCGTCTACACCTCTCGCTACCGGTACGTCGTCTGGGGCGAGCTGGTCCGCGTGCAGAAGGTCGACGCCCGGCGGACCCCGCCGGCGGAACTGCGCTGACGCGCCTTTTCGGACACGCCCGGAACGACGCGGGCCCCTGCCGGGATCTCCCGGCAGGGGCCCACGGGCGAGCGCGGGGCGTCAGCCGGTGGTGCCGCCGAAGAAGTTCGTGCCGCCGTTGTCGCCGCCGTTGCCGTTCCCGCCGCCGTTGTTGTTCCCGAAGCCCAGGGTCGTCAGGGTGACGGTGGTGCTCCCCGGGTCGTCGACCTGGTCGTTCTGCTTCGGGTCCTGGGCCGCGACGATCGCGGTGTCACTGCCGTCGCTGCCGTTCGCGAACTGGATGTTCGTGAAGCCCGCGGCGTTCAACAGCTGCCTGGCCACGGCGACCGTGCGGCCCCGGACGTCCGGGACCGGCGTCTTCTGCTGTTCCTGCGCCTTGCCGACGTTGATCACCACGTTGGTGTTCTTGACGACCTGCTGGCCCGCCGCCGGGTTGGTGTTCTGCACCTTGCCGTTCTGGGCGGGGTCGGTGACCGCGGTGTCGTTGCAGGTCGGCGCGAGACCCTTGGCCTGGAGTTCGGCCTTCGCCTCGTCACAGGACTTGCCCGTGACGTCGGGCACCGTGATCTTCTCCTCGGCCCTGGCGACCGTGAGGGTGATCGTGGTGCCCTTCTCCTTGCTGGCGCCGGCCGCCGGGTCCTGGGTGATGACGACACCGGGCGTGCGGGTCGACACCTGGGTCTTCTTCTCGACGTCGAAGCCCTTGGCCTTGAGTTCGGCCTCCGCCTGGTCGTACTGGGCGCCGCGCACGTCCGGCACGGTCACTCTCGGCGCGCCCGTGGAGACCACCAGGGTGACCGTGGTGTCCTTGTCGACCTTCGCGCCCGGATCGGGGTTCTGGGTGCAGATGTTGCCCGTGGCCTGGTCGGCGCAGGACTTCTCGGTGACCGAGACCTGGAGTCCGGCGTTGTCGGCCAGCTTCCGGGCCCTCTTCTCCGGTTGGCCCACGAACGTCGGTACGGTCACCTTGCCGTCGCCCGGGTTGTCGCCGCTGAAGGCCCACTTGCTGATCAGGATGGCGCCGACCAGCACCAGCAGGCCCGCCACCACCAGCAGGATCGTGGAGGTGTGCGACTTCTTCTGCTGGCGGCGGCGGTCCGGGCGGTCGTCGTAGCCGTAGGCGCCACCGTCGTCGGGGTTCATGGGCGGGAGCATGCTGGTCGCGCCCGCGCCCGCGTCCGAACGCAGGGCCGTCGTCGCCTGGTCGTCGGGGTAGCCGCCGTAGCCGACCGCGCCCATCGCGGCCGTGGCCGCGACCGGCTGGCCGTCCAGGCACGCCTCGATGTCGGCGCGCATCTCGTCGGCCGACTGGTAGCGGTAGTTGGGGTCCTTGACCAGCGCCTTCAGGACGATGGCGTCCATCTCGGGGGTGATCTCGGGGTCGAAGACCGAGGGGGCCTGGGGTTCCTCACGCACGTGCTGGTAGGCGACGGCGACGGGGGAGTCACCCACGAACGGCGGCCGTACCGTCAACAGCTCGTAGAGGAGACAGCCGGTCGAATAGAGGTCGGACCGGGCGTCGACCTGCTCTCCCTTGGCCTGCTCGGGCGAGAGGTACTGGGCCGTGCCGATCACGGCGGCCGTCTGGGTCATGGTCATCCCGGAGTCGCCCATGGCGCGGGCGATTCCGAAGTCCATCACCTTGACCTGGCCGTTGCGGGTCAGCATGACGTTGGCCGGCTTGATGTCCCGGTGGACGATGCCGCTGCGGTGCGCGTACTCCAGGCCCTGGAGGATGCCGATGGTCATCTCCATCGCGCGCTCGGGCAGCAGCTTGCGGCCGGAGTGCAGCAGCTCACGGAGCGTGGAACCGTCGACGTACTCCATCACGATGTACGGGATGGAGACCCCGTCGATGTAGTCCTCGCCCGTGTCGTAGACCGCGACGATCGCGGGATGGTTGAGCGAGGCGGCCGACTGGGCCTCCCGGCGGAACCGGGCCTGGAAGGACGGATCACGCGCGAGGTCCGCGCGCAGCGTCTTCACCGCCACGGTGCGGCCGAGGCGGGTGTCATGCGCGAGGTAGACCTCCGCCATGCCACCGCGGCCGAGCACCTGGCCCAGCTCGTACCGGCCGCCGAGGCGACGCGGCTCTTCCATAGCTACCTACCAGCCCTCTCCGTCGGTCCCGGCCGCGCACCTCTGTGTGCGGCCGGAGGCTGCCGTCCGGGCCTACCGTACCCGGCTCGCTCTGTGTGACCTGGCCAAGCCCGTAACCCGATACAGGACCGGTACCGCAACGTGCGGCGATGTGAGGGCGGTGTGAGCGGCGTCACTTGGCGGCGATCGGGTGCGGTCACTTCTTGGAGTCGATGACCGCCTTCATCACGTTCCTCGCGATCGGCGCGGCCAGGCCACCGCCGGAGATGTCGTCGCGGTTGGCGCTCTCGTCCTCGATGACCACGGCCACGGCGACCGGGCTGCTGTGGTCGCTCAGCTTGGCGTAGGAGATGAACCAGGCGTACGGGTTCTCGCTGTTCTCCACACCGTGCTGGGCGGTACCGGTCTTGCCGCCGACGATCACCCCGTCGATCTTCGCGCGGGTACCGGTGCCCTTGTCGACGACCGTCTCCATCATCGACTGGAGGATCTGCGCGTTCCCGGGCGACAGCGGCCGGCTCAGCTCCTCCGGCTGGGTCTTGGCGACCGGGTCAAGGTTGGGGGACTGCAACGAGTCGACCATGTACGGCTTCATCAGCTTGCCGTCGTTGGCGACCGCCGAGGCGACCATGGCCATCTGGAGCGGGGTGGTCGCGGTGTTGTACTGGCCGATGGAGGACAGCGCCGTCTGCGACGCGTTCATGTCGTCGGAGAACACCGAGGCGCTGGACCGCACCGGGGTGTACTGCTGGGAGTCGAAGCCGAACTTCTTCGCCTCCGCGAGCATCTTTTCGTTGCCGAGGTCGGCGCCGATCTTGCCGAAGACGGTGTTGCAGGAGTACTGGAGCGCGACCCGCATGGTCGCGTTCTCGCACGGGATGCTGCCCTCGTTCTTCAGCTGCGTGGTGGTGCCCGGCATGATCCACGGCAGCGGCGATTCGGTCTTCTGGTCGGCCGAGGTGTACTTGCCGTTCTCCAGCGCCGCCGCGGCCGTGACCACCTTGAAGGTGGAGCCCGGCGGATAGGTCTCGCGCAGCGCCCGGTTCAGCATCGGGTCGGCGGGGTTGTACTTCTTCTGGAGCTTCTTCCAGGCCGCCGCGTCGTCGTTGGTGTTGCCCGCGAAGGACGAGGGGTCGTACGACGGGTAGGAGGCCAGCGCCAGTATCTTGCCGGTGGAGGGCTCCAGGGCGACGACCGCGCCCTTGCCGCCCTGCCTGCGCAGGCCGTCGAACGCGGCCTTCTGCGCGGCGGCGTTGAGCGTGGTGACGACGTTGCCGCCCTGCTGCTCCTTGCCGGTGACCATGTCCAGCGTCTTGCGGAAGAACAGGCGGTCGTCGTCGCCGGTGAGGATGCCGTCTTCGATGGACTCCAGCTGGGTGGCGCCGAAGGCCTGCGAGGCGTACCCGGTGACCGGTGCCCACATGGCGCCGTTCTTGTAGGTCCGCTTGTACTTCAGGTCGTTCAGGCCGGTCTTGGCGCCACCGCTGGACCCGGTGATGGGGCTGCCGTCCACGATGATGTCGCCCCGCGGGGTGGCGTAACGGGCGATGGTGACGCGGCGGTTCTGTGGGTCGTCCTTGAGGCTGTCGGCCCGGACGTACTGCAGCCAGTTGTCCCGTAGCAGCAGGGTCAGGACGAGGAGGCCGCAGAAGAGCGCGATCCGGCGCAGGGGCTTGTTCATGACGGGCGGACCACCTGGGTCATCTCGGCGTCGGGGTTGGCGGCGGGGGCGGGCGCCGGGCGGCGGGCGGTGTCGCTGATACGGATCAGGATGCCGATCAGCGCCCAGTTCGCCAGCACGGAGGAACCGCCGTACGCCATGAACGGCATGGTCATACCGGTCAGCGGGATGAGGCCCATGACACCACCGGCCACGACGAACACCTGGAGCGCGAAGGCGCCGGAGAGGCCGATGGCGAGCAGCTTGCCGAACGGGTCGCGGGCGGCGAGGGCGGTGCGTACGCCCCGCTCCACGATCAGGCCGTAGATCAGCAGGATCGCCATGATGCCGGCCAGTCCCAGTTCCTCGCCGAAAGTGGCCAGGATGAAGTCGGAGTTCGCGGCGAACCGGATCAGGTCCGAGTGGCCCTGGCCCCAGCCGCTGCCGAGGGTGCCACCCGAGCCGAACGCCCACAGCGCCTGCTGCAGCTGCTCGGAGTGTCCGCCGACGCCCTGGCGGCTGAGGGTGTACTCCCTCATCGGGTCGAGCCAGGACTGGACGCGGCTCTTCACGTGGGGCTCGATGTTCGCCACACCGACCGCGCCGGCGGCGGACATCAGCAGACCGAACACGATCCAGCTGGTCCGCTCCGTGGCGACGTACAGCATGATCACGAACATGCCGAAGAACAGCAGCGAGGTACCGAGGTCGGTCTCGAAGACCAGGATGAGGATCGAGATCGCCCAGACCACCAGAATCGGGCCGAGGTCGCGGCCGCGCGGCAGGTAGAGGCCCATGAAGCGACGGCTGGCGAGGGCGAGCGCGTCCCGTTTCACCATCAGGTAGCCGGCGAAGAAGATCGCGAGGACGATCTTCGCGAACTCACCAGGCTGCAGGGAGCCGAGACCGGGAATGTTGATCCAGATCTTGGCGCCGTAGATGTTGGCGCCGAGGCCCGGCACGAGCGGCAGGATGAGCAGGACCAGGGCACCGAACATGGAGATGTACGTGTACCGCTGCAGGACACGGTGGTCCTTGAGGAAGATCAGTACGACGACGAAGAACGCGATGCCCAGCGCGGTGTACAGCAGCTGGCGGGGCGCGGCCTGGAAATAGTCGGGCAGCGACTGCAGCAGCTTCGACTGGTCCAGCCGCCAGATGCACACCAGTCCCAGCCCGTTGAGCAGGGTGGCCAGCGGCAGCAGCAGCGGATCGGCGTACGGCGCGAACTTCCGTACGGCGATATGGGCGACGGCGGCCAGCAGGCCCAGCCCGAGCCCGTAGCTCAGCAGACCCGCGGGGACCTGGTCGTCGATGGCCAGGCCCACGTTGGCGTAGGCGAACACCGGGATGACCACGGCGAACACCAGCAGGGCCAGCTCGGTGTTGCGCCGGCTCGGGGCGCCGATCGCGCCGATCGTGGACGTGTGGTGCGTCGACGGTTGCGAAGTATTGGTACCGCTCATCGTGTGACAGGGCCTCTCACGGCTTGCCTACTGCTTACCGCACAGCGAGACGACCTTCTGCTCGTCCTCCGAGAGAGTGGGGCCGGGGCTGGGGGTCGCGGACGGGGACGTGGACGGAGGCTTCGAAGGGGACGTCGGGGACGGCTTCGAGGCCGACGGGTTCGGGGTCGTGGTCGGTGACGGGGAGGCCCTGGTGAAGGCGGCGTGCGTGACGGTACCCGTGCTGCCGCCTGCCTTGCCGGTGCCGTTCGTGGTGCTCGGCGCCGACGCGGCGGCCTTGCGCTCGGCCTGCTTGCGGCACGCGGACGCCTGCACGGCCAGCTCCTGGACCTTCGTCCGGGCGTCCGTGAGACCGCCCTCCGTGATCGTGGCCTTCACCTGCTTCTGCTGGTACGGCGGCAGGTACTTGAGTTCGATCTCGGGGTGGTCCCGCTCCACCTTGGACAGCGACACCCAGGCCAGGTCCTGGCTGATCCCGCGGTACAGCGCGACGTGCTCGTCCTTGGCGCCGACGTAGTACTGCGTCTGCGTCCAGCGGTAGCCGCCGTACAGGCCGCCGCCGACGACGGCGAGCGCGAGGGCGCCGTACAGGGATCTCTTCAGCCACCTGCGCTTCCCGCGCGGCTTGGTGAAGTCGTCGTCGGCGTAGTCGTCGAAGCTGTCGTCCGGGGCGTAGCCGGCGGTGTCGCCGGAGCGGGGCGGGCCGAACTCGCCGCCACCGTGCCGCTGGTTCTGGCGGCCCAGGTGGGAGGCGCGGCCGGCCGGCGTCTGCATGATGCCGTTGTCGTGCAGGTGGTGCTGGTTCTCGGCGACGGCGCCCACCACGACCGGCTGGTCGGACAGCTGCCCGGCGAGGGTGTCACCGGTGTCCAGGTCGAGGACGTCGGCGACGATGACCGTGATGTTGTCGGGGCCGCCGCCGCGCAGCGCGAGCTGGATCAGCTCCTGCACGGTCTCCTGGGGGCCCTGGTAGCTGGCGAGGGTCTCCTCCATCGTCTGGTGGGAGACGACCCCGGACAGCCCGTCGGAGCAGATCAGATAACGGTCGCCGGCCCGCACCTCGCGCACCGACAGGTCGGGTTCGACGTGTTCGCCGCTGCCGAGCGCGCGCATCAGCAGGGAGCGCTGCGGGTGGGTGGTGGCCTCTTCCTCGGTGATCCGGCCCTCGTCGACGAGGCGCTGCACCCAGGTGTGGTCCTGCGTGATCTGCGTGAGCACGCCGTCGCGGAGCAGATACGCGCGCGAGTCGCCGACGTGCACCAGGCCGAGCCGCTGCCCGGTCCACAGCAGGGCGGTGAGGGTCGTCCCCATGCCCTCCAGCTGGGGGTCCTCCTCGACCATGGAGCGCAGCTGGTCGTTGGCGCGCTGCACGGCCACACCGAGGGAGGTCAGGATGTCGGAGCCGGGCACGTCGTCGTCGAGGGTGACCAGGGTGGAGATCACCTCGGAGGAGGCGACCTCGCCCGCCGCCTGGCCGCCCATGCCGTCGGCGATGGCGAGCAGGCGCGGACCGGCGTAACCGGAGTCCTCGTTGCCCTCGCGGATCATGCCCTTGTGCGATCCGGCGGCAAAGCGCAGTGACAGACTCATGCGCACCTCGCCCGTCGGCTCCGGGTACAGCCGGTCGTGTCGAGCCACACTGCCCACCCTCCGGTCGGGAGCGCGCCGGAGACCGGGTGGCGGCCTGCCGCTGCGTGCTCGCTCCGCTCGCGCTTACTCATGACGTAGCACTACTTCCGCAGCTCGATTGCGGTCTTGCCGATGCGGATCGGCGCGCCCAGCGGGATCGGTGTGGGGGTCGTCAGCCGGGACCGGTCCAGATACGTGCCGTTGGTGGAGCCGAGATCCTCGATGATCCACTGGCCGTTCTGGTCCGGGTAGATCCTGGCATGGCGGCTGGAGGCGTAGTCGTCGTCCAGCACGATGGTGGAGTCGTGCGCCCGGCCCAGGCTGATGGTCTGGCCCTGCAGAGCGACGGTGGTACCCGTCAGGGTGCCCTCGGTCACGACCAGCTTGGAGGGGGCGTTGCGCCCACGCCTGCCGCCGCCCTGCTGCCCGCGCTGGGGCGGGGGCGCGGCGGCCTGCTGCCGGGTCTGCGGCCGGGGGGCCGCCTGCTGCGGGCGCCCGGCCTCCCTACGCGATCCGCGCTGAGTGACGCGCGTACCGAACAGGTCGCTCCGGATGACCTGCACGGCCACGATCACGAACAGCCACAGTACGGCCAGGAAACCCAGCCGCATGACCGTGAGGGTCAGCTCTGACATTGCCCCCGCTTCACCCTTCGGCTTGCCTATAGATAACGGTGGTGCTGCCCACGACGATCCGCGAGCCGTCGCGGAGCGTAGCGCGGGTGGTGTGCTGCCCGTCCACCACGATGCCGTTGGTGGAGCCGAGATCCTGGATCGTCGAGGGCGTTCCGGTCCGGATCTCGCAGTGCCGGCGTGAGACGCCGGGGTCGTCGATCCGCACGTCGGCGTCGGTGCTGCGGCCCATGACGAGCGTCGGGCGGGAGATCTGGTGGCGGGTGCCGTTGATCTCGATCCAGTAGCGGGTGCGTGCGCCGCTCATCGGGGCGGCGGCGGGTCGCTGGGTGGCGGGCTGCGGGTAGCCGTAGCCGCCGGGGCGGGCGCCGGGCGGCGGTGCGGCCGGCATCGGGGGCGGTCCGGCGGGCGCGGGGCCGTAGCCGCCCGGGACGCCGGCGCCCGCGGGGCCGGGCCGCCCGGCCGGTGCGGCGGGAGCCTGGCCCTGCTGGTTGCTGGAGGAGGCGAGGGTGCGCGAGCGCACCCGGTACAGGCCGGTGTCCAGGTCCTCGGCCTTCTCCAGGTTGACCTTGATCGGCCCCATGAAGGTGTAGCGCTGCTGCTTGGCGTAGTCGCGCACCATCCCGGCCAGCTCGTCGCCGAGCTGCCCGGAGTAGGGGCTGAGGCGCTCGTGGTCGGGCGCGCTCAGCTCCACGATGAAGTCGTTGGGTACGACGGTCCGGTCACGGTTCCAGATGGTGGCGTTGTTGTCGCACTCCCGCTGGAGCGCTCCGGCGATCTCCACGGGCTGGACCTCGGACTTGAAGACCTTGGCGAAGGTGCCGTTCACCAGACCTTCGAGACGCTGCTCGAACTTCTTCAGGACTCCCATGGGGCACCTCCTCCGTCCCTGCCGTTGTCTTGCCCTGCTCTGTGCCGCTGCCTTGCCGGGTACTGCCGGTACTGCTCACTGATCGTATCTACGCGCCCGCCAATCAGCCGGTTCCCCCAGCGGCTCCCCTTCGAACTCCTGGCGCGTGTCCTGCTGGCATGGATCGTAGAGGCGGGCGAAGACCAGTGTCCCGCACCCGGCTGTGGACCCGGTCCGTCTCCTGGTGAGATGGCCGGGACCGGTACGAGGTTGATACGTGAACAGCGTCTCCTCGATACGCGCGCCACCGCGCGACGGCCGCGGACGCGCCGCACCGGACCCCCGGGAGCGGCGGCAGGGGGCGGCCGGAAGGGATGTGAATCCACCCCGTCCCACGTGCTAATGTTCTGCGTGTCGGAAGGGGCCAGCCCGCAAGGGCCGGAAACGGAAGACACACCCAATGCGCGGGTGGCGGAATAGGCAGACGCGCTGGATTCAGGTTCCAGTGCCCGCAAGGGCGTGGGGGTTCAACTCCCCCCTCGCGCACAACGAGAACCGATGAAACGGGTCTCCACCGGTGACGGACGTCACGGTGGGGGCCCGTTTATCGTCGTGCCGTGGCGTGTGAGGCGTCGCACAGCCAGGGAACGGACCGCGATCGTTCCGGTCCCTCCGGTGAGCTATCTCACGGGCCGCTCAGGGAGGCGGCCGGTGCGGCTGTCGGCACGGTGGCCGAGGTTCCGGCGTCCTGCGAGGCGAGGCGGGGCGGGGCGCCGAGGTGCCAGGTCGCCCCGTGCCGGGTCACCGTGAAGGCGTCGGTCGTGGGCCTGCCCGCCCCGTCGGTGGCGGGGAGACGGCACCTCGGTGTCGCGGAACCCGGGAGACCGGCCGCTCGTCCTTCCCGCACCCCGGCCGGATCGTGCGTTCGCGTACGTCCGACGCGTTCCGGTCACCGGTTGTACGGTCTCCCCCGGGTCGGTGTTCGTACCGACGCCTGTTCGGCGGGCGTGCGGGGAGTGCGGGGGAGGCGGTCGTGGTGACCGGAACCGGTGTGGTGGTCGTGGGGGACGGAGCCGACGGGTCTGACCGGGGCACGCGCCGGCTGCCCCGGGTGCGCGGGTTCGCCCAGTGGCCGCCGCAGGGTTCGCCGAAGAAGGAGGGCAAGGCCCTGCGGGCGAGCGTGCCGCGCGACGCGCACCGCACCCTCGACCCGGACCCCGCCCGCCCCGACGCGGTGAGCGCGGTGGTCGAGTCCAACGCCGGGCGGCTGCCCGAGCTGACCCCGATACGGGTGGGCCGGATGGCGGCCACCCCGTTCGCCTTCCTACGCGGCTCGGCCGGACTCATGGCGTACGACCTGGCCCGCACCCCGGTGACCGGGATCGGCACCCAGATCTGCGGCGACGCGCACGCGGCCAACTTCGGCCTGTACGGCGACGCCCGCGGCGGCCTGGTGATCGACCTCAACGACTTCGACGAGACCGTGCACGGCCCCTGGGAGTGGGACCTGAAGCGGCTCGCGGCCTCCCTGGTGCTCGCCGGGCGCGAGGCCGGTGCCGACGAGGACACCTGCCGCGCGGCGGCACGGGACGCCGCCGGCGCCTACCGGCGCACCATGCGGCTGCTGGCCGCCCTGCCCGTCCTGGACGCGTGGAACGCCATCGCCGACGAGGAACTGGTCTCGCACACGGACGCCCACGACCTGCTCGGCACGCTGGAGCGGGTCTCGGAGAAGGCGCGGGCCAACACCAGCGGCCGGTTCGCGGCGAAGTCGACCGAGGCGCTGGCGGACGGCGGACGCCGGTTCGTGAAAGCGCCGCCGGTCCTGCGTGAGATCCCGGACGCCGAAGCGGCAGCCGTCGCCGCGTCCCTGGAGTCGTACGCCGGCACCCTCGGTGAGGACCGGCAGCCGCTGCTCGCCCGGCACGCGGTCCACGACGTGGCCTTCCGGGTGGTCGGTACCGGCAGCGTCGGTACCCGGTCGTACGTCGTGCTGCTCCTCGACCACCGCGGGGAGCCGCTGGTGCTCCAGGTCAAGGAGGCCCGTCCGTCCGCGCTCGTACCGCACCTGGCCACGGCCGGTTTCGAGGCGCCACCGGTGGCGCACGAGGGGCGTCGGGTGGTCCTCGGACAGAAGCGGATGCAGGTGGTCAGCGACATTCTGCTGGGCTGGACGACCGTGGCGGGGCGGCCGTACCAGGTGCGGCAGTTCCGCAACCGCAAGGGCAGCGTCGACCCGGCCGCGCTCGCCGCCGACCAGGTCGACGACTACGGCCGTATGACCGGCGCCCTGCTGGCCCGCGCCCACTCCCACAGCGCCGACCCGCGGCTGATCGCCGGGTACTGCGGGAAGAACGAGGAACTGGAGGAGGCGGTGGCCGGCTTCGCCGTCGCCTACGCCGACCGCACCGAGGCGGACCACGCCGACCTGGTCGCGGGCATCCGGGCGGGACGGATCGCGGCCGAGTCGGGGGTGTGAGGGGAGCGGGCCGGCACCGCCGCGGCAGCGGCACCGCGGCTTCCCGTGGGCTGCTGTCTTCCCGCGGGGAAGGGCACCTGCGTGGTTCCCTGTTGCGGTCCGACCGGCCCGGCCCCCCGGTGCGTGCCGGTCCGCGCCGGGCGCAGCGGCTACGCTGGGCGGGTGACGACCCCGGAAGCCGATCAGTCCCAGGCGCCGCGTCCCGAGGAACGGCTGGAACAGGCCGTACGGGCCGCCGAGCAGGCGTTGATCGAGTTCGAGATCGCCGTGGAGACCTACCGCGTCGAGGTCGAGAACTTCTCCCGCCTGCACGAGCAGCGCCTCGGCCCGCTCTATCTGCGTATCGAGGAACTCGACGCGGAGATCGCCGAGGCGAAGGCCGCCCGCACCCAGGACCCCGAGGACATCCGGCGGGCCGCGGAGGCCCGCGCCCACGTCCTGCCGATCCCGGGCGTGGAGGAACTGCTGCACGGCTGGATGGACGGTGACGGCCTGTTCCCGGAGGCCGCCGCCATGCTCACCGACCAGGCGGTGCGGCCCCCGCAGCGTGTACGGCCCAGCGAGGAGGCCCGCAAGCTCTACCGCGAGCTGGCCCGCAAGGCCCACCCCGACCTGGCGCAGGAGGACGAGGAGCGCAAGCGGCGCGAGGAGTTCCTCTCCCGGGTCAACGCCGCCTACGCCCGCGGCGACGCGACGCTGCTCAGGGAGCTGGCCGCGGAGTGGGCGGCCGGCCCGGTGCCGCCCGAGCGGCGGCCGAGCCCCGCCGAGGAGCTGTACGCACGCCTGGAGTGGCTGGCCCAGCGCAAGGAACTGCTCACCCTCGTCGCCCGCGAGCTGGAGGAGGGCGCGATCGCCGGCATGCTCCGTCTCGCCCCGGACGACCCGGACGGGCTGCTCGACGAGATCGCGGGCCGGCTGCGCGCCGACATCGCCGAGCGGGAGACGAAGCTGGCGGACCTGCTGGGGCAGGCGTGAGCCCTGCCGTCCTGGGCGCCGCGGCTTCCGGACCGCACCGTTCCTGGGTCGCACCGTCCCTGGCCACGCAGTCCTTCGGGTAGCGTCGGAGCCATGAATATCGGAGCTGGTGTGCCCACGGTCCCGGTCACCGACCTCAAGGACGGCGACTTCCTGCTGGACGTCCGGGAGGACGACGAGTGGCAGGCGGGTCACGCCCAGGGAGCGCTGCACATCCCCATCAGTGAGTTCGTGGCCCGGTACGGCGAGCTGACCGAGGCCGCCCCGCAGGACGGCCGCGTCCACGTCATCTGCCGCTCGGGCGGCCGCTCGGCCCAGGTGACCATGTACCTGGTCCAGCAGGGCATCGACGCGGTGAACGTCGACGGCGGCATGCAGCACTGGCACGCCGCCGGGCGCCCGGTGGTCACCGACGACGGCAAGCCGGGCTTCGTCCTGTAACCGGCCGGGCCCGGTCCGCCCGGTCCTGCTCCGTCCTCCCGTACGCCGCCGCCGGGACGAGCCAGCGCAGGCTCCAGGTGCCCGCCCGGCGTGGGCGCGGTGCGGTGGCCCGTCAGCGGTGGCCGCGGACCGGCGCTGGTCGGCCGGGCTCCGGTGCGGAGGGCGGTCGGCCCTCGCTCCGGTGCGACGGGTCGTCCGGTCGTGGTGGGGCGCCGGTCAGCGGTCGAAGTCCAGCTCCACCTTCTCCGTCAGCGGATGCGACTGACAGGCCAGCACGTACCCTGCCTCCGTCTCCTCCTTCTCCAGCGCGAAGTTTCGGTCCATGCGGACCTCGCCCGAGACCAGGAAGGCCCGGCACGTCCCGCACACCCCGCCCTTGCAGGCGTAGGGCGCGTCGGACCGGTTGCGCAGCACCGTCTCCAGCAGCGACTCGCCCTCCCGCACCGGCCAGGTGCCACCGCGTCCGTCCAGCCGCGCGGTGACGGTGCTGTGCGCGGGCGCCGACGCGGTGACCACCGAGGCGGCCCCCGCGTCCACGTGGAAGATCTCCTGGTGGATCCGCGACCGGTCCACGCCCAGCTCGCGCAGTGCCCGCTCCGCGCCCTCCACCAGCCCGTACGGCCCGCACAGGAACCAGCCCGCCACCCGCTCCGCCGGCAGCAGCGCGGGCAGCAGCCCGGCCAGCCGCTCCCGGTCGAGCCGGCCCGAGGGCAGACCCGCCTGCTGCTCCTCCCGGGAGAGCACGGTCACCAGCTGGAACCGTTCGGGGTAGCGGTCCTTCAGGTCGGCGACCTCTTCCAGGAACATCGTCGAGGCGGCCGTGCGGTCGCTGCGTATCAGGCAGAACCGGGCAGCCGGCTCGCGTGCCAGCAGCGTGGTGACGATGGACAGCACCGGGGTGATGCCGCTGCCGCCGACCACCGCCGCGTACAGCCCCGGCGCCGGGTCCAGGGTGAAGCGGCCCGCCGGGGTCATCACCTCCAGTTCGTCACCGACGGCGATCTCCTTCAGGGCGTACGAGGAGAAGGCACCGCCCTCGACCAGCCGCACCCCCACCCGCAGGGTGTCCGGCCCACCGCCGGCCGGGTCGGGGGCGGGGGAGCAGATCGAGTAGGTGCGCCGGATCTCCGTGCCGTCGACCCGGCGGCGCAGCGCGAGGTGCTGGCCGGGCCGGTGCCGGTACTCCTCGCGCAGTCCGGGCGGGATGCTGAGGGTGAGGGCGACGGAGTCGTCGGTGAGCGGGTCGACCGCGGCCACCGGGAGCGGGTGGAAGCGTGCCATCACAACTCCTTGAAGTGGTCGAACGGTTCGCGGCAGGCCAGACAGCGCCGCAGCGCCTTGCAGGCGGTGGAGGAGAACCGGCTCAGCAGCTCGGTGTCGGCCGAAGCACAGTGCGGGCAGCGGACGGGCTCCGTCGTGCTCTCCGTGCCGTGCGTGCGGGTCGGGCCGAGCGCCAGCGGGACCGGGCCGGAGGCGGCGTGCACGCGCGGGGGCGCGATGCCGAACTCCCGGAGCTTGCGCCGACCTTCGGGGGTGATGTCGTCGGTCGACCAGGCGGGGGTGAGCACGGTGCGGACGGTCACCTCGCGCATGCCGTGGGCGCGCAGGGCCCGTTCGATGTCGAGGCTCATCGCCTCGACGGCCGGGCAGCCGGTGTAGGTCGGGGTCAGGTCGACGTCCACCGCGTCCGCGCCGTGCACGCGCACCGCGCGCAGCACCCCCAGCTCGCGCAGGGTGAGCACGGGCAGTTCCGGGTCGGGCACCGCGCCGGCCAGCTCCAGCAGCTCCGCCTCCAGGGCGGTCGCGGTCACCACGACGCCCCCGGATGGCTGCGGTGCAGGTGCTGCATCTCGGCGAGCATCCGCCCGAACGGTTCGGTGTGCAGGCCCTGCCGGCCGGCGCCCGCCGCCCAGGCCCCGGTGCGCGGTCCCTGAGGGACGGTGAGGGTGGCCCGGCCGAGCACGTCACCGACGTACTCGAGCCAGCGGGCCTCCAGCGCCGGCCAGTCGGTGTCCAGGCCCTCCACCGGCTGGAACAACTCCCCGGTGAACCGCCACAGCGCGTCGCAGGCCCGCTGCATCCGCTCGTGGCTGGTCTGCGTGCCGTCGCCGAGCCGCAGCGTCCACTGCTCGGCGTGGTCGCGGTGGTAGGCGACCTCCTTGACCGCCTTGGCGGCGAGCGGTGCGAAGGGGCCGTCACCGGTCGCCAGTTCGCCGTAGAGCAGCTGCTGGTAGACGGAGAAGTACAGCTGGCGGGCGATGGTGTGCGCGAAGTCGCCGTTCGGCTGCTCGACCAGCTGGAGGTTGCGGAAGGCGCGCTCCTCACGGAGGTAGGCCAGGTCGTCCTCGTCGCCGGCGAGTGACAGCAGCACCCGCGCCTGGCCGAGCAGATCCAGGGCGATGTTGGCGAGGGCGACCTCCTCCTCCAGGACCGGGGCGTGCCCGGCCCACTCCCCGAGGCGGTGGGAGAGCACCAGGGCGTCGTCGCCTAGGGCGAGCGCGGCGGTCACCGGGAAGCCGGCCGGGCCGGTGGGGGATACCGGGACGGTGGTGGGTCCGGTGGCGGTCACAGGTGCTTCACCCCTTCCGGGATCTCGTAGAAGGTCGGATGCCGGTAGGGCTTGTCGGCGGCCGGCTCGAAGAACGGGTCCTTCTCGTCCGGTGACGACGCGGTGATCGCGGCGGCCGGCACCACCCAGATCGAGACACCCTCGCCACGCCGGGTGTACAGGTCACGGGCGTTGCGCAGGGCCAGCTCGGCGTCGGGGGCGTGCAGGCTGCCGGCGTGGGTGTGGGAGAGGCCGCGCCGGGAGCGCACGAAGACCTCCCACAGGGGCCAGTCGGTGGTGCTCATGCTCGCGTCGCTCCTGTCTCACCGGTGCTGCCGGTGTGCTTGGCCGCGTAGGCCGCGGCCGCTTCCCTTACCCATGCGCCCTCGTCGTGGGCGCGCCTGCGCTGGGTGATCCGCTGGTCGTTGCACGGGCCGTTGCCCTTGAGGACGTCCCAGAACTCGGTCCAGTCGATCGCGCCGAAGTCGTGCTGACCCCGCTCCTCGTTCCATCGCAGGTCCGGGTCGGGGAGGGTGAGGCCCAGCGACTCGGCCTGCGGAACGCAGATGTCGACGAAGCGCTGGCGCAACTCGTCGTTGGAGTGACGCTTGATCTTCCACTCCATCGACTGCGCGGAGTGCTGGGACTCGTCGTCGGGCGGGCCGAACATCATCAGCGACGGCCACCACCAGCGGTCCACCGCGTCCTGCGCCATCGCGTGCTGCTCGGGGGTGCCCTTGCTCAGGGCCATGAGCAGCTCGTAGCCCTGGCGCTGGTGGAAGGACTCCTCCTTGCAGATCCGCACCATCGCGCGGGCGTACGGACCGTAGGAGCAGCGGCACAGGGGGACCTGGTTGGTGATGGCGGCGCCGTCCACCAGCCAGCCGATCGCGCCGACGTCGGCCCAGGTCAGCGTCGGGTAGTTGAAGATCGAGGAGTACTTCTGGCGGCCGGAGTGCAGTTTGCCGAGCAGCTCGTCGCGGCTGGTGCCGAGGGTCTCGGCCGCGCTGTACAGATACAGGCCGTGGCCGGCCTCGTCCTGGACCTTGGCCATGAGGATCGCCTTGCGGCGCAGGGAGGGCGCGCGGGTGATCCAGTTGGCCTCCGGCTGCATGCCGATGATCTCGGAGTGCGCGTGCTGGGCGATCTGCCGGACCAGCGTCGCCCGGTAGGCGTCGGGCATCCAGTCACGCGGTTCGATGCGTTCGTCGGCGGCCACGGCCGCGTCGAAAGCGCTCTGGTAGGCCGTCGTGTCGACGGTGCGGGCGCCGTCCGCCTCCGTACGAACCGTGCGCTGCGCGGCTGCTGTGGCCATGTGGTCCCCCTGACCTCGGGCTCTGCGGTGAGCACTGTCCCGATCGGGCCGCCACCCTGTCCCGACCGATCGTTCGGTTCATGCGCAACCATGGTGTGCCGGGCCGCCACGGAGTGTCAACCGCTGTGGAAAACTCGGCGGGCCGCCTGTGGACAACACCCACGAGCAGGCCGGAGACCGGCCTGGGCGGGGCCAGGAACCCATCGTGCGGCGGAGCTGGGCGGGGCCGGACGCGCCCCGCGTGGCGAGCACCATCCGTGCCGGGCCCGTACCCGGGGCTGCGCCCGGTGCCCGGGGCTGAGTACCGTTCCGTCGAGCGCCGAGACGTGGCGCTCGTGAGGCATGCGGCGCCTGTGCCGGGCGCGACGCCACCGGGCCGTCCCGCTCAGCGCACCGCTGGGCCGGGCGACCGGGGCGTACGACCGAGCGGGACGCATGACCGAGCGGACGAACCGACCGAGCGGGACGACCGAGCCGACCGCATGAGCCGAGACGGGGGACGGGACCACATGGACGCGTACGACGAGGACCCGCGGGGCCCGCAGGGCCCGGACGGGTCGGCCGGGACGCGTCTCCCGGAAGATCCGCCACAGCACCCGCCGCCCCCGCCCCGCACCGGAGTCGCCGCGCTCTCCCCCCGCTACCAGGTCGGCGCCGCGCTGGCGCTCGCGGTGGTCGCCGTCGCCGCCTGCGTGCACGTGCTGATGGTGTTCCTCAGCCTGGCGCCCGCCAACACGGTGACCAAGCAGCACGGCAAGGCGATAGAGGAGTGGCTCTATCCGGAGTTCGAGCAGAACTGGAAGCTGTTCGCGCCGAACCCGCTCCAGCAGAACATCGCCGTCCAGGTGCGTGCCCAGGTGCGCCTGCACGGCGGCGGCGTGCGGACCACCGGCTGGACCGACCTCTCCGCCCAGGACGGCGCCGCCATCGACGGCAACCTGGTGCCCAGCCACACCCAGCAGAACGAGCTGCGCCGGGCCTGGGACTACTTCGCGGCCACGCACGGCGCCGACAACCGTCCCGTGGGCCTGCGCGGCGCCCTCTCCGAGCAGTACTTGCGGCGGATCGTGGTGATGCGCCTGTACCGGAGCGATCCGACCAGCCGGGAAGGTGTGATCCAGCGCGTGCAGGTCCGTTCCACCACCACCAATGTCCAGCCGCCGGCGTGGAGCCGTGAGCGGGTCTCCGACAAGCCCGTCCACCGCCTGATGCCCTGGTGGTCCCTGACGGCCGACGAGGCGGCGGGAGGCGTGCGGTGAACGAGTTGTCCCTGGCACTGTCACGTGGTGTCGCCCGGGTCACCGGGGCGGCCCTCGGCCCCTATCAGAGCGCCGTGATCCGGATCGGCTTCTCGCTGACCTGGCTGCTCTTCCTGTTGCGCGAGTTCCCCCACCGCCAGGAGCTGTACGGCCCCACCGGCCCGTGGGGCTGGAACCTCGCCAAGCGGCTGACGGAGGACAACCACGCGTTCACGGCACTGCTGTGGTCCGACGGCCGGCTCTGGTTCGAGTGCTGCTACACGCTGGCGATCCTCGCGAGCGCCGCCCTGCTGCTCGGCTGGCGCGCCCGGACCGCCTCCCTGCTGTTCATGGTGGGCGTGCTGTCGCTCCAGAACCGCAGCGTCTTCGTCGGCGACGGCGGTGACAACGTGCTGCACCTGATGTCCTTCTACCTGGTGTTCACGCGCTGCGGCCAGGTGTGGTCCCTCGACGCGCGGCGCGCGGCCCGCGCCGAGGCGGCACGCGCGCGTGGCGAGGACGTGCCCGCCGACCGGGTGGGACCGGTGCTGTGGGCGGTGCTCGGCTCGGCGCTCGGCACGGTCACGCTGACCGGCCGTTTCGACAACGGCTGGCTGATCCCCGCGCTGCTGTGGACAGCCTGGGCGGCGCTCGGCCTGTGGTGGGCCGCCGGCCGCCGACAGGCCTGGGACCAGCCCCGGATCCTGCTGGACGTCATCAGCAACGTCCTGCACAACGGAGCCCTGGCCGTGATCATGGCGGAGGCCTGTCTGATCTACGCCACGGCCGGCTGGTACAAGATCCAGGGCTCGCGCTGGCAGGACGGCACCGCCGTCTACTACCCGCTCCACCTGGACTACTTCTCGCCCTGGCCCGGACTCGCCGACCTGATGTCCTCCAGCGGGACGATCATGATGGTCGTGGCCTACGGGACCGTCATGGTGCAGGTCGCCTTCCCGTTCACCCTCTTCAACCGGCGGGTCAAGAACGTCCTGCTGGTGCTGATGATGACCGAGCACGCGGTGATCGCGGTCGTCCTCGGGCTGCCGTTCTTCTCGCTGGCGATGATCGCGGCGGACGCGGTGTTCCTGCCGACGGGCTTCCTGCGCCGACTGGGCGGAGTGGCGGGACGCGCGTGTGGACGGCTCGTGCGGCGCGGCGGCCGTACGGTCCCCCCGCCACGCTCCCCGGAGGAGGCCACGCCGGGCCGCGTAGGGTTCACCGCATGACCGGCCCCCTGGACCGCTGGCGCGCGCACGCGGAGGACGCCGTGCTGCTCGACGGCTTCCACGCCCTGAAGCACGCGCTGCGCTTCGGTGCCGAGGTGCCGGTCGCGGTCACCACCGACCGGGAGGCCGCACTCGCCCTCGCCGAGGAACTGGCCGTGGACGTACGGGACACGCTGGCCGGCCTGCTGACGGAGGTGTCCGGGCCTGCGTACGCCGCCCTCGTCCCGCGCCCGCATCCGACCGGCGTGGCCGCGCTGGCCGTGCGGCCGTCGCGTGCGGCCGGTCTGGCCGCACTCGCCCGCACGCCCCGCACCGCGCCCGTCGTGGTCCTGGACAATCCCCGCAACCTCGGCAACGCCGGTGCCGTGATCCGGCTGGCCGCCGGCTTCGGGGCCACCGGTGTCGTCACCACGGGCACGCTCGACCCGTGGCATCCGGCCGTGGTGCGCGGCGGTGCGGGCCTGCACTTCGCGACCACCGTGGAACACCTCGACGTCGGCGACCTGCCCGCCGGACCGTTGTTCGCCCTCGACCCGGAGGGTGAGGACATCCGCGGCACCCGGCTGCCCGACGACGCCGTCCTGGCCTTCGGCTCGGAACGCACCGGTCTCTCCGCGGAGCTGCGGGCCCGCGCCGACCACCTCCTGCGCCTCCCGATGCGCCCCCAGGTCTCCAGCTACAACCTGGCCACCAGCGTGGCGATGACGCTGTACCACTGGAGCGCGAGCGGCGCCCCCGGGGCCGCCCGTCCGCTGCGACGGCCCTCGGCACCCGGCCGGTGAGGAGGAGTGCCTACGCCTCCCGGCGGACCTCCACCACCCGGAAGCGGCCGGCCACGAAGGCGCCGTCGCACAGGGCCGCGTTCGCCGCCGGGTTGCCGCCCGAGCCGTGGAAGTCGGAGAACGCGGCCGTCTGGTTGACGTAGACCCCGCCGGTCAGGTTCAGGGAGAGCTGGGCCGCCTCCTCCAGGCAGACCTCCTCGACGGCGCGCTCGGTAGCGGCGTCGGTGGTGTAGGCGCCGACCGTCATCGCGCCCTTCTCCCGGACCGTGCGGCGCAGCAACTGGACCGCGTCCGTCACCGAGTCGACGGCGACGGCGAAGGAGACGGGGCCGAAGCACTCGCTCATGTAGGCCGCCTCGTCGTCCGGCTTGGCGCCGTCGAGCTTCACGACGACCGGGGTGCGGACCACGGCGCCCGGGAACTCCGGGTTGGTGATCTCGCGGGAGGCCAGGGCGACCTCGCCGAGACCGGCCGCTGCCTCGAGACGGGCCTTGACATCGGGGTTGACGATCGCGCCGAGCAGGGCGTTCGCGCGGGCGTCGTCACCGAGCAGGCCGTCGATGGCCCGCGCGAGGTCGGCGGTGACCTCGTCGAAGGTCCTGGGGCCCTGGTCGGTGGTGATGCCGTCCCGGGGGATCAGCAGGTTCTGCGGGGTGGTGCACATCTGGCCGCTGTAGAGCGACAGCGAGAACGCCAGGTTGGACAGCATGCCCTTGTAGTCGTCCGTGGAGTGCACGATCACCGTGTTGACGCCGGCCTTCTCCGTGTAGACCTGCGCCTGGTGGGCGTTGGTCTCCAGCCAGTCGCCGAAGGAGGTCGACCCGGTGTAGTCGATGATCCTGATCTCGGGACGGGTGGCGAGGGTCTTGGCGATGCCCTCGCCGGGGCGCTCGGCGGCCAGCGCGACCAGGTTCGGGTCGAAGCCGGCCCCGGCCAGCACGTCCCGGGCGACCTGCACGGTCAGCGCGAGCGGCAGCACCGCGCGCGGGTGCGGCTTGACCAGGACCGCGTTGCCGGTGGCCAGGGACGCGAACAGGCCCGGGTAGCCGTTCCAGGTGGGGAAGGTGTTGCAGCCGATGACCAGGCCGATGCCGCGCGGGACCGGGGTGAACCGCTTGGTGAGGGTCAGCGGGTCCCGCTTGCCCTGCGGCTTGCTCCACTCCGCCGTGCCGGGCGTGCGGACCTGCTCCGCGAAGGCGTACGCCACCGCCTCCAGACCGCGGTCCTGGGCGTGCGGGCCGCCCGCCTGGAACGCCATCATGAACGCCTGACCGCTGGTGTGCATCACCGCGTGCGCGAACTCGTGCGTCCGGTCGCTGATCCGCTTGAGGATCTCCAGGCAGACCACAGCCCGCACCTCCGGGCCCGCGTCCCGCCACGCCCGCTGTCCGGCCCGCATGGCGGGCAGCAGCACGTCGATGTCCGCGTGCGGGTAGGTCACACCCAGCTCGACGCCGTACGGCGAGACCTCACCGCCCACCCAGTCGTCCGTACCGGGCTGGCCGAGGTCCAGGCGGGTGCCCAGCAGGGCGTCGAAGGCGGCCTTGCCCGCCGCCGCGTCCAGGCTGCCGTGCTCGCCGTAGGCCTTGGGGTGCTCGGGGTGCGGGGACCAGTACGCGCGCGTGCGGATCGTTTCCAGGGCCTGGTCGAGAGTGGGCCGGTGCTTCGCGGTCAACTCGTGCGCGGTCAGTTCGGCGGCCATGCGGGACCAACTCCTCGTCTGGAGAACTCTTCGTCGAGTTCACGACCTGGCAGAAAGAGCAGCGGGATGGGGCAGTCAGAGCTAGAGTAACCGAACGATCGGTCGGGACAAGGGGGTCCGCCGCATCTGTGGAAAACCCCGTGCGGGAGGATCGCGCACATGACAGCAATCGACCTCAGCAGCCCCGTGGCCGTCGTCGGCACCGGCACCATGGGCCAGGGAATCGCCCAGGTCGCGCTGGTCGCCGGCCACCCCGTGCGGCTGTACGACGCCGTCCCCGGACGCGCCCGGGACGCGGCCGACGCGATCGGCGCACGCCTCGACCGGCTGGTGGCCAAGGGGCGGCTCACCGACGCCGGCCGGGACGCGGCCCGTGCCCGCCTCCGGCCCGCGGACAGCCTCACGGAGCTGGCCGACTGCGCGCTCGTCGTGGAGGCCGTCCTGGAGCGGCTCGACGTCAAACAGCGGCTCTTCGGCGAGCTGGAGGACATCGTCACCGAAGACTGCCTGCTCGCCACCAACACCTCCTCGCTGTCGGTGACGGCCGTCGGCGGCGCCCTGCGCCACCCCGGGCGCTTCGTCGGCCTGCACTTCTTCAACCCGGCACCGCTGCTGCCACTGGTCGAGGTGGTCTCCGGGGCCGCCACCGGCGTCACGTCGGCCACGCGCGCGTACGAGACCGCCCGCGCCTGGGGCAAGACCCCGGTGGCCTGCGCGGACACCCCGGGCTTCATCGTCAACCGCATCGCCCGGCCGTTCTACGCCGAGGCGTTCGCGGTCCACGAGGCCCGGGCCGCCGACCCCGCGACCATCGACGCGGTCCTGCGCGAGTGCGGCGGGTTCCGGATGGGCGCGTTCGAACTGACCGACCTCATCGGCCAGGACGTCAACGAATCCGTCACGCACTCGGTGTGGCAGTCCTTCTTCCAGGACGTGCGCTTCACCCCCTCCCTGGCCCAGCGCCGGCTGGTGGAGTCCGGTCGGCTCGGCCGCAAGAGCGGGCACGGCTGGTACGACCACACCGAGGGCGCCGAGCGGCCCCGGCCGCACACCGCGGACAGGGAGCAGCCGCCCGCCCACGTCGTCGTCGAGGGCGGCCTGGGCCCGGCGGGCGGGCTCATCCCGCTGATCCGCGAGGCGGGCATCGAGGTCCGGGCGGAGGACGCCTACGACGGCACCCGCCTGGTGCTCCCCGGCGGCGGCCGGCTGGTCCTCGCCGACGGCCGGACCTCCGTGGAGTCCCGCGACGTCGTCCACTTCGACCTCGCCCTGGACTACCGCACGGCCACCCGCATCGCCCTCTCCGCCTCCCAGGACACCTCGCCGCAGGCCCTCGCCGAGGCCACCGGCCTGTTCCAGGCACTCGGCAAGGAGGTCAGCGTCATCGGCGACGTGCCCGGCCTGATCGTCGCCCGCACGGTCGCCCGGATCATCGACCTCGCCCACGACGCCGTCGCCAAGGGGGTGGCAACCGAGGAGGACGTCGACACCGCGATGCGCCTGGGCGTCAACTACCCGCTCGGCCCCTTCGAGTGGGACCGCAGGCTAGGCTCCCGCTTCGCCTTCGGCATCCTGTACGAGATGCACGACCGCGACCCCTCCGGACGCTATGCGCCCTCCCTGGCGCTGTACCGCCACGCGTATGCCATCGACAAGCGGGAGGGCACCTCATGACCACGGCCAGGCGCGACACCTACACTCCCGAGACGCTGCTCGCCGTCGCCGTCCGCATCTTCAACGAGCGCGGCTACGACGGCACCTCCATGGAGCACCTCTCCAAGGCGGCCGGTATCTCCAAGTCGTCGATCTACCACCACGTCAGCGGCAAGGAGGAACTGTTGCGCCGCGCCGTCAGCCGCGCCCTGGACGGCCTGTTCGCCATCCTGGACGAGGAGCACGCGCGCGTGGGGCGCCCCGCCGACCGGCTGGAACACGTCGTACGCCGCATGGTCGAGGTGCTCATAGCCGAGCTGCCCTACGTGACGCTGCTGCTGCGCGTGCGCGGCAACACCGCCACCGAGCGGTGGGCGCTGGAGCGCCGCCGCGACTTCGACCACCGGGTCGCCGAGCTGCTCAAGGCGGCCGCCGCCGAGGGGGACGTGGGCGGCGACGTGGAGGTCCGCCTGGCCACCCGGCTGGTCTTCGGGATGATCAACTCGATCGTGGAGTGGTACCGGCCGGACCCGCGGGGCGCGAGCGCCCGCGACGTGTCCGACGCCGTCGTCCGTCTGGTGTTCTCGGGACTGCGCCGGAGCTGACCTCAGCCGTCCGGCTCCAGGTCCTCCTCCTCGAAGACCAGCAACGTGCGGGTGCTGAGCACCTCGGGGATCGCCTGGAGCCGGGTGAGCACCAGCTCACGCAGCGCCTTGTTGTCGGGCGTGTGCACCAGCAGCAGCACATCGAAGTCACCGCCCACCAGCGCGATGTGGGAGGCGCCGGGCAGCAGCCTGAGCTGCTCGCGGACCGTGCGCCAGGAGTTCTGGACGATCTTCAGGGTGATGTACGCCGACGTGCCGTGGCCCGCGCGCTCGTGGTCCACGCGCGCGCTGAAGCCCCGGATGACCCCGTCCTCGACGAGCCGGTTGATGCGCGCGTACGCGTTGGCGCGGGAGACGTGGACGCGTTCGGCGACGGACCGTATCGAGGCCCGGCCGTCGGCCTGCAGGATCTTCAGGATGTCCTGGTCGATGGCGTCCAGCGGGCGGGGCGGCAGCAGGGCACCGTCCTGCGGCCCGTCGGCCATTTGTTCAGGTCCCATGTCCCCCCGCTCGGTCACCGTGGACGTCCTGCGTTCATTGCAGGCTGTGCAGAACCGTTTGTCCACAGCCTGGCGGCGCCTGTAGCCAAAATGCGTCGACGACCGAACAATCGGTTGGTGAGGCGGGTCACATCCGACACGCCTCCCGTAGCCGCTCCCACGAGGAGGTGCCGTCATGACGGTTCTGGAGCAGCGGGGCGCGTACCGGCCTTCGCCGCCGCCCGCCTGGCAGCCCCGTATGGACCCCGCGCCGCTGCTGCCCGACGCCGAGCCCTACCGCGTCCTCGGCACCGAGGCGGCCGGAAAGGCCGACCCGGACCTGCTGCGCCGGCTGTACGCCCAGCTGGTGCGCGGGCGGCGTTACAACACGCAGGCCACCGCGCTGACCAAACAGGGCCGGCTCGCCGTCTACCCGTCCACCACCGGTCAGGAGGCCTGCGAGATCGCCGCCGCGCTGGCGCTGGAGGAGCGCGACTGGCTCTTCCCGAGCTACCGCGACACGCTCGCCGTCGTCGCCCGCGGCGTGGACCCCGTGGAGGTGCTCACCCTGCTGCGCGGCGACTGGCACAACGGCTACGACCCCCGGACCCACCGGGTGGCCCCGCTCAGCACCCCGCTCGCCACCCAGCTGCCGCACGCCGTCGGCCTGGCCCACGCCGCCCGGCTCAAGGGCGACGACGTGGTCGCGCTCGCCATGGTCGGCGACGGCGGCACCAGCGAGGGCGACTTCCACGAGGCGATGAACTTCGCCGCCGTCTGGCAGGCACCGGTCGTCTTCCTGGTGCAGAACAACGGCTTCGCCATCTCCGTCCCGCTCGCCAAGCAGACCGCCGCGCCCTCCCTGGCCCACAAGGCCGTCGGGTACGGCATGCCGGGCCGGCTGGTCGACGGCAACGACGCCGCGGCCGTGCACGAGGTCCTCAGCGACGCCGTACGGCACGCGCGCGCGGGCGGTGGTCCGACCCTGGTGGAAGCGGTGACGTACCGCATCGACGCCCACACCAACGCCGACGACGCCACCCGCTACCGCGGCGACGCCGAGGTCGAGGCCTGGCGGGCGCACGATCCGCTCCAGCTGCTGGAGCGTGAGCTGACCACACGCGGGCTGCTCGACGAGGCCGGGATCGAGGCCGCCCGGCAGGACGCCGAGACGATGGCCGCCGATCTGCGAGAGCGCATGAACCGGGACCCCGAGCTCCAGCCCATGGACCTCTTCGACCACGTCCACGCCGAGAGCACCGCACAGCTGCGGGAGCAGCGCGCCCAGTTGCGGGCCGAGCTGGAGGCCGAGCAGGAGCAGCACGGCGAGCACGACGCGCGGGAAGGCGGCGCCCGATGACCACCGTCGCCGTCAAGCCCGCCACCATGGCGCAGGCCCTCACGCGCGCGATGCGCGACGCGATGGCGGCCGACCCGGCCGTGCACGTCATGGGCGAGGACGTCGGCACCCTCGGCGGAGTGTTCCGGGTCACCGACGGGCTCGCCAAGGAGTTCGGCGAGGACCGCTGCACCGACACCCCGCTCGCCGAGGCCGGCATCCTCGGCACCGCCGTGGGCATGGCCATGTACGGCCTGCGGCCCGTGGTGGAGATGCAGTTCGACGCCTTCGCCTACCCGGCGTTCGAGCAGCTGATCAGCCATGTCTCCCGGATGCGCAACCGCACCCGGGGCAGGATGCCCCTGCCGATCACCGTCCGCGTCCCGTACGGCGGCGGCATCGGCGGCGTCGAGCATCACAGCGACTCCTCCGAGGCCTACTACATGGCGACCCCGGGCCTGCACGTCGTCACGCCCGCGACCGTCGCCGACGCCTACGGACTGCTGCGCCGGTCCATCGCCTCCGACGACCCGGTCGTCTTCCTGGAGCCCAAGCGGCTGTACTGGTCGAAGGACGCCTGGAATCCCGAGCAGCCCACGGACGTCGAACCCATCGGCCGGGCCGTGGTCCGGAGGTCCGGCCGCACCGCCACGCTCATCACCTACGGCCCCTCGCTCCCGGTCTGCCTGGAGGCGGCCGAGGCCGCCCGGGCCGAGGGCTGGGACCTGGAGGTCGTCGACCTGCGTTCCCTGGTGCCGTTCGACGACGAGACGGTCTGCGCGGCCGTCCGGCGCACCGGACGCGCGGTCGTCGTGCACGAGGCCACCGGGTTCGGCGGGCCGGGCGGCGAGATCGCGGCCCGGATCACCGAGCGCTGCTTCCACCACCTGGAGGCGCCGGTGCTGCGCGTGGCCGGGTTCGACATCCCGTATCCGCCGCCCATGCTCGAGCGGCACCACCTGCCCGGCGTCGACCGCATTCTGGACGCCGTGGCCCGGCTGCAGTGGGAGGCCGAGGGCTGATGGCTCAGGTGCTGGAATTCAGACTGCCGGACCTCGGTGAGGGGCTCACCGAGGCGGAGGTCGTCCGCTGGCTGGTCCAGGTCGGTGACGTGGTCGTCGTCGACCAGCCCGTGGTCGAGGTCGAGACGGCCAAGGCGATGGTCGAGGTGCCCTGCCCCTACGGTGGCGTGGTCACCGCCCGCTTCGGTGAGGAGGGCACCGAACTGCCCGTCGGCGCCCCGCTGCTGACGGTGGCCGTGGGCGAACCGACGGCGGAGCCCGAGGGCTCCGGAAACGTCCTGGTCGGCTACGGCACCCAGGCACCGGCTGCCCGGAGGCGCCGGGTCAGGACGGCGACCACCGGGACGGCGACGACCGGGACGGTGGCACCCGGCGAGGCGACGGCCGGTACGGCGACCGGAAACGGCCAGGGCGCAGGCCCAGGCCAGGGCGCCGGTCCTGGGCAGGGGGCCCGCAACAGGTCGGCGGCAGTGCACGGGAACGCCGCGCCGGGCGCCCACGCGCTCGTGAACGCGACGGCACCGGTACCGGCCTCCCCGCCGGCACCGGCACAGGCCCTCGCACCGCCACCCGCCCCGTCCCCCGCGTCCGCCGACGGACCGGTCCCCGTGATCTCGCCCCTCGTGCGCCGGCTCGCCCGTGACAACGGTGTGGACCTGCGGCAGCTGGCCGGCTCGGGGCCGGACGGGCTCATCCTGCGCGCGGACGTCGAGGACGTGCTGCGGGCCAAGGCCGCGCAGGCACCGGCGGCCGAGGAGACGGCCGTGCGGGCGCCCGTCGCGGCCCCGGCCGAGGGCCAGGTCCGCGTCCCGCTCAAGGGAGTGCGCGGTGCCGTCGCGGACAAGCTCTCCCGCAGCCGCCGGGAGATCCCGGACGCGACCTGCTGGGTCGACGCCGACGCGACCGAGTTGCTGCGCGCCCGCGCGGTGGTCAACGCGGCCGGGGGTCCGAAGATCTCCCTCCTCGCGCTGCTCGCCCGCATCAGTACGGCGGCCCTGGCCCGGTTCCCCGAGCTGAACTCCTTCGTCGACACCGACGCCCGCGAGGTCGTCCGGCTCGACCGGGTCCACCTCGGGTTCGCCGCCCAGACCGAACGCGGACTGGTCGTACCGGTCGTCCGGGACGCCCACGCGCGTGACGCCGAATCGCTGACCGCCGAGTTCGCCCGGCTCACCGAAGCGGCCCGCGCGGGGAAGCTCACACCCGGGGAACTCACCGGCGGCACCTTCACGCTGAACAACTACGGGGTGTTCGGCGTCGACGGATCCACCCCGATCATCAACCACCCCGAGGCGGCCATGCTCGGCGTCGGCCGCATCGTCGCCAAGCCGTGGGTGCACGACGGCGAGCTGGCCGTCCGCCAGGTCGTGCAGCTCTCGCTCACCTTCGACCACCGGGTGTGCGACGGCGGTACGGCGGGCGGTTTCCTGCGGTACGTGGCGGACTGCGTGGAACAGCCGGCGGTACTGCTGCGCACCCTGTGAGCGCGCCTCGGAAGCACACCCCGCGAGAGACGTGAACGCACCCTGCGCGAGGTGCACGCGCACGCTGTGACGTACGCCAACACCGGAAGGAGAGGCCGGCAGGACATACTCGGAGGGTGACCGACACCGCCCCCGCCGTCCCCGGGACGCCCACGCCGTACGACGCCGTCGTGCTGGCCGGCGGTGCCGCCCGGCGGCTCGGCGGGGCCGACAAGCCCGGACTCCGAGTCGGTGGCCGTACGCTCCTCGACCGGGTGCTCGCGGCCTGCGCGGGTGCCCGGACGACCGTGGTGGTGGCCGCGCCCCGGCCCACCGCCCGGCCGGTGCGCTGGGCGCGCGAGGAGCCGTCCGGCGGGGGACCGGTCGCCGCGCTGGAGGCCGGCCTCCGGCTCACCGCCGCCGCGCACACCGTCGTCCTCTCCGCCGACCTGCCGTTCCTTCGAGAGGGCACCGTCCAGCGGCTGCTGACTGCGCTTCAGGACACCGACGCCGACGGCGCGCTGCTCACCGACGCCGGCGGCCGTGAGCAGCCGCTCGTCGCCGCCTACCGCACCGCCACGCTCCGCCGCGAGCTGACCGCCCTCGCCGCCGCGCCCGACGGCCTCTGCGGGTTGCCCCTGCGCCGCCTGACGGCCGCTCTCCGCCTCACCCGCGTCCCGGACACGCAGGCGTCCTTCGACTGCGACACCTGGGACGACATCGCCCACGCCAGGGCACGCATCAGGGAGCATGGGCACGTGTTGGATGAATGGATCTCCGCAGTCAAGGACGAGCTGGGCATCGACCTGGACGTCGACACCGGCGCCCTGCTCGACCTGGCCCGTGACGCCGCGCACGGCGTGGCCCGGCCCGCCGCCCCGCTGACCACGTTCCTCGTCGGTTACGCCGCGGCCCAGGGCCGGGGCGGCCCCGAGGCCGTAGCGGAGGCCGCCCGCAAGGCCGCCGCGCTGGCCCTGCGATGGGCAGAGGAGAGCGACGGGGGCAAGGAAGAGAACGGCGGGGGCCCGAGCGCCCCGGACGCCGGATGACCGCCCCCGGCACCCGGGCGCAGGCATCCGCCGAGGAGAGCGACGACCTCGACGTCGAGGAGGCCCTGGCCCTCGTGAGGGAAGCCCCCCGGGAAGCCGGGGACGACAGCGCGGGCCACGCGCCCGCCCCGGCCCCGCAGCCGTCCGGCGCACGGCCCGCCGAGCGGCACCGGGCCACGGCCTGGCCCCGGGCCCGCGAGATCGCCGCCCGCGCCCCGCGCCCCTGCGCCCCGAACGGCACGGCAGCCGCCCCCGCCGGTGCCCGCCGCACCCCCGTCTCCGTCCCGCTCGGTGACGCCCTCGGACTGGTCCTGGCCGCTCCCCTCGACGCGCTCACCGACCTGCCCTCCTTCGACACCTCGGCGATGGACGGCTGGGCGGTCGCCGGACCCGGCCCCTGGCAGGTACGGGCCGAGGGCGTGCTCGCCGGGCACGCGCAGCCCGGCCCGCTGACCGACGGCGAGGCGGTCCGCATCGCCACCGGCGCCCGTGTACCCACCGACACGACCGCCGTCCTGCGCGCCGAACACGGCCGTACCGACGCCCAGGGCCGCCTGCACGCCACCCGGGAAATGCTCCACGGCCAGGACATCCGCCCCCGCGGCCAGGAGTGCCGCAGCGGCGACCAGCTGCTGCCCGTCGGCACCCTGGTCACCCCGGCCGTCCTGGGCCTGGCCGCGGCGGCCGGGTACGACACGGTCACCGCCGTACCCCGTCCCCGGGCCGAGGTCCTCGTCCTCGGTGACGAGCTGCTGACCGGGGGACTCCCCCACGACGGGCTGATCCGGGACGCGCTCGGCCCCATGCTGCCGCCCTGGCTGCGGGCGCTCGGCGCCGAGGTCGTCGCCGTACGCCGGCTCGGTGACGATGCCCGGGCTCTCCGCAAGGCGGTCACCGGTTCCGGCGCCGACCTCATCGTCACCACGGGCGGTACCGCGGCGGGACCCGTCGACCACGTCCACCCGGTCCTGGAACGCATCGGCGCCGAACTCCTCGTCGACGGCGTCAAGGTGCGTCCCGGCCACCCCATGCTGCTGGCGCGCACCAAGGAGAACCAGCACCTCGTCGGGCTGCCCGGCAACCCGCTCGCGGCCGTCTCCGGCCTGCTCACGCTCGCCGAGCCGCTGCTGCGGACCCTCGCCGCCCGTCCCGCCCCCGAGCCGTACACGCTGCCGCTCCGGGAGGCGGTGCAGGGGCATCCGTACGACACCCGGCTCGTCCCCGTGGTGCTGCGCGGTGACCATGCCGTGCCGCTGCACTACAACGGCCCGGCCATGCTCCGTGGCATCGCCGCGGCCGACGCGCTGGCCGTCGTACCGCCGGGCGGGGCCCGTCAGGGTGAGGAGACGGAGCTGCTGGACCTGCCGTGGGCCACCGCCGGGATCGGGGTGTGTTTCACGTGAAACTTCCGGGCCATGACGCCATCGCCCGCCAGGCGGGCGAACATCTGACGACCCAACGGGTGAAACTCCCGAGGAAAGTGGTGGAGCGGCCCATCCGCCAGGTCGTCGAGCGGCTGTTCATGGCCCTGCTGGTACTGGTCGTCACCGCGTTCGTCGTCTACGCCGACCACGACGGCTACCACGACAACTCCGACGGCTCGGTGGATCTGCTCGACGCGTTCTACTACGCGACCGTCACTCTCTCCACCACCGGCTACGGGGACATCACCCCGGTCAGCGACGGCGCCCGGCTCACCAACATCTTCGTGATCACACCCCTGCGCGTGTTGTTCCTGATCATCCTGGTCGGCACCACGCTGGAGGTCCTCACCGAACGCACCCGTGAGGAATGGCGCCTGAACCGCTGGAGGTCCACCTTGCGCGACCACACCGTCGTCGTCGGCTTCGGTACGAAGGGACGGTCGGCCGTCCAGACCGTCTGCGCGACCGGACTGAGGAAGGAGCAGGTGGTCGTCGTCGACCCCAGCGCCAAGGCGATCGAGGCGGCCACCGCCGAGGGCTACGCCGGCGTCATGGGCGACGCCACCCGCAGTGACGTGCTCCGACGGGCCGAGGTGCACCGGGCCCGGCAGATCATCATCGCCCCGCAGCGCGACGACACCTCCGTCCTCGTCACGCTGACCGCCCGCCAGCTCAACCGGGGCGCCAAGATCGTGGCCGCGGTGCGCGAGGAGGAGAACGCCCCGCTGCTCAAGCAGTCCGGAGCGGACGCGGTCATCACCAGCGCCAGCGCGGCCGGCCGGCTGCTGGGGCTCTCCGTGCTCAGTCCCGCCGCCGGCATGGTGATGGAGGACCTGATCCAGCAGGGCAGCGGGCTGGACATCGTGGAACGGCCGGTCGTCCGCGGCGAGGTGGGCAGGAAGCCGCGGGAGACGGACGATCTCGTGGTCAGCGTCGTCCGCGGACACCGCGTGCTCGGCTACGACGATCCCTCCCTGGGCACCCTCCAGCTGACGGACCGGCTCATCACCATCGTCCGCGCCACGCCCGGCGCCCAGATCACCCCGGACACCCGCCCCCTCCCACACGAGTGACGCGACGCCCGGGGAGTAGCGTCACCCGCATGCATGCGATCACGATTCCCGAACCTGGTGGTCCTGAGGCTCTGGTGTGGGACGAGGTCCCCGATCCGGTGCCCGGCGAGGGCGAGGTGCTGGTCGAGGTGGTGGCCAGCGCCGTCAACCGTGCCGACATCCTGCAACGGCAGGGCTTCTACGACCCACCGCCCGGCTCGTCCGCCTATCCCGGCCTGGAGTGCTCCGGCCGGATCGCCGCGCTCGGCCCCGGGGTGTCCGGCTGGTCCGTCGGCGACGAGGTCTGCGCGCTGCTCGCCGGTGGCGGCTACGCCGAGAAGGTCGCCGTGCCGGCCGGACAGCTGCTGCCCGTCCCCGAGGGCGTCGACCTCCGGCAGGCCGCGGCGCTGCCCGAGGTGACCTGCACGGTCTGGTCCAACGTGTTCATGGTCGCCCATCTGCGCCCCGACGAGACGCTGCTGGTGCACGGCGGTTCCAGCGGTATCGGCACCATGGCGATCCAGCTCGCCAGGGCCCTCGGCGCCAGGGTCGCGGTGACCGCCGGCACGAAGGAGAAGCTGGACTTCTGCGCCGAGCTGGGCGCCGACGTGCTGATCAACTACCGCGAGCAGGACTTCGTCGCCGAGATCAAGGAAGCCACCGACGGCGCGGGTGCCGACGTCATCCTCGACAACATGGGTGCCAAGTACCTGGACCGCAACGTCCAGGCCCTCGCCGTCAACGGACGCCTCGCCATCATCGGTATGCAGGGGGGCGCCAAGGGCGAGCTGAACATCGGCGCGCTCCTCGCCAAGCGTGCCGCGGTCAGCGCCACCTCGCTGCGCGCCCGCCCGCTGGACGAGAAGGCGACCATCGTCGCCGCCGTACGCGAACACGTGTGGCCGCTGCTCGCCGACGGCCATGTCCGCCCGGTCGTCGACCGCGAGGTACCGATGCCGCGGGCTGCCGAGGCGCACCACCTGGTGGAGGCGAGCGGCCACATCGGCAAGGTGCTCCTGGTGGCGCCGTAGCGGAAGCGGCCGGCGGACGGACCGTGCGGGATCCGACCGGTGCCGGGGAAACGCCCGGGGCCCTGGGGGTCAGGTTCTGCGGAGCCTCAGGCCCAGCAGGGCCAGGGCCAGGCCCAGTCCGATGAGGACCAGGCCCGTGCCCAGCGGGAGGATCCGCAGGACCGGCTCCGTGGGGCCCTCGCCCTGCTGGACCGCCTGCCGGGCCGCGGGCCGCAGCGGAGGCCTGGCGGGGTCGAGTCCGGCTTCCTCGGGCGGCGGCGAGGCCGTCGGCGTCCCGTCCGGGACGTCCGCCGTCTCCGGCTCCTCCGCCTGCGCGGCCTCGGTGCCGGGGTCGTCGTCGCCCTCGACCTCGGCGGCCGGCCCGTCCGGCCGTCCCGGACGTATCCGCCCCTCACCGGCCCGGCTGCCCGCCCGGGACGGCTCGGCGGCGAGGCGGGCGGAGACCGAGGGGCGGACCGACGCCGACGCCGAGTCGGACGGCACGGGGACGGTGGCGGCCGGTGGATCGTCGGTGGGCCGGTCCGGGTCGCGCACGCCGCGTGCGGGACCGAGGGCGGAGGCGGCGGCGGAGCCGGGTAGGCCGTGACCCGGCCGGTCGTGTTCCGGGCCGGCGCTGCCGGGCTCGTCCCGGCCCGGCCGCCCGAGGCCCGGTGCCGCGCCGTTCGGCGTCGCCGGCCCCCTGTGCCCCGGGTGTCCCGGAGCGGACGGGCGGACGGGGTCCCGCTCGGTGGTGTGGGCGGGCGTGGCGCCGTACGCGACGGCGACGGAGACGCCGTACGCCGGCAGAGCCGCCGCCGTGAGGAGGAGCAGCAGCCGGACGCAGCGGAACGCGAGTCGCAGGCATGGAGTCACGTCGGTGACCTTTCGGAGCCCAGGTGCCGTGACCGATGGAAACCCGACGCGGACAAGCCTCACATCAGGCAATCGATGCGGCATTTCGTATTGCGCCGACAGGTCTAAACGGTGGATCAGCCACACGGGGGGGCACCACGGTGATGAGGTGGTGGTGTGCGAGAGAATGACGGCATGGAGATGCCGAGGAACGAACGGTCGCCGGAGAATCCCCAGATCCTCGTGGTGGGGCAGGACGGGATGGCGCTCGGTGGCGCCGGGGACGAGGACTCCCGCGAGACCCCGGTGACGGAGATGGTGGAACAGCCGGCCAAGGTCATGCGGATCGGCAGCATGATCAAGCAGCTCCTGGAGGAGGTGCGCGCGGCTCCCCTCGACGAGGCCAGCCGGGTGCGCCTGAAGGAGATCCACGCCAGCTCGGTGAAGGAGCTGGAGGACGGCCTGGCCCCCGAGCTGGTCGAGGAGCTGGAACGGCTCTCCCTGCCGTTCACCGACGAGGGGACGCCGAGCGACGCGGAACTGCGGATCGCGCAGGCGCAGCTGGTGGGCTGGCTGGAGGGCCTCTTCCACGGGATCCAGACGACGCTGTTCGCCCAGCAGATGGCCGCGCGGGCCCAGCTGGAGCAGATGCGCCGCGCCCTCCCGCCGGGCGTGTCCGGCCCCGACGGGCTGGGTGACGACCACCGCGGTGGCGCCCACACGGGCGGACCGTACCTGTAGGCAGTGAACCGACCCGGCCACGAGGTCACGGGGTCACGACATCCGAAGGGCCCGGCGGACACCCGCCGGGCCCTCACTGTGCCGGGTACGGACTCACCGCGCCCGGTTCGGCGTCACTGCGGCGGGTTGCCCGTCGACACGCTCAGGTCGATCGTGCCCACGTTGTCGGGGTCGACATCGGTGCCATGGTCGGGGAACTGCTTCAGCACGGTCCCGTCGCCCCAGGTGGCGTCGTCCTCCTGGTCGATGCTCCACTTCCAGCCCGCGGCCTGGAGGCACTTCTTCACGGAGCCGATGTCCTTGTAGCGGAAGTCGGGCATCTGGGCTTTGTTCGGGTCGGTGTACGACTCCTGCGGCTCGGTGCACTCCGACTTGTCGATCTGCCGCGTGGGGTCCGCCCCGCGGTAACCGGCCCGGTGCGAGGCGGACGCCGAGGCGCTCGAGCCGCCGGTCACGCCCTTGATGTCGTCGCCGGCGTTCTTCAGCGTGAGGGCGACGATCAGCCCGGCGACCGCGACGGCCGCCACCGTCACCGAGCCGATCACCAGCGTCCTGCGGCGCCTGCGCCCGGCACCGGAGGGGTGCGGGGCGGTCTGCGGCGTGACCGTGTACGGCGGCGGGGTAGGGGCGGTCTGCGGGCCGTAGCCCATCGGGGGTGTCTGGTAGCCGCCCTGCTGCGGGTAGCCGTAGGCGGCGGGCGTCGGCCGGCCGTACGGGTTCTGGGCCGGGACGGGATTGTGCGGGTACGGCGTCTGCACCGGCCCGTGCGGCGCCGGGGCCGCATTGTCGACCGGCGGGAACACCGCGGAGGCCACGCCCGCGCCGCTCTGTGCCGGCGCGGCGCCCGGCACGATGCTCGGCGGGGCCGCCTGGAGGGACGCGGCGACGCGCAGGCACTCGTCGCGCATGGACTCGGCGGTCGGGAAACGCTCGTTCGGGTTCTTCTTCAGCGCGCGGGCGACCAGCGCGTCCACGGCCGGCGGCAGCGCGCGGTTGACCGAGGAGGGCGGCACCGGCTCCTCCTGCACATGCGCGTACGCGATCGCCAGCGGCGAGTCCGCGTCGAACGGCAGCCGCCCGGTCACCAGCTGGAACAGCATGATGCCGACCGAGTACAGGTCGGAGCGGGCGTCCACACCGCGGCCGAGGGCCTGTTCGGGGGAGAGGTACTGCGGGGTGCCGACGACCATGCCGGTCTGGGTCATCGAGGTGACGCCGGACTGCATGGCGCGGGCGATGCCGAAGTCCATGACCTTGACGACGCCGCGCCCGGTCATCATCACGTTGCCCGGCTTGATGTCGCGGTGGACCAGCCCCTTCTCGTGGCTGATCTCCAGTGCGGCGAGCACGTCGGAGGTGAGCTTCAGTGCCTTGTCGGCGGGCATGGCGCCGTACTGCCGGATGTCCTCGGCCAGGACCGAGCCCAGCGGACGGCCCTCGACGTACTCCATGACGATGTACGGCGTCGCCATGCCGTTCAGCTCGTCCTCGCCCGTGTCGAAGACGGAGACGATGTTGGTGTGGGTGAGCTTGGCCACGGCCTGGGCCTCGCGGCGGAACCGCTCGCGGAAGGCCTGTTCCCGGCCGAGTTCGGTGTGCAGCGTCTTGATGGCCACCTGGCGGTCCAGCACGGCGTCGTACGCGAGGTGCACCGAGGCCATGCCGCCCTCACCCAGCAGGTCGCGCAGCTGGTAGCGGCCCCCGGCCAGCGCCTGCCCCGCGTACCGGCCGTGTGCGCCGTCCTGGCTCATCTCTCCGCGTCCCCCACCGGCCCCCGGCGCCGTCGACGGCGAACAGGCCTTGATCGAATGTGTCATTCCCGGCCAAGTCTGCCCCAGGGCACGGACACGTCAAGCTCGGTGCCCGTTCCGTGACCGTACGCGCAAGAAGCGTCGCGCAAGCGTTACCGGTGTCGTACGGCAGGCACACGGGATTTGCACGACAGCGCGTGCTAGAGGTTTCATGACCGGTCCGTCGCGGACCGGTCCCGGTTGCGGTTCCGGGCCGGTGGCCCCCGCGGAGGCTGTAGCGTGGCCGACGGAGACCGTGACAACACCGCGCGCACCGCGGGCAGAAACGACGGCGAGGACTGATGGCACAGCAGCAGCGCTCTCAGGGCCCGTCCGACCCCGAGGCGACTGGCGGCGGCATGTCGGACGCGCCGGAGATGTGGGGCAACGGAGGGCTCGTCGGCGACGGCCGGTACCGGCTCACGCACCGGCTGGGCCGGGGCGGCATGGCCGAGGTGTTCGCGGCGGAGGACGTCCGGCTGGGCCGTACCGTCGCGGTCAAGCTGCTCCGCGCGGACCTGGCCGAGGACCCGGTCTCCAAGGCCCGCTTCACCCGTGAGGCCCAGTCGGTCGCCGGCCTCAACCACCATGCGATCGTCGCCGTGTACGACTCCGGCGAGGACAACGTGGGCGGCCAGTCCGTGCCGTACATCGTCATGGAGCTGGTCGAGGGCCGAACCATCCGCGACCTGCTGCTGAACGCCGAGGCGCCGGGCCCCGAGCAGGCCCTGATCATCGTCTCCGGGGTGCTGGAGGCGCTCGCCTACTCGCACCAGCATGGCATCGTGCACCGTGACATCAAGCCGGCGAATGTCATCATCACCCACAGCGGTGCCGTCAAGGTGATGGACTTCGGCATCGCCCGTGCCCTGCACGGCGCGTCGACGACGATGACGCAGACCGGCATGGTCATGGGCACCCCGCAGTACCTCTCCCCGGAGCAGGCGCTCGGCAAGGCCGTCGACCACCGCTCCGACCTGTACGCCACCGGCTGCCTGCTGTACGAACTGCTCTCGCTCAGGCCCCCGTTCACCGGCGAGACCCCGCTGTCGGTGGTCTACCAGCACGTCCAGGACATCCCGGTGCCGCCGTCGCAGGTCGCGGACGGGACCTGCCCGCCGGAGCTGGACGGCCTGGTCATGCGCTCCCTGGCCAAGGATCCCGACGACCGGTTCCAGACGGCCGAGGAGATGCGCGGCCTGATCCAGTACGGCCTGCAGATGCTGTACGAGCAGGGCGGCCACACCGGCACCTGGAACACCGGCGCGGTGGCGGCGCACGACGGCCGGCACACCCCGGTGGGCGGCTTCGCCGGCACGACCGTGATGCCGCACCCGACGGACGCCTCGGGCACCGCGCAGATCCCGCAGCCGATTCTGCCGACGGGCTACGGCAGCGGCGACGACGGCGGCTTCGAGGGGCACGGCAACAAGGGCAGCGGACGCGGCAAGATGTGGATCGTCGCCGTCCTCGCGGTCGTCGCGATCGCGGCGGGTGTGGCGCTGGCGCTGAAGGGCGCCGGCGGCGGCGACGGCGGCAAGGGCACCGACACCAAGCCGTCGAGCACGCACTCCAAGAGCACCCAGCACGAGAAGCCCTCCGCGAGCCCGTCCGACGAGGACACCACCCAGCCCTCGGAACCCTCCACGCACACCGGCTCGGACACGGGAACCGGCACCGGCACCGGCAACGGCTGGCCGCCGGCCTCCACGCCGACGTACACCCCGTCGCAGCCGACCGGCTCCACCCCGAGTGACGAGCCGTCGGACCCGCAGACGTCGCCGTCCCCGCCCACGGACCCGACGAACGGCGGCACGGACGCCGGCACCACCGTCGGGGGCACGGACGCCGGCACCACCGAGGGGGGCACGGACGCGGGCACCGGTGACAGCGGAGCCACCGAGGGCACCACGACGGACGGCGGCACGGGCGACACCACCGGTTGAAGGACACCCACGGCGACCGGGACGGCGATCCCCCAGGGCTGACCCCGCCCCCGGCCCGCCGCCCGGCTCACCGCACGAACGCGTCGCACACGGCGTCGTACTCGCGGGTCCACCACACCGCGAGCGCCGACGCGGCCGGGAACTGGCAGTCCGCGCGCGTGTCGCCGCGTTCGTAGTGCCAGCGCAGCATCCAGAAGTCGTTCAGCCGCTCCCACCACACCCGGTGCGCGGCCGCCGCCAGCTCCGCGGAGGGGGCACCGGCCGCCCGCCGGTACGCGCGCGCGTAGGCACGCACTTTCGGCAGGTCCAGCGTTCCGCCGGGACGGACGAAGAAGATCACCGCGGCGCGCACGGCCTCCTCCGCGCGCGGCTGCACGCCGAGCCGGTCCCAGTCCACGATGGCCGCCGGAGTGTCGTCCTTGTAGAGCAGGTTGAACGGGTGGAAGTCGCCGTGCACCCAGCCCACCGAGCCGCCGCGCGGCGGGCGCCGGGCGGCGTGCTGCTCCAGGAGGGCGCGGCGTTCCAGCAGCCGGTGCCGGGCCAGCTCGTCGAAGGCGTCGGCGGGGCGGTGCCGGCGTACATGGCCGAGCAGGGCGTCGATGAGGGCGAAGGTGTCGGCCGGGTCGGCGCTCCGCACGGGGTGGGGGCCGGTCGCCGGGCGGGTGTGCACCTTGGGTGGCATCACGCGCTCCAGACAGGCGTGCACGGCCCCCAGAAGCGCCCCCAGGCGTGCGCTCTGCCCGCGCGTGAGCTGGCCGCCGTGACGGTGCCTGCCGTCGATCCAGGGGTGCAGCGCGTAGGCGTGGCCGCCGACGACGGCGACCGTGCGGCCCTCGCGGTGGGCGAGCGGCGGGGCGACCGGGACGCCGAGGTCGGCCAGGCGCTGGGTGGCCCGGTGCCGGCGTTCGATGGCGGCCGGGTCGGCGGTGTCCGGGTCGAAGTGGTGCTTGAGGAAGTAGCGGCCGCGCGTGGTGCACAGCCGGTAGCCGCGGTTGAGCAGCCCCTGATCGACCGGCTCACAGGTGACGGCGGTTCCCGCGCCGTACAGGCGCAGCAGGGCGCCCAGAGGGGGCGCGTGGGGCATGAGGGGTGGTACACATGGGCGCGGCACGCGGCAGATCGTAGGGCAAGCGCATCCCCTGTGAGCTGCGCGTTGTCACACGCAGTCATCGACGATCGCGTTCGGTCACGTGCGGGACTTTTCCGTCGGCCGACGGGCGGCCGGGACCGCGCCCGGTGGCCGCCCGTCGTGCGCAGCGGCGGACAAGGGCGGGGAGGTCGCGGGAGATATGCCGAATTTTACCTCTTCGTGTGCGAGGTCAGTCTCACAAACGGCTCTTCCCGTGACCTGGGTGCGCGGGATAACGTGCGGGTGCTCCGGACTGCCGCAAGGCTGTGACCAGCAGGCTTTCACCTCCCCTCGATTTACTTGGAAATCCAAGCAAAATCGCAGGTCAAAGGGGGTTTCACAGAAATGTGGAGCACTGGGTAACGTGTTGGTCGCAGGGCGCTCGCCGGGGCACCTGTCACGCCTGTTCCCGGCCGAGTGGCACCCACCCCGTGCCCGGTGGTCGGAACAGGTGAGCCGCACTGGCCTACCGGCAACCCCGGGGGCCGGAACGACGGAGGAGCACACGTGACCGTGGAGAGCAGTGCCGCGCGCAAGCCGCGACGCACCGCCGCAGGCAAGGCCGGCACGTCCGGCGACACGACCGGAGCCACCGGCACCAAGCGCACCACCCGCAGCACCGGGAAGGGCACCGACCCGGAACTTGTGCAGCTCCTGACCCCCGAGGGCAAGCGGGTCAAGAACGCCGAGTACGACGCCTACGTCGCCGGCATCACCCCCGACGAGTTGCGCGGCCTGTACCGCGACATGGTGCTCACCCGCCGCTTCGACGCCGAGGCCACGGCCTTGCAGCGCCAGGGCGAGCTGGGCCTGTGGGCCTCCCTGCTGGGCCAGGAGGCCGCCCAGATCGGCTCCGGCCGGGCCACCCGAGAGGACGACTACGTCTTCCCGACCTACCGCGAGCACGGCGTCGCCTGGTGCCGCGGTGTCGACCCGACCAACCTGCTCGGCATGTTCCGCGGCGTGAACAACGGCGGCTGGGACCCGAACAGCAACAACTTCCACCTGTACACGATCGTCATCGGTTCCCAGGCGCTGCACGCCACCGGCTACGCGATGGGCATCGCCAAGGACGGCGCGGACTCGGCGGTCATCGCCTACTTCGGCGACGGTGCCTCCAGCCAGGGCGACGTGGCCGAGTCGTTCACCTTCTCCGCGGTCTACAACGCGCCCGTGGTGTTCTTCTGCCAGAACAACCAGTGGGCGATCTCCGAGCCGACCGAGCGCCAGACCCGCGTCCCGCTCTACCAGCGCGCCCAGGGCTACGGCTTCCCCGGCGTCCGCGTCGACGGCAACGACGTGCTGGCCTGCCTCGCGGTCACCAAGTGGGCGCTGGAGCGGGCCCGCAACGGCGAGGGCCCGACCCTGGTCGAGGCGTACACGTACCGCATGGGCGCCCACACCACCTCCGACGACCCCACCCGGTACCGGGGCGACGAGGAGCGGCTGGCCTGGGAGGCCAAGGACCCGATCCTGCGCCTGCGCCGCTACCTGGAGGCCTCGAACCACACGGACGAGGGATTCTTCGCGGAACTCGAGACCGAGTCCGAAGCGTTGGGCAGACGAGTGCGCGAAGCGGTCCGCGCCATGCCCGACCCGGACCACTTCGCCATCTTCGAGAACGCGTATGCGGACGGGCACGCGCTCGTCGACGAGGAGCGCGCTCAGTTCGCCGCCTACCAGGCGTCGTTCGCGGAAGAAGGGGGTCACTGAGATGGCCGAGAAGATGGCGATGGCCAAGGCCATCAACGAGTCGCTGCGCCGCGCCCTGGACGCCGACCCCAAGGTCCTCGTCATGGGTGAGGACGTCGGCAAGCTCGGCGGTGTCTTCCGCGTGACGGACGGCCTGCAGAAGGACTTCGGCGAGAGCCGGGTCATCGACACCCCGCTCGCCGAGTCCGGCATCGTCGGCACCGCGATCGGCCTCGCCCTGCGCGGCTACCGCCCGGTGGTGGAGATCCAGTTCGACGGCTTCGTCTTCCCGGCCTACGACCAGATCGTCACCCAGCTCGCCAAGATGCACGCCCGCTCGCTGGGCAAGGTCAAGCTGCCGGTCGTCGTCCGCATCCCCTACGGCGGCGGCATCGGCGCGGTCGAGCACCACTCCGAGTCGCCGGAGGCCCTGTTCGCGCACGTGGCGGGCCTGAAGGTCGTCAGCCCGTCCAACTCCTCCGACGCGTACTGGATGATGCAGCAGGCCATCCAGAGCGACGACCCGATCATCTACTTCGAGCCCAAGCGGCGCTACTGGGACAAGTCCGAGGTCGACCCCGAGGCGATCCCGGCCCCGCTGCACAAGGCACGCGTGGTCCGCGAGGGCACGGACCTCACCCTGGCCGCCTACGGTCCGATGGTGAAGCTGTGCCAGGAGGCCGCGGACGCGGCGGCCGAGGAGGGCAAGTCCCTGGAGATCCTGGACCTGCGCTCGGTCAGCCCCCTCGACTTCGACGCCGTCCAGGCCTCGGTGGAGAAGACCCGCCGCCTCGTCGTCGTCCACGAGGCACCGGTGTTCTTCGGTTCCGGCGCGGAGATCGCCGCGAGGATCACCGAGCGCTGCTTCTACCACCTGGAGGCACCCGTCCTGCGGGTCGGCGGCTACCACGCCCCGTACCCGCCGGCCCGCCTGGAGGAGGAGTACCTGCCCGACCTGGACCGCGTGCTCGACGCCGTCGACCGCTCGCTGGCGTACTGAGGAGAGGGTCGTGACGACGATGACGGAAGCGTCCGTACGCGAGTTCAAGATGCCCGACGTGGGTGAGGGACTCACCGAGGCCGAGATCCTCAAGTGGTACGTCCAGCCGGGCGACACGGTCACCGACGGCCAGGTGGTCTGCGAGGTCGAGACCGCCAAGGCGGCGGTGGAACTCCCCATCCCCTACGACGGCGTGGTCCGCGCACTGCACTTCCCCGAGGGCACCACGGTGGACGTGGGCACGTCCATCATCGCGGTGGCCGTGGCGGGCGGTGCCGCCCCCGAGGCCCCGGCCGAACCGGCCCAGGCGGTGCCCGCGCAGCCGAAGCAGGAGCCGAAGCCGGAGGGCCGCCAGCCGGTCCTGGTCGGTTACGGCGTGGCCACCTCCTCCACCAAGCGCCGCCCGCGCAAGGGCCCCGAGGTCACCGTTCCGGCGGCGGCGCAGGCGGTCCAGCCGGAGCTGAACGGTCATGGCGCGGGGGCGGACAGGACCCGTCCGCTGGCCAAGCCCCCGGTGCGCAAGCTCGCCAAGGACCTCGGTGTCGACCTCGCCACCGTCACCCCCTCGGGCCCGGACGGCGTCATCACGCGGGAGGACGTCCACGCGGCGGCCACCCCGCGCGCCGCCGAACCGGCGGCACCGGTCGCGGCGGCTCCCGCGGTGGCTCCGGCGCCCGTGGCGTCGTACGACACCGCGCGCGAGACCCGCGTCCCGGTCAAGGGCGTCCGCAAGGCGACCGCGCAGGCGATGGTGGGCTCGGCGTTCACGGCGCCGCACGTCACCGAGTTCGTGACGGTGGACGTGACGCGCACGATGAAGCTGGTCGAGGAGCTGAAGCACGACAAGGAGATGCAGGGCCTGCGGGTCAACCCGCTGCTGCTGATCGCCAAGGCCCTGCTGGTCGCGATCAAGCGCAACCCTGACGTCAACGCCTCCTGGGACGAGGCCGGCCAGGAGATCGTGCGCAAGCACTACGTCAACCTGGGCATCGCGGCGGCCACCCCCCGCGGCCTGATCGTCCCGAACATCAAGGACGCGCACGAAAAGACGCTCCCGCAGCTCGCGGAGGCACTGGGCGAGCTGGTGACGACGGCCCGGGAGGGCAAGACCTCGCCCGCCGCCATGCAGGGCGGCACGGTGACCATCACCAACGTCGGCGTGTTCGGCGTCGACACCGGCACACCGATCCTCAACCCGGGCGAGTCGGCGATCCTCGCGGTCGGCGCGATCAAGCTCCAGCCGTGGGTCCACAAGGGCAAGGTCAAGCCCCGCCAGGTCACCACCCTGGCCCTGAGCTTCGACCACCGCCTGGTGGACGGGGAGCTGGGCTCGAAGGTGCTGGCGGACGTCGCGGCCGTCCTGGAGCAGCCGAAGCGTCTGATCACTTGGGCGTGAGGGCCTTTTCCAGGTAACCTCCACGCCTGCGGGGGGCGGCCGCAACTTCGGTTTGCGACCGCCCCCCGTCTTCTCAGGGCTGGTTGAGCACGTACACCGGTGCGCCGTCCTCGGCACCGCCCTGTGAGCGGATGCAGGCGTGCGTGCGCAGCAGGCGCAGGCACGCGTTGACGTGGCGCACCGTCAGCCCCGTACGGGCCGCGAGCGATTCCAGCGGCTCGCGCAGCTCCCCCGTCTCGACCAGGATCGGGGCGATCACCACGGCGACCGTCCACACGTCCTCCGTCACGGACAGCCGCTGACGCCAGTCGGCCAGTACGGACTCCGTGGTGGGCGGCGCCGTGAGGCGGCCCCTCGGGGTCGGCCGCGTGAGGACGAGGGTGTCGAGCCGGTCCGCGATGCGCTCCATCGCCCGGACCATGGCCTGATGCACGGCGACTGTGGCCTTCTGCGTCGCCAGCGTCTCCCGCTGGATGTCCAGTGCCTCCCGTTGGACGGCCAGGGTCTCTCGTTGGACGGCCAGCGTCTCTCGTTGAACGTCCCGGGTCTCGCGTTGGACGGCCAGCATTTCCTTCTGTACCGCGATCGATTCGCGCTGCCCGTTCGCGAGCTCCTCGTCCAGCTGGAGGTTGTGCGCCTCGAGCCGGACGATGGCCTCCGCGACCTGGTCGGGCATGGCGTACGCGATGGGCGCCCCCGGCTCGGCCGGCTGCACCTCGGCCTCTTCGAGAGTGTAGGAACCCTCCCGCTGCACGGTCTCGACGACCTCGGCGACCCACTGCTTGAAGGGGGCGCAGGCGGGCTTGGTGCAGGCACTGACGAGGAGGATGAGACCTTGCAGAGAGATGATGTTCAGGTCTCGGCGCCACTCCCTACCTGCGGGAATGCTGAGACCGTAAGCTCCAGTTACGGTCTCGAGAGTCTCTCGATGGCTCTCCGGTACATGGTCGGAGAGCGCCTGCCTCGAGTTGGTGTGCCCGAGCTCCTTGCAGACGTCGACCGCCGGGAACCAGTGACTTCCGTCCGGCATGGTCAGCCGTCGGACGCGGGCGCCGGTCGCGGCGTACACGAAGTCGCTGACGTCGATCGCCTCACGCCGTGCCGCGGAATCGGACTCGGACTGCTTCTTGGGTTCGTTCATGTGAACCACCTCCGCTGACGGAACCTAGGGCGAAGGAAATGACATATGCCAGCGGAAAAGCTGGTAATTCACGATTGCGTGGTAAAGAGTCCAAATCGGCTGCGCAGCAACCGCGTTGTGTGGTGAGGCGGCCGGCGGACACGATGATGCAGGCCGGCCGCAGCGGCGGCATCGCCGGCCTGACCCTGACGAGACATCAGGGCAACGTAGGGGTAGGGCCAGGGCGATCACCGATAGTGACGCTGCTGGTGCTCGCGGCATTCTTGGTGCATGCCGAAAGCCACTGCTCACCGCCCCGGTTTCCCACTCCTCCGACGTGCCGCGGTCACCGCTGCCGGTGCCGCTGTCCTCGCAGCCGCCACAGTGGGCGCACAGGGCACGGCGTACTCCGCTCCTGTCGCCGCCACCCCCGAAGCGACCGACTTCAGTGACTGTCCGTCGCTTCCCGACGGCGTCGAACCGGCCCGCTGGAGATGTGAGGTCCATACAGCGACACCTCGGTTGACGATCGGCAAGGTGACGGTGACACTCGCGCCGATCACCATGACGCATGCCGAAGGTCCCCTGCCGGACGGCAGCGACGGCCAGGAGTGGGGTGCGATGCACAGTGCGCCGACCGCTGTACCGGGCGGGCTGACCGGCACGCCCATGGGCGAGCGCTCGCCGGTTCTGGGGCTGGGGATGGAGCCGGAGTACGGTGGCCGGTCCGACTTCTACACCGGGCAGTTCAGCCTGCGCTTCCGGCTGGTCGGTCCGCTGCTGCCGCACGGCTGCGCCATCGGCGCAAGCGCCCCCCTCGACTTCCGGCTGAAGCGCTCGGGTCCCTCCAGGTGGGTCTCGCAGGACCCGCCGGTGATCGAGTTCTCGGCGTACGACGACACCTTCACCGCCCCGGCCGCCGAACACTGCGGACCGCTCACCAGGGCCCTCGACCGACGGCTCGGCCTGCCGGCGACCGACGGGAACCTGATGTCGTACGACGCCTCGTACACCTTCAAGACCTACGACCGGCTTCCCTAGGAACAGCCGGCAGGTCCCGGACAGCGCTACGGGCCCGCCGCTTTTCCGCGACGGGCCTGTGGCTGGGTCCGGCAGGCGTCAGCCGAGCTTGGCGAAGCCGTAGGAGAGGAGCTTCTTCGCGTCCGTCTCGCGCTGGGTGATGGACGTGGAGGCGAGGACGGTGCCGATGACCGTCCTGCCGTTCCGGGTGGCGGCGAAGACCAGGCAGTACTTGGCCTCCGGGCCGGAGCCGGTCTTCACACCGATGGTGCCGCTGTAGCTGCTGAGCAGCCCGTTGGTGTTCTTCCACGCGTTCATCGTGCGCGTGCTGCCCGTCTTGGTGATCGTCTTCGCGGTGTACGACTTGGTCTTGACGATCGTGCGGAACGTGGAGCTCTTCATCGCGCTGCTGGCGATCTTCGTCAGGTCGCGCGGCGTCGAGTAGTTGGAGCCGTTGCCGATGCCGTCGAAGGAGTCGAAGTGGGTGTTCTTCAGGCCCAGGTTCTTGGCAGCGGTGTTCATCTTGCCGATGAACGACTTCACCCGCGCGTCGGTGGAGGAGCCCGAGCCGTACTTGTCGGCGAGCGCGTAGGCGGCGTCGCAGCCGGACGGCAGCATCAGGCCGTACAGCAGCTGGCGGACGGTGACCTTGTCGCCGACGATCAGGTGCGCCTGGGAGGCGTTGTTCTTGACGACGTAATCGCTGTAGATCTTCTTGATCGTGATCTTGGAGTCGAGGTTGAGGTTCGACTGCGCGAGCACGACCTTGGCGGTCATGATCTTGGTGGTGGAGCCGGTGGACCGCTTGTCGTCGGCCGCCTTGGTGTACAGCGTCGAGCCGGTGACGTTGTTCATCACGTAACCGCCCTTCGCCACGATGGAGGGCGTCGTGACGGCCTGCGCGGGCGCTGCGGTGAGGGCACCGGTGGCGAGCAACGCGCCGGAGCTGACGGCGACGACGGCGGCTCTGCGAAGGCGGGTGCCCTGAATGCCGGTAATCAAAGTGATATACCCCGAATGTCTTGAATGCCCTTGGTGTACGGCCGAGTTGAGGTGGCAACGGACGGTCCGCACGTGTCTGACACGTAAGTAGCACAGAAGGTTGTGCGGTCGCCGCGAGGGGCGTTCGTCACGTCCGCATGATGGACGGCGCCCGGCTTGCGTACGTGTTGTATCTATGCTGTCGGCATGAACACGGCCGTCGAGCAGTCCGCCCCCCAGTCCCTGAAGCCGCCGCCCGCTGCCGACCGGGTGTACGCCCATGTGAAGCGGGGTGTGCTCGACCGCCACTACGAGGGCGGCACCCTGCTCACCGAGGGCGAGCTGGCCGAGGCCGTCGGGGTCTCGCGCACGCCCGTCCGGGAGGCGCTGCTGCGGCTGGAGGCCGAGGGCCTGATCCGCCTCTACCCCAAGAAGGGCGCGCTCGTCCTGCCCGTCTCCGCGCAGGAGATCGCCGACGTGGTCGAGACCCGGCTGCTGGTCGAGGAGCACGCGGCCCGTAAGGCCGTACCCGCCCCGCCGGGCCTGCTGGAGCGGCTGACGGAGCTGCTGGCGCGGCAGAAGGCGCAGGCCGCCGCCGGTGACCTGGCCGCCGCCGCCGTCACCGACCGCTGCTTCCACGCCGAGATCGTGCGCAGCGGCGGCAACGAGATCCTCTCCCGGCTCTACGACCAGCTGCGCGACCGCCAGCTGCGGATGGGCGTCGCCGTCATGCACTCGCACCCCGACCGGATCGCCAAGACGCTCGCCGAGCACGAGGAGATCCTCGACGCGCTGCGTGCCGGGGACGCGGAGGCGGCCGTCGGGGTCGTACACCGGCACGTGAGCTGGTTCTCGCACCTCGCGCGAGGGGAGGTCCGATGAGCAGTCCGGTGCGCAGCGCCACCCTTCCGGGTGATCCGCCCGGCGGCCGGGGCGCCGTCGCCGTGTGGTCCGTCGGCGTGGCCGTCTACTTCGTCGCCGTCATCTTCCGTACGTCGCTGGGCGTGGCCGGACTCGACGCGGCCGCCCGCTTCCATGTGAACGCCTCCGCCCTGTCGACGTTCTCCATCCTCCAGCTGCTGGTCTACGCGGGTATGCAGATACCCGTCGGCCTGCTGGTCGACCGGCTCGGCACCAGAAAGGTGCTGAGCATCGGGGCGGTGCTGTTCACCGCGGGGCAGCTGGGCTTCGCCTTCTCCCCCTCGTACGGCACCGCGCTCGCCTCCCGGGCCCTGCTGGGCTGCGGTGACGCGATGACCTTCATCAGCGTGCTGCGGCTCGGCACCCGCTGGTTCCCGGCCCGGCGCGGGCCGCTGGTCGCGCAGCTCGCGGGGCTGGTCGGCATGGCGGGCAACCTATTCTCCACCCTCGTACTCGCCAGGCTGCTGCACGGCATCGGCTGGACCCGGGCATTCGCGGGCAGCGCGCTCGCGGGCGTGGTCGTCCTCGTCCTGACCCTGCTGTTCCTGAAGGACCACCCCGAGGGCCACGAACCGGAGCCGTCGCCGCACCAGGGGTCGGTCTACGTCCGCCGGCAGATCGCCGAGGCGTGGCGGGAGCCGGGTACGCGACTCGGACTGTGGGTGCACTTCACCACCCAGTTCCCGGCGATGGTGTTCCTGCTGCTGTGGGGGCTGCCGTTCCTGGTGCAGGCGCAGGGCCTGAGCCGGGCCACGGCCGGCGAGCTGCTCACCCTCGTCGTCCTGTCCAACATGGTGATCGGCCTGGTCTACGGCCAGATCGTCGCCCGGCACCACGCGGCACGGCTGCCACTGGCGCTCGGTACGGTGACCGCGACGGCGTCGCTGTGGGCGGGGACGCTCGCCTACCCCGGGGAGCACGCGCCGATGTGGCTGCTCGTGGTGCTGTGCGCGGTGCTCGGGGCGTGCGGGCCGGCGTCGATGCTCGGCTTCGACTTCGCCCGGCCGGCCAACCCGCCCGAGCGACAGGGCACCGCGTCCGGCATCACCAACATGGGAGGGTTCATCGCCTCCATGACGACGCTGTTCGCGATCGGCGTGCTGCTGGACGCCACCGGGGACGACTACACCGTGGCCTTCTCCGCGGTGTTCGTGCTCCAGGCGCTCGGGGTCAGCCAGATCCTGCGGTTGCGGGGGCGGGCCGTCCGGCGGGAGCGGGAGCGGTTGGTGGCGAGCCGGGTGGAGACGATGCACGTCCCTGCGGCTTGAGGCGGCGGCTCGCTCGTCCGCGCGCACCTGTGGGGGCGGGCGTCCGCCGGCGGCTTTCCCGCCGGCGACCGCGCCCCCGCCAGGATGCCTCACCTCCCGGAGGCCCGGACCGGGGACGCCTGATCCCCGGACGGCGGACCCCCTACGGCGTCACCGTGAAGTTGTGGAGTATGGCTGCTGCCAGCTCCTGGTCGCCCTCGGTCTTCACCCGGTCCGCCACCGCCTGGGGGCTCACCCGGCCGCAGGCCAGACGGACGTAGGTCTCCCAGTCGAGGGTGAGCGTGGCCGCGGGGCCGAGGGCCGGGGCGGTTTCCACGGTGCCGCGGCCCTGGATGTCGACGCGGACGGTGCGCAGGAACTCGACCGGGCCGTGCACGTCGAACACGATCGCCGAGCTGCGCGGGGCGGCGGCGTCCTTCGCGACGACCTTGGGCAGCGCGGCCAGCAGGACGTCCCGGGTGACGTGCGCGCCGGGCGAGTCCAGGTTGCCGGGGCGGCCGAGGGCCGTACGCAGGTCCTGTTCGTGCACCCACACGTCGAACGCACGGGCGCGGTAGGCCTGTTCCAGGGTGATCTCGGTGCCGAGCGGGCCACGCACCGTGGTCCCGGGGTCGCGGGACTCGTTGCGCAGCTGGCGGTTGCGGCGGATGACGGTGTACTCCAGCTCGGCCGTCATCTCCGGCGCCGTGTGGTGACGGCGGACGTCGACCTGCATCTCCATGTAGCGCTGGTGCTCGGTGGCGACGTGGAAGAGATCGCGCGGCAGCGAGTGGATCGGTCGCGGGTCGCCGAGCATCTCGCAGTCGAGGCCGATGACGTGCGACACGATGTCCCGGACCGACCAGCCGGGGCAGGGGGTCCGCCGGTTCCACTCGCCCTCGACGAGCGACTGCACCATCTCGGATATCGCTTCGATGGAGTGCGTCCAGGCGTCGGCGTAGGGCTGGAGGGTGGGATGCAGACTCACGGAAACGGGACCCCTCGGCGGTCGGTACACGGGCAGGTTGTGGCGGCGTTGCCAGCGGGCGGCGGCTGCACTTCGGCGGGTGTCTTGACGCTAAGTTACGCTGCGGAGAGGCACCCCGGCAGTGCTTTCGTGTGACGATCGTAGGCCTGTGTGGACGACTCGAATTGCCAGGACGGTGGTAGTGTGCGCGCCTCGCTGATCCAGATCGCCGTGGACGAGGGCGAATCGGTCGGCTCCCGGCGGCGGCGGGCCGCCGCGCTGGTGCGGGAGCAGGCCGGTGCGGACCTCGTCGTGCTGCCCGAACTGTGGACCACCGGAGCCTTCGCCTACGAGGACTTCGGCCGCGAGGCCGAGCCGCTCGAGGGGCCGACCTACCAGGTGATGGCCGAGGCGGCGCGTGACGCGGGCGTGTGGCTGCACGCCGGCTCCGTCCCCGAACGGGCGGCGTCCGGCAGCGGCTCCGCCGCGCAGGACCGTCCTCTCTACAACACCTCCCTCGTCTTCTCCCCCTCCGGTGAACTGGCCGCCGCCTACCGCAAGATCCACCGCTTCGGCTTCGACAAGGGCGAAGCCGTACTGATGGGCGCGGGCCGGGAACTGGTGACGGTCCGGCTGCCCGGGACCACGCTCGGCGTGGCCACCTGCTACGACCTCCGTTTCCCCGAACTCTTCCGCGGACTGGTCGACGCCGGCGCCGAGATGCTGGTGATCCCCGCGGGCTGGCCCGAGCGGCGACGCGCGCACTGGACGCTGCTGGCCCAGGCGCGGGCGGTGGAGAACCAGGCGTTCGTGCTCGCTTGCGGAACGGCCGGGACCCACGCCGGAGTTCCGCAGGCGGGTCACTCGATCGTGGTCGATCCGTGGGGCGAGGTGCTCGCCGAGGCGGGCTCGGGCGAGGAGGTCCTCACCGTCGACCTCGACCCGGCGAAGGTGTCCGCCACCCGCGAGCAGTTCCCGGCGCTGAAGGACCGGGTCCTCCGTCTCCAGGCACCCCCGCACCGGGGCTGATCCTCCCGAGCCGGGGTCAGTCCTCCTCCCCCTCCTTCTCGGCGAGGTGGATGACGCACACCGCCACCGCGATCAGCAGCGCCGGGTCGGCGTCCTCCCGTACGACGTCGACGCCGTAGGTGTCGCGTACGGTCAGCCAGCGGCGGGAGATCACCGCGAGCAGATCACCGTCGTACTCGACGGCGAACTCGCGGTCCAGGATCTTGCCGCTGACATCCAGTTCGGTACCGTCCACCAAGGAGACCCGATAGTGGTTGCGCAGCAGGGACAGCCGTTTGCGCCTGATCCTGGCCAGAGCGTCGCCCTCCCGTTCGATCACCATCGTGTCGCGCAGGGCGAACATCTTCTGGTGGATGTCGATCAGGATCCGCCCCTGGGTGTCCTTCAGTTCGAAGGTGTCCCGCAGCCGCATCGCCTTGCCGTCGACGAGGAACACCTTCCGGCCGTGCTCGTCCTCGATCCACCAGTCGTCACCGATGCCGAGGATCCGGTCGCGTACGAGGAATCTCATACGGGTCATGCTTCCCCGGCGCCGTCTGATCGTCACAGGGCCGTCACCACCGGCGGAGAGCGGCCTGTCCGCGCCGGCCACGGTCCGGCCGTAGTCCCCGGGGGCGGCACCGTGCGGCGGGCCGGTCTGCCGGCCGTCGGGGCCGCCCTGCTCGCGGCCCTGTCCGGCTGTTCCCAGGGGGAGGCCTGCGCCGGCTACGGGGTCGTCTCCGGTGTCGGCGTGACCTTCGACCGCCAGGGGTACGGCGATCTCACGGGCGGCTCCTACGAGTTGTGCGCGCGGGGCGCGTGCGCCAAGGGCACGCTGCGCCGCGAACGCATCACGCACGTGGGACTCCCGCTGCCGCACGACGTGGACCCCGCCTCCGGCCCGGTCCGCTTCCGGGTCACCCGCAAGGGTGAGGGCAGGCCTTTCGTCGACACGACCGCCGACGTGCGGCTCACCCACGAGACCGACGGCTGCGGCGGCGGCGCCTACAACCGAGGGCTCGCCTACACCAAGAAGCAGGGCCTGACGACGAAGATCCCGAAGGCGGTGTCGGACGCCTGGAGCAGACAGGTCGGATCACTGGCCACCGCGGACCCCGGTCCGTCCCCGTCCTCCTGATCGTGTCCTCCTGACCTCGTGATCTCTCACTCCCTGCCGGTCCCGGCAGTCACACGCACGGCTGCGTCCCCGTGACGGAGCCGCGCACCGTCGGCGACCGGCACGCGGACGTCACCGACCACGTGGACGCGACCACGGGCCGAGCGTTCACCTGGCCGGACCGCACCTGACCGGGCCGCACCTGACCGGGCCGCACCTGACCGGACCGCACCGGCCCTCACCTGACCGGGCACCGGAATCCGCCGGGACGCCGGTGATGCCCGGGTGGACATCCCGCTCGCCCGTGGACGGCAGTGCCACCGCGGCCGTCCCCGTGTCCGCCCGCGCTGCGGTCCCCCGGCGACCGGCGAGGTCGACCGGTACGGCCGGCAGCTCGCCTCCACGGCCGCGCCCGGCCGGACCGACAAGGCGACCGTGACCGCGTCCCGCACCGGCGGCGGCATCACCTGTGTGATCGACGACGTCGTCCCGATCGGCGCGGGCAACGGCTGCGCCCATCCGGACGGCGCCGATCGGACCCGGGTCTCCTGCACGGTCGCCGCCGAGGAGAGCCAGGACCCGTACGCCGCCCTCACGACGGACCCGAGTCCTCCACAGGCGCCGGGCCGGTCGTCGGCGCCGGATGGCACCCTTGGAGGCATGACCGCCTCCGCACCCCGACGCGTGCGCGTCCGCGCGCCCGAGCTGACCGGCGAGGGCGGTTGGATCAACACCGGCGGGAGGAACCTGAAGCTCGCCGACTTCCGCGGCCGCATCCTGATCGTGGACTTCTGGACCTCCTGCTGCATCAACTGCCTGCACGTCCTGGACGAGCTGCGTGAGCTGGAGGAGAAGCACCGGGACACGGTGGTGGTGATCGGGGTGCACTCGCCGAAGTTCGTGCACGAGGCCGACCACCGGGCGGTCGTGGACGCGGTCGAGCGCTACGGCGTGGCACATCCGGTGCTGGACGACCCGGAGCTGGCCACCTGGCAGCAGTACGCGGTCCGGGCCTGGCCGACACTCGCCGTCATCGACCCCGAGGGGTACGTCGTCGCGCAGCACGCGGGCGAGGGACACGTGCACGCCATCGGGCGACTGGTGGAGGAACTGGTGGCCGAGCACGAGGCGAAGGGCACCCTGCGCCGCGGTGACGGCCCGTACGTGCCGCCGGAGCCGGAGCCGACGACGCTGCGCTTCCCCGGCAAGGCGCTGCTGCTGCCGTCGGGAACCTTCCTGGTCAGCGACACCAGCCGGCACCAGCTGGTGGAGCTGGCCGACGACGCCGAGACCGTCGTACGCCGGATCGGTTCCGGTGCGCGCGGGTTCGCCGACGGTGGTCCGCGGGAGGCGTCCTTCAACGAGCCGCAGGGCCTCACGCTCCTCGACGACGGCGCGGTGGTGGTCGCCGACACCGTCAACCACGCCCTGCGCCGCCTGGATCCGGCCACGGGCGAGGTGACCACCCTGGCGGGCACCGGGAAGCAGTGGTGGCGGGGTTCGGCGACCTCGGGTGCGGCCCGGGAGGTGGACCTGTCCTCACCGTGGGACGTGGCGGTCTTCGGCGGCCGGGTGTGGATCGCCATGGCGGGCGTCCACCAGCTGTGGACGTACGACCCGGCCACCCGCACGGTCGCCGTGGCGGCGGGCACCACCGACGAGGGCCTGGTGGACGGCCCCGCCGCAGAGGCCTGGTTCGCCCAGCCGTCCGGGCTCGCGGCCACCGCCGACCGGCTGTGGCTCGCCGACTCCGAGACGAGCGCCCTGCGCTGGGTGGACCGCGACGGGCAGGTGCACACGGCCGTCGGGACCGGGCTGTTCGACTTCGGCCACCGGGACGGCGCCGCGGACCGGGCCCTGCTCCAGCACCCGTTGGGTGTCACCGTCCTGCCGGACGGCTCGGTCGCCGTCGCCGACACGTACAACCACGCCCTGCGCCGCTACGACCCGGCCACCGGCGAGGTGACGACGCTGGCCACGGATCTGCGCGAGCCCGGCGACGCGGTCGTCGTCGGCGCGGACATCGTGGTCGTGGAGTCGGCACGGCACCGGCTGACCCGGCTGCGGCTGCCGGAGGAGGCGGTGCGGGTGGTGCCGGTCGACCACCGCACCCGGCGAGCCGCCACGGAGGTCGCCCCCGGCCGTCTCCGCCTGGATGTGATCGTCCGGGTTCCCGCGGGCCGGAAACCCGACACGGGTGACGGGTCCGCCACCCGCCTGCTGGTCTCCTCCACCCCGCCCGAGCTGCTGCTCGAGGGCGGGGGAGCCGACACGCACCTCCACCGCGAGCTGGAGCTGAACCCGGCCGTCCCGGAGGGCGTCCTGCACGTCTCCGCGATGGCGGCCTTCTGCGACGACATGGCGTCCGGCGGCGGCTCGTCCGCGGACGCCGGCGAACATCCCGCCTGTCACGTCCACCGGCAGGACTGGGGTGTCCCGGTCCGTCTCACCGAGGGCGGCGTGGACCGCCTGCCGCTCGTCCTGGCGGGTCCGGACGAGCAGGAGGCGGTGTATCAGACGCCGTAGCCGTCGGAGTAGCCGTCGACGTGGTGGTGGCGGGGCTGCTCCTCCACCACCGGTGTCGTCGGCACCACGACGCGGCGGCGGCGTGCGATGCCGCTGAACGTCGCCACGCCGATCAGGCCCACGGCCATCAGGATCAGCCCGACCACGGTGACGTTGACGCCCGTCATGTGCCAGTCGGTCGCGAACGTCAGGATGGCCCCTATGGCGATGAGGATGATGCATCCGCCGAGACCCATGAGACCTCGCCTCCCCTTCCGGTTCCGGAATCTCCGGTGCGGTGCGGGTACCCGGCGCGGGCCCGACTAGGCCGCGTCACCGAACTCCCGTCCGCCCAGGGGTCGTACGGGAGCCGGGCGAGGCGTGTCCTAGGGTCTTTCGTTCGGATCAGGCCGGATCAGGGCCCGCGAGCCCGGCATGATCCGAACGAGAGGGCCTAGCCCTCCAGGAAGGCCGTGAGGGCGTTCGCGAGGAGGAACGGGTCGTTCGCGCCGCACAGTTCGCGCACGCTGTGCATGGAGAGGATCGCGACGCCGATGTCGACCGTGCGGATGCCGTGCCGGGCCGCGGTGATGGGGCCGATGGTGGTGCCGCACGGCATGGAGTTGTTGGAGACGAAGCTCTGGAAGGGGACGTCCGCCCTCTCGCAGGCCGCGGCGAACACCGCGCGGCCCGAACCGTCCGTGGCGTAGCGGTTGTTGACGTTCACCTTGAGGATCGGGCCGCCGTTGACCCGCGGGTGGTGCGTCGGGTCGTGCCGCTCGGCGTAGTTGGGGTGCACGGCGTGGCCCGTGTCGGAGGACAGGCAGACCGTGCCGGCGAAGGCCCGGGCCCGGTCCTCGTACGTCCCGCCGCGCGCGAACACCGAGCGTTCCAGCACCGATCCGAGCAGCGGGCCGTCGGCGCCGGTGTCCGACTGCGAGCCGTTCTCCTCGTGGTCGAAGGCGGCCAGCACGGGGATGCGGGCGGGCGGGGCGTCGGCGGTGACGACGGCGGTCAGCGCGGCCACGCCGGCGTGCAGGGACAGCAGGTTGTCCATGCGCGGTCCGGCGACCAGCTCCCGGTCCCGGCCGAGGTAGGCGGGCGGCTCCACCGGGTGCGTCATCAGGTCCCAGCCGGCCACCGAGCCCGCCGCGAGCCCGGCCTCCTGCTCCAGGAAGGCGATCAGGTCGCCGTCGCGCACCTCGCCGCCGAGGCCCCACACCGGCTGGAGGTGGCGCTGTTTGTCCAGCTTGAGGCCGTCGGCGGAGACCGAGCGGTCCAGGTGGATGGCGAGCTGCGGCACCCGCAGCAGTGGCCGGTCGACGTTGACCAGGGCCGAGGAGCCGTCACGCAGGGTGAGCCGGCCGGCCAGGCCCAGGTCGCGGTCCAGCCAGGAGTTCAGCAGCGGGCCGCCGTAGATCTCCACGGCGACCTGGCGCCAGCCGTGCGCCCCGCTGTCGGGACGGGGTTTGACGCGCAGGCTGGGGGAGTCGGTGTGCGCGCCGATGATGTGGAACGGGGTGTGCGGCTCGGCGCCCTCGGGGACGTACCAGGCCACGATCGCGCCGCCGCGCAGCACGTACCGGCCGCCGTGCGTGCCGTCCCAGGCGTCCGTCTCGGCGACCTGCCGGAAGCCTGCCTTCTCCAGCCGCTCGGCGGTGTTCGCGACGGCGTGGTACGGCGTGGGGCTCGCCGCCAGGAAGGTCATCAGGTCGTCGGTGTGGCCGCGGTCGAAGCGGGCTGCTGCGCTCATGGGTTCACCTTAACGACGTGCACGGGCCCGCTCCTGGTGGGAGAGCGGGCCCGTGCGGGCAATCAACGGATAGGGACGCCGGTTTCCGGTTTGTGCCCCGGGTCCGGGGCGGTGCCTAGAAGGCGGCCTCGTCCAGCTCCATCAGGTCCAGCTCGACGCCGGCGGCGACCTTGCGGGCGAGCGTGACGCCCGGCAGGACGTTCGCCGCGAAGAACTTCGCCGCGGCGATCTTGCCGGTGTAGAAGGCCTTGTCCTTCGCCGAGGCCGTGGCCAGCTTCTCGGCGGCGATGGCGGCGCCCCTCAGCAGCAGGTAGCCGACGACGACGTCACCGGAGGCCATCAGCAGGCGGGTGGTGTTCAGGCCCACCTTGTAGATGTTCTTGGTGTCCTGCTCGGTGGCGGCGAGGTCGGTCAGCATCAGGCCGACGATCGCCTCCAGTTCCACCGCGGCCTTGGCCAGGTGCTCGCGGGCGCCGGCCAGCTCCTCGCCGCCGGTGCCGAGCGCGAGGAACTTCTTGATGTCCTCGGCGAGCGAGTTCAGCGCGGCGCCCTGGTTGCGGACGATCTTCCGGAAGAAGAAGTCCTGCCCCTGGATCGCCGTGGTGCCCTCGTACAGCGTGTCGATCTTGGAGTCCCGGATGTACTGCTCGATCGGGTACTCCTGGAGGAAGCCGGAGCCGCCGAAGGTCTGGAGCGACTGGGCGAGCTGCTCGTAGCCCTTCTCGGAGCCGTAGCCCTTGACGATGGGCAGCAGCAGGTCGTTCAGCGCGTGCTCGGCGGAGGCGTCCTCACCGTTCGCCTCCTTGATCTGGATCGCGTCCTGGACCGAGGCGGTGTGCAGCACGAGGGCGCGCATGCCCTCCGCGTACGCCTTCTGGGTGATCAGCGAGCGGCGCACGTCGGGGTGGTGGGTGATGGTGACCTTGGGGGCGGTCTTGTCCAGGAAGTTGGCCAGGTCCGGGCCCTGGACGCGCTCCTTGGCGTACTCCAGCGCGTTGAGGTAGCCGGTGGAGAGCGTGGAGATCGCCTTCGTGCCGACCATCATGCGGGCGAACTCGATGATGCGGAACATCTGGCGGATGCCGTCGTGCTTGTCGCCGATCAGCCAGCCCTTGGCGGGGTGCTTGTCGCCGAAGGTCATCTCGCACGTGTTGGAGGCCTTGAGGCCCATCTTGTGCTCGACGTTGGTGGCGTAGACGCCGTTGCGCTCGCCCAGTTCGCCGGTCTCGAAGTCGAAGAGGTACTTAGGGACGAGGAAGAGGGACAGGCCCTTGGTGCCGGGGCCGGCGCCCTCGGGGCGGGCGAGGACGTAGTGGAGGATGTTCTCCGACATGTCGTGCTCACCCGAGGTGATGAAGCGCTTCACGCCCTCGATGTGCCAGCAGCCGTCCTCCTGCTGCACCGCCTTGGTGCGGCCGGCGCCCACGTCGGAGCCCGCGTCGGGCTCGGTGAGCACCATGGTGGAGCCCCACTGCTTCTCCACGGCGACCTTGGCGATGTGCTTCTGGACCTCGTTGCCCTCCTCGAAGAGGATGCCGGCGAACGCGGGGCCCGAGGAGTACATCCACACGGCCGGGTTGGCGCCCAGGATCAGCTCGGCGTAGGCCCAGATGAGGGAGCGGGGCGAGGTGGTGCCGCCGATCTCCTCGGGCAGGCCGAGCCGCCAGTACTCGGAGTCCATGAACGCCTGGTAGCTCTTCCTGAACGACGCGGGGACCGGAGCGGTGTTGGTCTCCGGGTCGAAGACGGGCGGGTTGCGGTCCGCGTCGGTGAAGGATTCGGCCAGCTCGTTCTCGGAGAGGCGGGTCAGCTCCTCCAGGACGCTCTTGGCGGTCTCGACGTCCATCTCCTCGAACGGGCCGGTGCCGTACACCTTGTCGCGCCCGAGTACCTCGAAGAGGTTGAACTCGATGTCGCGGAGATTCGACTTGTAGTGCCCCATGGCGACGGCTCCGTTGAGAGATCGGCGAGGCACTGACTCCTCGCACCTAGTTCACGTACCAACAAGTAGCTACGATGATGCTACCCGTCGGTAATAAGAAGCAACCCCTGTCTCCGGAAGTGTGAGAAGGGTCTACCCGGCCCGCGCCCCTGAACAGGGCCGTCGGGCGGTCCGGCCGGCCGGACGAAGACGGGCGACCGCCCAGTACGGCCACACCGCGCGCGCTCGGGGATGCCGCCTGCCCCGGACGGCGCCCTTCCCGGGCCGCCGCCTCGGTACGCTTGCGCGCATGTACGGATACGGCCAGCCGATGGACGGGGGCACTGCCCAGCAGCAGTACGCCCCGCCGCAGCAGCAGATGCCGGGCGGTGCGGGCGGGTACGGCCAGCAGCCGCCGCTCTACCCGGAGCCGTCCCCGCCCTCGCTCGCGGACGCGGTGCGCGCCTTCACCACGGGCCAGCTGGCCGCCGAGGACTTCCAGCAGATCTTCGCCACCTCGAAGGTGTACTGCCCGCGCGGCGACACCCCCGGCTTCCTGGCCCTGCACAACACCCAGCAGCCGGTGATCCCGATGTTCACCTCCCTCAAGGAGCTGCGCCGGTACGCGGGCAAGGAGTCCAAGTACTTCGTCATCACCGGCGCCGAGGTGATCGACCTGCTGCCGACCGGCTACGGCTTCGTCCTGGACATGGAGGGCGAGCACCGGATGGTCTTCGACGCGAAGGCCGTCGAGCAGATGGTGGACTTCGCGATGCGCCGGATGTACGGCGGCTGAACGACCCTGTCCCACCTGGACCGGACGAGTGACCCGGAGGGAATGCCCTCCGGGCTTTCCTTGTTCTGGGGAGCGAAAAGTTCAATAGTCAACTAAAGTGGGCGTACCAAGGAGGTACCCATGCCTGCAGTGACTGTCGAGAACCCGTTGACGCTGCCCCGTGTGACCGCTCCCGCCGACGCCGTGGCACGCCCCGTGCTCGCCGTCACGACCGCGCCGAGCGGTTTCGAGGGCGAGGGCTTCCCGGTGCGCCGGGCGTTCGCGGGGATCAACTACCGCCACCTCGACCCGTTCATCATGATGGACCAGATGGGTGAGGTGGAGTACGCGCCGGGCGAGCCCAAGGGCACCCCCTGGCACCCGCACCGCGGCTTCGAGACGGTCACGTACATCATCGACGGGATCTTCGACCACCAGGACAGCCAGGGCGGCGGCGGCACGATCACCAACGGTGACACCCAGTGGATGACGGCCGGTGCGGGCCTGCTGCACATCGAGGCGCCGCCGGAGTCCCTCGTCGTGTCCGGCGGCCTCTTCCACGGCCTCCAGCTGTGGGTGAACCTCCCGGCCAAGGACAAGATGATGGCGCCCCGCTACCAGGACATCCGCGGCGGCAACGTCCAGCTGCTCACCTCCCCCGACGGCGGCGCGCTCCTGCGCGTCATCGCCGGTGAGCTGGACGGCCACGCCGGTCCGGGCGTCACCCACACCCCGATCACGATGGTCCACGCGACCCTCGCGCCGGGCGCGGAGATCACCCTGCCCTGGCAGGAGGACTTCAACGGACTGGCGTACGTCCTCGCGGGCCGCGGCGCCGTCGGTGCGGAGCGCCGCCCGGTCCACATGGGCCAGACGGCCGTCTTCGGCGCCGGATCCTCGCTGACCGTCCGCGCGGACGAGAGGCAGGACGCCCACACCCCGGACCTGGAGGTCGTCCTCCTCGGCGGCCGGCCCATCCGGGAACCCATGGCGCACTACGGCCCGTTCGTGATGAACACCAAGGCAGAACTCCAGCAGGCCTTCGAGGACTTCCAGAAGGGACTTCTGGGCACGGTCCCGGCGGTCCACGGAATGTCGGAGGGCGGGCTGTAGGCCTTGCCCCGCCTCCCGCGCACGGGCCCCGTCCGGACACGGACGGGGCCCGTGCGCGCGTGCCTGCCCGGACCGGTCCGTTCCGACCGCCTGTCCGCGTGCGCTCGCCGGGCCGTGCGTCCGTCCCCCGGACCACCCTCCGGTGCTCACCCGCCCGGCCCCGCGTCGCAGGACAGGGGACGGGGACTGTGGTCGGGTGGGGGTGTGCTTCTGTTGCCCGCTGCCGTCCGGCGGCTCGCTGCGTGGTGCGTCGTGCTGCTGCTCGTCGCGGGGGTGGGCTGGGTCGGGGTGCGGTTGTGCGCGGAGCTGCGTACGGCCGTCACGCCGGTGCTGCTCGCGCTGCTCGGGACGGCGCTGCTCGGGCCGCTGTACCGGCGGATGGTGCGGGCCGGGGTGCAACCGTCGGTCGCGGCCGGGCTGACCTGCGTCGCCGTGGTGGCCGTCGTCGGCGGTGCCGTGTACATCATCGTCGCCGCGCTGATCGGCACCGGCGGGCAGATCGCCTCCTCGCTCCGGGACGCCGCCCACACCGTCACGCGGCACTTCGGGGCCGCCGGGTCCGGGCTCGGTGATCTCTCCGGCAACGCGCGCGAGCTGCTGGGGCGGTTCGGCGGAACCGCCGTGTCCAACGTCATCAGCGGGGTCGGTGTCATCGGCGAGACCGTCGCCATGGCCGTGCTCGCGCTGCTGCTGGTCTTCTTCTTCCTGCGCGACTCCCAACGGGCCGTGGCCGCCGCGAGGTCCCTCGCGCCCGGCGGCACCGCCGACACCGTCGAGGCCATCGGCCGGCGGGCCTTCGCGGCGGTCGAGGGGTTCATGCGCGGGACCACCCTCATCGCCCTCATCGACGCCCTGTGCATCACCGTCGGCCTGCTCCTCCTCGGGGTGCCCGGCGCGGTCGGGCTGGGAGCGCTCGTCTTCGTCGGCGCCTACATCCCGTATCTGGGGGCGTTCGTCTCCGGTGCGGTGGCCGTGCTGGTCGCCCTCGCCGACCGGGGTTTCGTCATCGCGCTGTGGGTGCTCGCGGTGGTGCTCGCCGTGCAACTGCTGGAGGGGCACGTGCTCCAGCCGGTGATCCAGAGCCGGACCGTGCAGATGCACCCGGCCGTGGTGCTGCTGGCGATCACCGCGGGTGCCTCCGTCGCGGGCGTCCTCGGCATGCTCCTCGCGGTCCCGCTGACCGCGGCGGCCTTCGGAGTCGTGCGGGAGCTGAGGGAGCGTCACGCGGACGGGTCGGCGCCGTCCGGCGGCTCGTAGAGGACGAACCAGATGCTCTTTCCCTCACCCCGCGGGTCCACCCCCCACGAGTCCGCGAGGAGTTCGATCAGCATCAGGCCCCGGCCGGAGGAGGCGAGTTCGCCGGGGCGGCGCTTGTGCGGCAGGTCGTCGCCGGTGTCGAAGACCTCCACCCGCAGCCGCCGCCCGCCGCCCTCACCCGTGACCTCGGCGAGCAGCAGCGCGTCGGCGTCGGTGTGCACCAGCACGTTGGTGACCATCTCGGAGACCAGCAGTACCGCCGAGTCCACCTGGTCGGCCGACGCCCAGTCGTCCAGCAGGTCGCGCAGGTACTGACGGGCCTCGGCGATCCGCTCGGGTTCGTCCTGCCCCACCGGCAGCAGTGTGCGCCGCACCCTGGGCCGTACGGCCGTTCCCCGGCCGGAGGCGGCTCCGCAGCCGCCGCCCTCCCCGGGCCGGCAGAGCAGCAGCAGGGCGATGTCGTCCTCGCGGCGGTCGGCCAGCGGGCCGGTGGTGTGGTGCGAGGACGGCCCGTGCACGCCCTGAACCAGCGCGTCGGCCAGTGCCTCCAGATCGTCCTGGTGCTCCTCCAGGATCGCCCGCAGCCGGTGCCAGCCGCTGGCCATGTCGTGTCCGCCGGTCTCGATCAGGCCGTCGGTGCACAGCATCAGCGTCTCGCCGGGTTCGAGGGCGAACCGGGTGATCGGGTAGTCGGCGTCCGGGTCGATGCCCAGCGGCAGTCCGCCCGCCGTCGGCCGCAGCATCACCGTGCCGTCGGCCATCCGGATCACCGGGTGCGGGTGCCCGGCGCGGGCGATCTCCAGCATCCCGGTCGCCGGGTCGACCTCGCCGTAGAGGCAGGTCGCGAACCGCAGGTCGGTCATCTGTTCGTCGTGCGTGATGCCGTGCAGGAAGCGGGAGGCGCGGGTGAGGACGGCGTCCGGGCGGTGCCCCTCGGCGGCGTAGGCGCGCAGCGCGATGCGCAGCTGGCCCATGAGTCCGGCCGCGCGGACGTCGTGGCCCTGGACGTCCCCGATGACCAGCGCGAAGCGCCCGGAGGGAAGCGGGATCTCGTCGTACCAGTCGCCGCCGACCTGGAGTCCGCCGCCGGTCGGGATGTAGCGGGCGGCCACCAGCATGCCCGGGATCTCGGGGCCCAGCGACGGCAGCATGGAGCGCTGGAGGCCGTCGGTCAGCTCCCGCTCGGACTCGGCGGTGCCGGCCCGGGACAGGGCCTGGGCGAGCATCCGGGCGACCGTCGCCAGCACGGCCCGCTCGTCGGGCGTGAACGCCACCGGATAGGTGAAGCCCGCCATCCAGGTGCCCATGGTGCGCCCGCCCACGGTCAGTGGCAGGAACGCCCAGGACCGGCGGGCGAAGTGCCGGGCGAGCCGCCAGGTGGCCGGGTAGCGGGCCTTGTACTCCTCGGGGGAGGACAGGTAGACCGCGCGGCCGGTGCGGACCACCTCGGTCGCCGGGTAGTCGGTGCTCAGCGGCATGTACTCGAAGGGGCCCATGTCACCGGGCTGGTGCCCGTGCTGACCGGTGATGGTCAGCCGGTCGCCCTCGACGCCGAACAGGATGAGCCCGTCCGGGGTGAACCCCGGCATCGACAGGCCGGCCACCACCCGCAGCACCTCCTCCGTCGACCGGGCCTCGGCCAGCGCCCGGCCCGCGTCCAGCAGGAACGCCTCCCGGGAGCGCCGCCAGTCGCCGGTGACCGCGCTGCGGGCCGCTGCCGTGCCCGGGATGGGCTCGGTCACCTCCTGGAGGGTGCCGATCAGCTTGTACGCCCGCCGCTCGGGGTCGAAGGACGGCTTGGAGCGGCTGCGGACGACCCGCAGGACGTCGCCCGCCTCGTCCATGATCCGGATCCGGACCTCGGCGAGGGTGCCCTCGGCGACCGCCAGCGGCACCACGCCGGTGATCTCGCTCCAGTCGACCGGGTGCAGCCGGGCCCGGGTCTGGGCCTCGGTGAGGGTGACCGGCTTCGCGGGCAGCCCGAGCAGCCGCGCCGCCTCCGCGTCCACGGTGACCAGCCCGGTCGCCGTGTCCCAGTGCCACATCCCGGTCGCGAGGGCGGCGAGGACGTCCTCGACGGACGGGAGGGGCTCGCCTGTGCGCATTGGCCTACTTTAGGAATAGATGCCCTATAACTGCCACTGTAGCCGGGCGGGCGGTAATGGTGGGGAGCCGATGCCGGCCTGCCCGGTACCCTTGACGGGTCCGGGCCCCGTGCCCGTTCCCGCCGGTCGGAGGGCCGGCAGGAGAGAACCCCACCACGAAGGACGATGAACGACGATGCATCGGTACAGGTCCCACACCTGCGGCCAGCTCCGCGCCTCTGACGTCGGCACCGACGTCCGGCTGAGCGGCTGGCTGCACAATCGGCGCGACCTGGGCGGCATCCTCTTCATCGATCTGCGCGACCACTACGGCATCACCCAGCTGGTCGCCCGCCCCGGCACCCCCGCGTACGAGGCCCTGGACAGCATCTCCAAGGAGTCCACGGTCCGCGTCGACGGCCGCGTCGTCTCCCGCGGCACCGAGAACGTGAACCCCGACCTGCCGACCGGTGAGATCGAGGTCGAGGTCGGCGAGGTCGAACTGCTGGGCGCGGCCCAGCCGCTGCCCTTCACCATCAACACCGAGGACGGGGTCAACGAGGAGCGGCGCCTGGAGTACCGCTTCCTGGACCTGCGCCGCGAGCGCATGCACCGCAACATCATGCTGCGCACGGCGGTCATCGGCGCGATCCGCCACAAGATGACGGCGCTCGGCTTCAACGAGATGGCGACCCCGATCCTGACGGCCACCTCCCCCGAGGGCGCCCGCGACTTCGTGGTCCCCTCCCGTCTGCACCCGGGCAGGTTCTACGCCCTGCCGCAGGCCCCGCAGCAGTTCAAGCAGCTGCTGATGATCTCCGGCTTCGACCGCTACTTCCAGATCGCGCCCTGCTTCCGCGACGAGGACGCCCGCGCCGACCGCTCGCCGGGCGAGTTCTACCAGCTCGACGTCGAGATGAGCTTCGTGGAGCAGGAGGACGTCTTCCGGCCGATCGAGCAGCTGATGACCGAGCTGTTCGAGGAGTTCGGGGGCGGACGCCACGTCACCTCCCCGTTCCCGCGCATCCCGTTCCGCGAGGCGATGCTCAAGTACGGCTCCGACAAGCCGGACCTGCGCGCCAAGCTGGAGCTGGTGGACATCACCGACGTCTTCGAGGGCTCGGAGTTCAAGGCGTTCGCCGGCAAGCACGTGCGCGCCCTGCCGGTGCCGGCGGTCCAGGACCAGCCGCGCAAGTTCTTCGACCAGCTCGGCGACTTCGCCGTGACGCTGGGCGCGAAGGGCCTGGCCTGGGTCCGCGTCGGCGAGGACGGCGCGCTGTCCGGCCCGATCGCGAAGTTCCTCACCGAGGAGAACGTCGCGGAGCTGACCAAGCGGCTCTCCCTGGCCCCCGGCCACGCGGTCTTCTTCGGCGCGGGCGAGTTCGACGAGGTCTCCAAGATCATGGGCGCGGTCCGCGTCGAGGCCGCCAAGCGGGCCGGCCACTTCGAGGAGAACGTCTTCCGCTTCTGCTGGATCGTCGACTTCCCGATGTTCGAGAAGGACGAGGAGACCGGCCGGATCGACTTCTCGCACAACCCGTTCTCGATGCCGCAGGGCGGCATGGACGCGCTGGAGAACCAGGACCCGCTGGACATCCTGGCCTGGCAGTACGACATCGTGTGCAACGGCGTCGAGCTGTCCTCCGGCGCGATCCGGAACCACGAGCCCGACATCATGCTGAAGGCCTTCGAGATCGCGGGCTACGACCACGAGACCACCGAGCGCGAGTTCGCGGGCATGCTCCGCGCGTTCCGCTTCGGCGCCCCGCCGCACGGCGGCATCGCCCCGGGCGTGGACCGTATCGTCATGCTCCTCGCGGACGAGCCGAACATCCGCGAGACGATCGCCTTCCCGCTCAACGGCAACGCCCAGGACCTGATGATGGGCGCCCCGACCGAGCTGGAGGAGTCCCGCCTGCGCGAGCTGCACCTGAGCATCAGGAAGCCGCAGCCGAAGTAGACGGCACGGTCCCGCCGGTGCGCGCCGGTCTGTCCTGACCCGCTCTGGACGACCGGCGCGCACAGCCGTCTCCGGGCCCGGTGCGCACACCCGGGACCCGCCCGCACAGGCCGCCGGCTGTCCCGTCGTACGGTGACGCCACCGAGGGCCGGGACGCCGTCACCAGACCCGGACGCCCGGGTCGGCCTCGCCGTCGCCGTCGCCGTCGCCGTCGTCCTCGTCGTCGGCCTCGGCCATGGCGTCGGCGGAGGCGCCGTCCTCCAGCAGCCGTTCGGTGATGTCGTCGGACCAGTGCTGGGCCCAGGCGCGCAGCGCGGCGATCCGCTCACCGTCCAGGCCGAGGCGGAGGAAGTCGGCGTCGGCGTAGAAGTCCGTGCCGGTCAGCCGGGACTGGAGGGTGGGCAGGTCGAAGGTGTCGTGGGCGTGCCGGCGCCCCAGCTCCTCCAGACGCGGCAGGGAGAAACGGGCCGCCGCCGCCCGCGCGTCCACGAGGTCGACGGCCGCCCCCCGGTCGTACAGCGCGCGGACCTTCGTACCGACCGTGTCCTCCAGGGAGAGCGCCAGACCGTACCCGGTGAGTTCCGGCGGCTGCCAGAACATCTCCTTGTGCAGCGCGAGCGCGCACTCCTCGCCGCTCACCGGGTCCGTGACCGCCAGCTGTGCGGTGAGCGCGGTGCCGGCGCCGGTGCGCACCTGCCGCCCCCGCGCCTCCAGCGCCGCGCCGACGGCGGCGGCGATGTGCTCCATGGCTGCGGAGTTCTCCGTGGCGAGGTCGAGGTTGGCGTGCGGGCGCCGCAGCAGCCCGTGGGCCTGGAGCGCGTACCCGCCGGCGAGCACCAGGCCGTACGGTCCGCCCGCCGGGACGACGTCCGCGAGGAGGCGGTGATGGGGTTCGGGGATGTCCACGGGGAGATCATTTCCGGCTTCCGGGCACGCACACGCGACGCCCGGTGCCGCAGGGCTGCCGGAAGCCCACGGATCACCCGAAGGAATTGCTCCGGACGGCGGCAACCTTCCGGCCCGCGGCGGCCACTGAGGGAGCGTAAGACTCGTTCAGCAGACCCGTAAGGACTCCTCCGTGGCAGCTCCCTCCCACCGCCGGTCCCTCCGCGGGCGGCGCACCCTCGCCGTGTCCGCCGCCGTCGTGGCCGCCGGCGTCGGCGCCGGGGTGTTCGTGATGACCGCGAACGCCGACGCCGTCGACCTGTACCACCAGACGCTCGCCGCCAAGGACGGCTGGGCCGCTTCCGGCACGGGGACCACCGGCGGGGCGAAGGCCGACTCCGCGCACACCTTCACCGTCACCGGCCGCGCCCAGCTCGTGAAGGCACTCGGCTCGGCCTCCGACACCGCGCCCCGCATCATCAAGGTCAAGGGCACCATCGACGCCAACACCGACGACAGCGGCAAGAAGCTGACCTGTGCGGACTACGCGGCCGGCACCGGCTACTCGCTGTCTGCCTACCTCAAGGCGTACGACCCCGCCACCTACGGCCGCTCCAAGCTGCCCTCCGGCACGCAGGAGAAGGCCCGCGCCGCCGCCCAGGACAAGCAGGCGAAGAACATCGTCTTCAAGGTGCCGGCCAACACCACGATCGTGGGCGTGCCCGGCACCGGCGCCGGGATCACCGGCGGCAGCCTCCAGGTGAAGGGCGTCGACAACGTCATCATCCGCAACCTGGCCTTCTCCGCCACCGAGGACTGCTTCCCGCAGTGGGACCCGACGGACGGCGACGACGGCAACTGGAACTCCGCCTACGACGCCGTCACCCTGCGCGGCGCCACGCACGTGTGGGCGGACCACAACACGTTCACCGACGCCCCCCACCTCGACCGGGCCAACCCGAAGTACTTCGGCCGCGAGTACCAGATCCACGACGGCGCCCTCGACATCACCAACGGCTCCGACCTGGTGACCGTCGAACGCAACCGGTTCACCGACCACGACAAGACGATGCTGATCGGCTCCAGCGACAAGGACAGCACCGGCAAGCTGCGGGTCTCCATCCACCACAACGTGTGGAAGGGCATCGTCCAGCGCGCCCCGCTCGCCCGCATCGGCCAGATCCACATCTACAACAACGTGTACGACACGACGACCGTCGACGGCTACGCGCCCCTGTACAGCATCAACTCCCGCGCGAAGGCCCAGGTCGTCGCCGAGGACAACTACTGGACGGTGCCGTCCGGCGGCAAGGTCGCCAAGCTGCTCAGCGGCGACGGCACCGGCTCGGTCGCGGGCAGCGGCAACCTCGTCAACGGCACGGCCACCGACCTGGTCGCCGCGTACAACGCCGCCTCCTCGAAGAAGATCACGACAACGGTGAACTGGACCCCGACGCTCACCGCGGGCCTGGAGACGTCGGCGAAGAACCTGCCGGCGGAACTGGCGACGACCACCGGGGCCGGTGTGCTGAAGTAACCCGGCCGGCAAGCGAGAGGGCGCCGAGCATCCGGCTCGGCGCCCTCAGCGGGCCTCAGCGCGGCGCGGTCAGCTCTCGTCGCCGCCGAAACGCTCCTTGTACGTCGCCAGGTCCTCGTCCGTCAGCTTGGCGAAGAGCACCGGCGGCACCGTGAAGGGGGTACCGGCCGGGACGGAGGCCAGCGACTTCGCCTCGTCGGCGGAGACCCAGGCGGCGGTGTCGTCCGGCAGGGCGAAGGCAGCGCGCATCACCGCCGAGCTGGCCGGAATCAGCGGCTCGGAGACCACCGCGTACAGGTGGATCAGGTTCATCGCCGTACGCAGGGTGAGGGCCGCGCCGTCCTTGTCCGTCTTGATCTCCAGCCAGGGGGCCTTCTCCTCCAGGTAGGAGTTGCCGGCCGACCACAGGGCGCGCAGGGCCGCGGCGGCCTTGCGGAACTGGAGGGCCTCCATCTGATCCTCGTACTCGGCGAGCAGCCGGGCGATCTCCTCGCCGAGCCGCGTCTCCGCCTCACCGGGTGTGCCGCCGGCCGGTACGTCGTCGCCGAAGCGCTTCCGGGAGAAGGACAGCACGCGGTTGACGAAGTTGCCGAGTGTGTCGGCGAGGTCCTTGTTCACCGTGGCGGTGAAGTGCTCCCAGGTGAAGGACGAGTCGTCCGATTCGGGGGCGTTGGCGACCAGGAAGTACCGCCAGTAGTCGGCGGGCAGGATGTCCAGGGCCTGGTCGGTGAAGACACCCCGCCTCTGCGAGGTGGAGAACTTGCCGCCGTAGTACGTCAGCCAGTTGAACGCCTTGACGTAGTCGACCTTCTTCCACGGCTCGCGCACGCCCAGCTCGGTGGCCGGGAACATCACGGTGTGGAAGGGAACGTTGTCCTTCGCCATGAACTCGGTGTAGCGGACGGTGTCGTCCGCCTCGAACCACCAGGACTTCCAGTCCCGGGTCTCCCCGGCGGGAGCGGCGTCCGCCCACTCCTTCGTCGCGGCGATGTACTCGATCGGGGCGTCGAACCAGACGTAGAACACCTTGCCCTCGGCCGCCAGCTCCGGCCAGGTGTCCGCCGGCACGGGGACGCCCCAGTCCAGGTCACGGGTGATCGCGCGATCGTGCAGGCCCTCGGTCAGCCACTTGCGGGCGATGGAGGAGGCGAGCTGCGGCCAGTCGGCCTCGTGCCGGGCGACCCACGCCTCGACCTCGTGCTGGAGCTTGGACTGGAGCAGGAAGAGATGCTTGGTCTCGCGGACCTCCAGGTCCGTGGAACCGGAGATCGCCGAGCGCGGGTCGATCAGGTCGGTCGGGTCCAGGACGCGGGTGCAGTTCTCGCACTGGTCGCCGCGGGCCTTGTCGTAACCGCAGTGCGGGCAAGTGCCCTCGACATAGCGGTCGGGGAGGAAGCGGCCGTCGGTCGGGGAGTACACCTGGCGGATCGCCCGCTCCTCGATGAAGCCGTTCTCGTTCAGCTTCCGCGCGAAGTGCTGGGTGATCTCCGCGTTCTGCGGGCTGGAGCTGCGGCCGAAGTAGTCGAACGCGAGCGCGTAGCCGTCGTACACCGCCTTCTGCGCGTCGTGCGCCTGCGCGCAGAACTCGTCCACCGGCACGCCCAGCTCCTTCGCGGCCAGCTCGGCGGGGGTGCCGTGCTCGTCGGTCGCGCAGATGTACAGGACGTCGTGGCCGCGCTGGCGGAGGTAGCGGGAGTACACGTCCGCCGGGAGCATGGACCCCACCATGTTGCCCAGGTGCTTGATCCCGTTGATGTACGGAAGGGCGCTGGTGATGAGGTGTCGAGCCATCGCGGGCTGCTCCCAGGTCGGGGGGTTGTACGAACCTTGAAATCGTAGCCGAGACGGGCGGGCCGCCCGCTTCCCGTTTTGCAGGGTGGGAAGGGGCGGCCGGGTGGCGCGGGGGCCGGCGTGGCGGGTGACCGGCCGGTCACGGGCGCCAGGTGGCCAGTACGCCCTCGTACAGCTCGGGGTCCGTCAGCTCACGGGGCGTGGGGCCGGCGTGGAAGAAGGACGTGTTGCCGGTCTTCAGCTTGCGGAGGTAGTCGAAGGCCTTGTTGTCGTGTTCACCGAAGGCGACGAAGGAGAAGAAGACGGCGGGGTGACCGGACGCGGCCTTCGTGAGGGACTGGGTCGCCGGGGTCTTGGCGTCCGGGGCGCCGTCGGTCTGGAAGACGACCAGGGCCGGGGTGCCGGGGGCGGCGTTCTCGTCGTAGTGGGCGAGTACGGCGTCCACGGCGGCGTGATAACTGGTACGGCCCATGCGGCCGAGGCCGGCGTGCGCGTCGTCGATCTTCGTCTCGTGGCCCGGGGTGAGGGTGAGGTCGGTGGTGCCGTCCACCTCCGTGGAGAAGAAGACGACGTGGACCGTGGCCTCCGGGTCCAGGTGCGCGGCGAGGGCGAGGGTCTGGTCGGCGAGGGCCTGGGCGGAACCGTCCTTGTAGTACGGGCGCATGCTCGCGGAGCGGTCCAGCACGAGGTAGAGCTTCGCCCGGGTGCCGGTGAGGCCGGCCTTCTCCAGGGTGGCTGTCGCGGCCTTGTAGGCGGTGGTGAGGGCGGGAGCGGCGCGCTTCAGCTCCGCGAGGGGGACGGCGGGGTGGGCCTTGCCGGCCTCGGCCACGGCTTCCGCCTCGGCTTCGCCTTCGGCGTCCGTGTCCCCACCCGCACCACCCGCGACTGGACCCTGCGGGGTGCTCTCGCCGTCGGCGGCCTGCGGGGCCGTCGTCTCGGTGGGTGCGGTCTCCGGAGATTCCGGTTCCTCCTCGGCGCCGGCCTCGGCCGTCGTCGGCTCCGGGGTGTCCTCGTCCGCACTCGGCTCCGGTTCCGGCTCGGTCTTCTCCTCCACCGGCGTGCTCTGCTCGGCCTTCGGCTCGGGCTCGGGCTCCGCCTCGGCGGCCGGGGCGGTGCGCTCGGCCTTGGCAGCCGCCGCTGCGGACGCCTGAGTGTCCTGAGCCGTGTCCTCGCCCGGTGCGGTCTCCTCGGCCGTCGTCCCGGCGGCCTTCGCCGACGTCGGCTCCCCCTCGGCCTGGGCCTCGGTCCCGGCTTCCTGCTCGGCTTCCTGCTCGGCGGACTCCGGACCGTCCACGACCGCGGGCGACCCCTCGGCGGCCTCCTCGGCCGGTGCCGCCCCCCGAGCCCCCTCCTCAGCCGCGGCCTTCTCCTCGACCGCGCTCTCGGCGTCGGCTACGGCCTCGGGCTCGGCGTCCTCCCTGGTCTCAGCAGTGACCTCAGCGTCGGCCGGGGCGCCGGCCTCGGCCTTCACCTCGTCCGCGCTCTCGGCGTCGGCTACGGCCTCGGGCTCGGCGTCCTCCCTGGTCTCAGCAGTGACCTCGGGCTCGGCATCCTCCCTGGTCTCAGGGATGACCTGAGGCTCGGAAGCTCCCTCGGTCTCAGCCGCGATCTCGGGCTGGGGAGTCCGCTCGGCCACGGTGGCGGCCTGAGGCTCGGGAGCCGCCTCGGGCTCGGACGCTTCCTCGGTCTCGGCCGTGGGCCCGGTCCCGGAGTTCTCCTCGGACGCCGTCGGGGCGGGGATCTTCACCTTGTCGAAGGCCGCTGCCACCAGTTCGTGTTCGTCGGTGGAGGCCGGGGTGGTGGGGTCGGGGGTGCGCTCGGGGGACCGGTCCGCACCCTCCGCCTCGGTGGCTCGTGCCTTGCGTGAGCGGCCGAACGCGTTCCGCAGGAGAGTGAGAATGCCCATGTGCGCAACCCTTCGTGAGTTGTAGCCCTTGAATCACTGGCCAGGACGGACACGTAAGGTTAGCGGCCCCGGATGGCCGGTCCGCGTCAGTGCGGGGACGCGATGGAGCGCGCCGCGGCCAGCTCCTGGCGGAGGGGTTCGAGGACGCTGCCCGCGGGGCCGGTGAGGTCGGTGCGGACGGCGGTCAGGGTCTCCGCGCCCCGTACGGCCTCGGACAGCTCGCGCAGTTGCAGGGTCACCTGCGCGATCTCGACGGTGGACGGGGCCGCGGCGCCGTGGCGGACGCGGACGCCGGCCGCTGTCGTGGCGTCGACGACGCGTTCGACGGCGACGACGAGCGGCCACCACGCGGCGGCGCGCCGGCCGGTCGGCGGGGGTTCGGTCAGGGCCCGCTGGAACTCGGTGCGGATGACGGAAAGGTCGCGGTAGAGGCGGCGGCGCATGCGGGCGCGGGCGGCGGGGTCGGGGGTGGGCCCGAAGGCCGCCTGGACGTAGGCGGCCGTGTCGGCGACCGCGTCGGCCAGGCGGGCGCCGACGCGGGTGTGCCAGCTCTCGGGCCACAGGAGGTAGCCGGCGATCAGGGCGATGGCGCAGCCGAGGAGGGAGTCGTTCAGCCGCGGGAGCAGCAGGGCCGTTCCCTGGTGGTTGAGGATGTCGGAGAGGAGCAGGATCACGGGGGTGATGGCTGCGGTCTGGTAGCCGTAGCCCCGGGGGGTGAGGGCCGGGATCAGGGGGGCCAGGAGGAAGAGCGTGGGGACGTCCCACCAGCCCAGCGGGACCTCGGCGAGGACGACCGCCGCGACGACCAGGCCGGCCACCGTGCCGAGGGCGCGCAGCAGGGCGCGGGAGAAGACCGAGCCGAAGTCGGGTTTGAGGACGAAGGTGATGGTCAGGGCGACCCAGTAGGAGCGGGGGACGGGGACGAGGGAGACCAGGGCCTGGGCGATGCCGATGCAGAGGGCGAGGCGTACGCCGTAGCGCCAGGAGTTGGCGGACAGGACGACGTCGCGGGCCGCGCGTGCCGTGCGGACGCGCAGGGCGGCGGGGCGGCCGAGTCGGTCGTCGGTGCCCCGGAGGTCGACGTCGGGGGTGGCGACGACCTCCGCGGCGTGGCGCAGGGCGTGGTCGACCGCGCGGGCCGTCTCCGTGGTGGGGATGGGCAGGGTGAGGGGGCCGGGGGGTGTCCGGTCCGTCTCGACGGCGTCCGCCAGCCGGTGCAGTTCCGCCGGTATCTGCCCGGGGAGGGGGCGGGCGGCCAGGTGGGCCGCGGGGGCGGCCTCGATCAGCGGGGTGATCGCGTTCAACTGAGCCAGCAGCCGGGTGGGTTCGGGGCTACGGCCGTGGTGGCGGGCGCGCCGGGCCAGGATCAGGTCGTAGGCCTGGTTCAGGGACTGTGTGACGGTGCGGCGGGCCTCCTCGTACTCCTCGGCGCGGTCGGTGCCGGCGGCGGTGAGCAGGCCGGCGACGGCGCGGTAGGCGGTGGCGACCGCGGCGCGTTCGGGGACGCCCGCGCGCAGCGGCCAGGCCAGCAGGGCGAGCAGGAGGATCAGCAGGCCGCCGCCGGTCATCAGGGCGGGCGCCACCCACCAGGGGGAGGGAAGCGGGAGGCCCGCGCCGACCACGCAGTTCAGGAGCAGGAGCAGGCCGGAGACCGAGGCGACCGCGCCGATCGTGGAGATCATGCCGGACAGCAGGGCGACGCCGGTGACGGCGGCCACCGCGTACCAGCCATGGCCGTGCACCAGCGCGCCCAGGGCCACGCCGACCGCGCCGAAGAGCTGCGGGACGGCGATGTTGAGGATGCGCATGCGGTAGGCGTCGGCGGTGTCGCCGATGACGCCGGAGAGGGCGCCCATGGAGGCCAGGGCGCCGTAGGCGGGGCGGCCGGCGGCGAGGCCGAGGGCCAGGGGGAGGGACATGCCGAGGGCGGCGCGGGCGAGGGCGGGCCGGTTGAGGGGTGCCTGCTGGGGCCTGAGGTTCCGGACCAGCCAGTCGGGAGGGGTGAGGCCGATCGGGAACTCTCGGGACATGCGCCCATTATGGCCGGTTCGATCCGTACCGGTTCAGGAGCGCCGACGCAGGGTGAGGTCCACGACGAGGGCGCGGTGGTCGGTGCCGGCCAGGGGCAGGAAGCGGGCGCCGGCCGCGGTGAAGTCCCGGGAGACCAGGACGTGGTCGATCTGGACGCCGATGACGGAGGCGGTGCGCGACGGCCAGCTGGGGACGCGGTCGTGCCCGGTGAGGCGGGCCGCGTCGGTCAGGCCGGTGTCGAGGATGTGCCGGAAGCCCGCGTGGTCCTGGGAGGCGTTGAAGTCGCCGGCGAGGACGGTGGGGGTGCGTGGGCCGGCGGCGGCGAAGGCGCTGAGGCGGCCGAGTTCGCGGCGCCACACGCCGGTCCGGCCCGGCAGCGGGGGCACGGGGTGGGCGAGCTGGAGGCGTACGGCGTGACCGTGGACGTCGGCGACCGCGCCGGGCATGCCCAGGGTGCCGTGGACGCCGGGGGCGGGGGTCAGCGGGTAGCGGCTGAGGAGGAGGGAGCCGCGGGAGCCGTCCGCCTCGACGGCCCGGCGGTGCGGGTAGCGGCTGCCGGTGCCGTGTTCCAGGGCGGCCCGGCAGCCGGAGTCGCACTCCTGCACGAAGACGATGTCGGGGTGCCGGTCGCGCACGGCACGGACGAGGCCGGGGGTGGCGTGGCCGAACTCGACGTTGGCGGTGAGGACGCGGAGGGCGGCGAGGGGCGGGCCGCCGGGCTCACCGGTCCTGCCGTACGGCTCCAGGTACCAGGCGAGCAGGCCGAGGACGGCGACCGCCCAGACCACGCCCGTCCACCAGCGGGTGAGCAGCGCGCACAGCAGGGCGAACGCGGCCGGTGCGAGCAGCCAGGGCAGGAAGGCGAGCAGCTGGGGCACCGGGGTGATGCCGTCGGTGCCGGCGATCCGGCAGCCGACGACCGCGCTCACCCCGGTGAGCAGCAGACCGGCACACCAGGCGCCGGGCCTGCGTCCGCGGTGCTGGGTCACGGGACGAGCCTACGATCACCCGTCGAGCCGCGCCAGGAAGGCGGCCAGGGCCCGGTTGAACTCCTCGGGCCGCTCCAGGTTGGGCAGATGGGCGGCGCCCTCGATGACGTGCAGGACGGAGTCGGGCAGGGCGGCGTGCAGGGTCTCGGCGTCGGGGACGGGGGTGTAGGTGTCGTCGGCGCCGACCAGGACGAGGGCGGGCACGGTCACCCTGGTCAACAGGTCACGGTAGTCGGGGCGTTCGGCCCGGCCGCGCAGGGCCGCCGCGGCGCCCTCGGGGGAGGTGGCCGTCATCATGCGGTGGACGTGCGCCTTGATCTCGGGGCGGGCACAGGGGGCGACCATCCTCTCCAGCACCTCGTCGGCGTAGCCCCGCATGCCCTCGGCGAGCAGCCGGCCGGCCATGGCGGCGCGGGCGCGCCGGCCTTCGGGGGTCTCGGCGGCGGCGGAGGTGGCGGCGAGGACCAGGCCCCGGACGCGGTCGCCGAGCCGGCCGGCGCACTCCATGGCGATCTGGCCGCCCATGGACAGGCCGGCGAGGGCGAAGGCGCCGACGTCGAGGTGGTCCAGGAGGGCGGCGATGTCCTGGGCGTGCCGGGAGAGCGGGACCGGGCCGGGGGTGACGGGGGAGGCGCCGTAGCCGCGCAGGTCGGGGGCGATCACCCGGCGGCCGGCGGCGAACTCGGACAGCTGCGGATGCCACATCGTGCGGTCGAAGGGGTGTCCGTGGACCAGGACGAGGGGAACCCGGAAGGACGTTCCGGGGCCCTTGTCCTCGTATGCGAGGAAGGGGGGCATGAGCCGACCCTAGGCCGGGCGGTGACTCGGTGCAATAAGATCTTTGCTCTCGGTGCAATATCAACGGGCCGACGAACGGGGGGACTTGTGGACGACTACCGGCGCATCGCCGACCTGATCGCGCGGGACATCACGGGCGGCCGGCTGCGGCCGGGGCAACGGCTGCCGCCGCAGCGCGCGTTCGCGCGCCGACGGGGTATCGCTCCGTCGACGGCGGGCCGGGTGTACGCCGAACTCGTGCGCCGGGGACTGGTGGTGGGCGAGGTCGGGCGCGGGACGTTCGTGCGGGCCGCCGCACCGGACCGGCAGCCCGGGCACGCCCTGACCGAGGCCGCGGGGTCCCCGCCCGTCAACCTGGAACTCAACTACCCGTCCGCGCCCGGCCAGTCGGAACTGCTGGCACCGGCCCTCGCGCCCCTGCTGCGGCCGGACGCGCTCGGCCAGGCGCTGCGGCCGGCCGCCGCCGCGGGCACCCCGGACGCCCGGGACGCGGTCGCCGCCCTGCTGGCCCGGGCCGGGCTGCAAGCCGGTCCGGAGCGGATCCTGTTCACCGGCAACGCCCGGCAGGCGATCGCCGCCACCCTCGCCTCGCTGGTCCCACCCGGCGGCCGGGTGGGGGTCGAACCGCTGACATATCCGCTGGTGAAGGAGATCGCGGCCCGCCTCGCCCTCACCCTCGTCCCACTCGCCACGGACGAGGAGGGGCTGCTGCCCGGGTCGGTCACCGCCGCGCACCGGGGTGCGCCGCTGTCCGCGCTGTACCTCCAGCCGACCCTGCACAACCCGACCGCGCGGACGACGGGTGCCGGGCGGCTGCGGCAGCTGGCCGAGACCGTCCACAGCCTGGGGATACCGGTGGTCGAGGACCGGATCTGGTCCTTCCTGCACCCGGGCGGCATCCCTCCGCTCGCCGCGCTCGCCCCGGAACGCGTCCACCTCGTCGACGGCCTGTCCAAGCGGGTCGCGCCCGGCCTCACCGTCGGTTTCACCGTCGTACCCGACGACCGGGTCGACGCGGTCGCGCGGGCCGTCCGGTCCGGCGGCTGGAGCGCGGGCGGCTTCGCGCTGGAGGCGGCCGTACGGTGGCTCGGCGACGGGACCGTGGACCGGCTGGTGGCCGCCAAACAGCGCGACGCGCGGCGTCGGCAGCGGCTGGTCGCCGAGAAGCTGGCCGGCTTCGCCGTACGCTCCGACCCGGCCGCCTACTTCGCCTGGTGGGAGCTGCCCCCGCCATGGCGTGCCGACACCTTCACGGCCGCCGCGCGGGCACACGGCATCGCTGTCACCCCGGGTACGGCGTTCTCGGTCGGCCCCGGCCGGACCCCGGACGCGGTCAGGCTCGGGCTCGCGTCGGCGCCGGAGCCGGAGCTGGCGCGGGCGCTGGCGACCTTGGCCGGCGTCGCGCGGGACGCGTCAGGCGCAGGTACCGGGTGAGCCAGGCGGTGAGGGCCACCGCGAGCCCGAGCCCGAGCAGCAGCCAGGCCACGGTGCGCAGGGTGCCGGTCAGGGCGTCGTAGACGGCGCCCGCGGCCGGATGGGGCACGCCGGCGGGCAGGCCGGCGAGGGTCAGGCTGCGGCCGGCGGCGAGGCAGCCGGCGAGCAGGGCGCCGCCCAGGGCCGTGCCCAGCGCGGTCGCGGTGACGGCCCGGCGGCGGTGGACGGCGAGGGCGATCCCGCCGACGGCGAAGGCGACGGCCGCCACCGGCAGCCAGAACCCGGCGACTTCGAGCACGTGGAACCCCTCCCGGAGCGCGGTCAGTTCGCCCGCGGGGAGCACGGCGACCGCGGTGTGCTCCACCGGGATGCGTGCGGCGAGCGGCACATGGTCGTGGGTGAGCTGGCGTTTGACCTGGGCGGTGACGGGGGCCAGGTCGACGGTGACGTCGCGGTCGTCCGCCGCGCGCAGGGCGCGCAGGACGGTGTCGTGCGTGACCTGGTTGCCGGTGTCCCAGGCCAGCCGGAAGGCCCGGGTCTGGGTGAAGGAGCGCACCGCGTCACGCACGAACGGGCGTACCGGACCGGGTACCGGGGGGACGTCCAGGTGCCGGCCCACCGCGCGCAGGATGCCGTCTCCGACCGTGTCCGCGACGGCCTCGCGCACCGCGGGGTCGGCGGCGAGCGGCGCCATCGCGGTGACGTACCGGCTCGTGTCGGTGAGCCCGTACGCCGCCCAGGCCGCCAGCGCGCCGCACGGCACGAGGAGGCCCGACAGAGCGATCAGTACGGCCGACAGGACGGCCCTGAGGCGTAGGGGCACGCTTCCAGGCAACGGCCGCCGGCGGCGGCGCGCGAGCGGGACGACTGCGTTCGGGCGGCAGGAGGACTCGTTCGGCGGAGCCGGTGTTCCCGCTCTCCGGTGGAGGGTTCGCCCGAACGGGTGTTTCCTGGTGCTGGGGAGAAGGAGGCGAGTGCATGCCCGTCACCGAGGTCCCGCGGTCCCCGGGCGCGGTCCCGCCCACCGGCGCCGGCCGCCAACTCGGCCTTCACCGCGGCGAGTGGCGGCGCCGGACCCGCGCTCAGGGGTGGCGCGGCCCGCGCACCGCCGCCCAACGCCCGCGCGGCGCCCGGCACTCGCTCCACCGGCACCGGGCGCCGGCCGCACCCGGGACGGTGGCTCCCCGGCGGTGCCGTCCCCGCGCCGGTCCACCGCCCCCGCACCGGCCGCGGTGACGCCGGCCGGCACCGGACCACCAGCGGGTCCCCCCCTCGTCCGTCTTCTCAGGGTCGTGGAGCCGGAGAGGACCAGGGATCCGTCTGGTGAGGGGGGACACAGGGGAGTGGGGGGGGGCCCCCCCCCCCCCCCCGGGGCCCCCCCCCCCCGCCCCCCCGCCCCCCCCCCCCCCCGCCGCCCCCCCCGGGGGGGGGCCCGTGAAAGAGAACGCCCCCGGGTTAGCCCCACAAAAAAACCCCCAA